>SLID01000001.1 GCA_007135805.1 Candidatus Omnitrophota bacterium | reverse complement strand
TCCACATATTAACAGCTATCCACAAAGAGAAAAAAAGAACCAAAAAAAGAGAAAATACTGCTACTATTTTTATGCTTCTTTAACCCATACCTTCGGTAACATTTATTAATGAGTCAACGGGACATTCCGCTATGTAGGCCCGGGAATAACCGCCGATTAACTTTTGAGTTTTTTATGATTTCTCAGGGCCGTTTCCAAAAGAGCGGCCCCTTTTTCGAAATCCTGGTCTTTTCTGAACACCCCTGATATGCCTCTGGCGACAACCTGTTTCATTTTAAGATCCCCCACATACGAACTTATTACAATGATCGGTACCTTCCTGTTCTTTTTCCTTATGTGTTTGATAGTTTCCGTTCCGTCCATCCCCGGCATCCTGCTATCCACAAACACTATATCGGGCTTATCCTTTTTTACTTTCTCAACTCCGGACTCCCCATCCGGAGCGGTTATCACTTCATACCCTCTCGATTCAAGCCACACCTTCATAACTTGCCTGAAATCCTCTTCGTCATCGATAACAAGTATTTTTATGTCTTTGTTCATCTCTTTTTCCTTCTCCCTTCTTAAAACAAAAGTTCAACACCCCCACGATCAAGCTCTTGACGGCGGTTTCCCCGGAAGAGTGAACATAAATTCGGTTCCCTTTCCCTCCGCACTTTTCCCCCATATTTCCCCGCCATGTAGTTCGACTATTTCCCGGGCTATAGCAAGTCCTATCCCTACCCCGATCTCGTCATCTGAATGGTCATCCGCCCGGTAAACTTTGTTAAATATCTTGTCAATCTTTTCCTCGGACATACCCTTGCCGTTATCCTTCACGGCCACTTCAACTCCTCCGCCCACTTTCCACGCGGAAGCCCTTACCTCGATACTTCCACCAGGCGGGGTAAACTTGATGGCATTCCCTATAAGGTTATTAAGGACCTGTATCACCCTATCGTGATCGGCTCGTATTTCCGGGAGACCTCCCTCGATCTTCTCAGTGAGAGAGATATTTTTTGTTTCCGCCCAAGTCCTCAGGCCCGAAACCGCGTCTCCGACCATGTCGTCCACTCTCACTTCCCGGGGTTTTATCTGCATTTTTCCCGCTTCCAGCTTGGAAAGGTCGAGCAGATCGTTTATCAAACCGGTTAATCTTTTGAGGTTGCGTTCAGCTATGGAAAGCATCTGGGTCTGTTGTTCCGTAAGGCCCCCTACCGAACCCTGTAAGATAAGAGCGATCGATTTTCCGAGAGCTACAAGCGGAGTCCTCAACTCATGTGTAACGTTGGCGACAAATGTCGCCTTGACCCTGTCCAGCTCTCTCTGTTTCGTTAGATCTCCCAGAACTGACATTATGCCTACTATACGTCCGCTCTTGTCCTCTATGACAGCTGTGTTAGACCTAAGGATGCCCTTTGTCACGTCCCCCTTAGCGGCAAGTTCCATTTTCTTTTTCCATTGCTGAGAAGTATCACCGGAAAAAGCAAAGATCCTGCCCTTACTTACTTCTTCCGGCAAAACCCTTTCTTTTTTGCCGGCCCCCAGCATTCTTGAGGCGGCAGAATTCATCTTTACTACTCTGCCTTTCGAGTCCGCTACGATAAGACCGTCAGCTATGTTACGCAGTATCCCCTCCACCTCTTTTTTGTCCTCAAGAGCCTCCGCGTAGCTGGTTCGGGAAAACTCGTCTTCACTTCCGCGCCGACCGGTACTCAGCGTGTACCTTCCGACCCTGAACGCGATATATACCAAAAAAACCGCCAGGGCGAAACCCAACACAAACACTACCACATAAGTTATCATCACAGAATACATTTACACTCCCCGTCTATTGGAAAACACTTCCCCAGAAGCCGGCAGCCTTTTCAGTCGTCCGGCTGTCATATTTCATTCATCATTTTTTCAAGCTGTTCAAGAGAAAAAGGTTTGCTTAAAAAAACGTCTACATCAAGTTTTTCCGCGAACTGTTCGTTTATCCCTTCATATCCGGAGATCATGACTTTTCGCGCCCCGGGATTTTTTTTAGATATTATGGATACAAGCTCCATCCCTGAAAGTTCCGGCATATTACAATCAAAGAATACCGCGTCGTATCGTTCGTTCTCAAGGATCTCTGCCGCCTGAAGGCCATCGTAAGCGATATCCACTCGATACCCTTTGCTTACAAGATATTTTTTCATGAAAAAACAAAAATCTTTCTCGTCATCAACGACAAGTATTTTTCCACTCTGCATTTTTCACCTTATTTGGATCCTTTGCCCTTATCGGGATATAGTAAAAGCTTCCCTCCAGGGGATATACCTCATTTTAAACGTTTCTTTTCTTCATACATTTTCCTGTCCGCGCGATCCAGCAGGTCTGACACTCCAGTTTGAGCGGAAGGTACCTCACAAACTTCGCCGATACTGAGAGATATCTCGTATGGGAACTTCCCCTCCCCGTTCATAAAATTTATATGACCTTTCCATCTGTTCTTTGCCACGACTACATCCTGTTCTTTGGAGGCGGCCCCCATAACCGCGAACTCATCCCCCGAAATACGAGAAAGTATGTCAGATTCCCTGAAAACCGCCCTCATCGAGTCCGCTATCTCCCTGAGAAGATTGTCCCCCTCGGCGTGACCGTATTTGTCGTTGATCTTTTTAAGACCGTCCACATCCGCGAAAAGTATGTATAGATATTCGTTTTTACGTTTCGAGATCTTTACCTGCTGGCTTGCCAAGACTATGAAAGCCCGGCGGTTATAAAGTTCCGTCAATTCGTCCCTCATCGAGGCTTCGCAGAACATCTCCCGCAGCATTATATTCTCCGTCTCGTCTCTCAGAGAAACAAGCCGGCATTTTTCGCCTTCCCACTGCAACTCAATAGACATGACTCCAAGCACGCGCTTTTTGCGGGACGTACCGGGTAACTGCAGCTCTATCAAACCGCTGCCGTCATCGGGCTCACTGAAGACCGTCCCCACAAGGTCTTTGGCTTTTTTACTGTAAAGTTTTTCCGCGGAGGGATTAACAAAAACGATCTCGTTGTTTCTATTGACCACGATCATCCCGTCCGGATTCTTCATCAGAACATTCAACACGTCCTTGTACCTATGGGCAAGTTCGAATTCGAAAAATTTTCGATGCGTCACATCCCTGAAGATACCCAGCGTTCCTTCAAGGCTCTTGGACCCAGCCCTGGCCAAGCTGGTCCAGACACCTGAAGCGTGAACCTCTACGTAGAAAAAGTCCCTCTCCTGCCTTTTTCCCGGACCGGAAAGGAGACGCACTTCCATGTTGCGGGTCATTCTTCTCTTTGTTCTTCTTTCGTTGAAAAGCTTGGGAGCTCGGACATCTCCGGTGGCCCTGCCTTTCATCTTAGGCAAGATTATCTCCCTGCTTACCCTTTTCGCGTCTTCAGGGTGCATTATTGAGGTAAATTTTTTTCCCGTGAGCTTTTCGGGCTCGTATCCAAATATACGTACAGCTTCACTCACAAAAACAAAATTTCCCCGGTGATCTATCTCATAAAGCACATCGGGTACGGTCTGCACCATTTTCCGGTAGCGTCCGCGTCTTTTTCCTGAATCGGCCACTTTTTACCCCTTCTTTGGAGATTCCGTAAAAACCTCCTCTTCGGAAAGTCTACACTATGGAGGCGGCCTTGTCAAAATAGCTGACAGCTTTGGACCTCGTCCTTGTCAGGATACAAAAAATATTGCCTCGAGAAAGCTAAACTTGCCATATTTTTTCACAGCACCTTTTGCTATACGGTTGTCAAAAAACCGCTATGATGTTATTATCTAAATGCCATGACCAATACAAAACAGGTGTTCTGCTGCGGAAGTGTCGCGTACGACCTTGTCATAGTTTCTAAAACCACTGGCAGGGAATTCAACATAAAAGCCTGCCCCGGAGGTTCGGTTTTCAACACCGCCGCCGCCCTGGCCAGGTACGGGGTCAACGTCTCTCTCATCGCGAATCTGGCGGAAGATTTTCTTGGAGACGAATTCGTCGGCATACTGCTTGAGGAGGGCATATCTCCCCGGTTCGTATCAAGGGACAGCCGTATCAAGACTGGGCTTGCCATTGCCCGGATAAACAAAAAAGGAGAATCTTCCTATGTTTTTTACCGCTCTTCCGGCCCCGAAACAGCTATTCCCTATAATACTTCTTTATTATCGTCTTTTAAAAAAGGGGACGTTTTTCACACCGGATCGGCTTTTACTTACGCGGACCACTCACATGAAAGTGTCCTGAAGATTATGAGGTCCGCTTCCGATCGCGGGGTTTTCGTGACCTACGACCCTAACTGGCGAGAAGGGAGGGTGAAAAATAAAAGCGTGGCGAAAGCCCGCATAAAAAAGTTCCTGGATCTGGCAAACCTTATAAGGCTCAACGAAACTGACGCCATGGAAATAACGGGTCAGAAAACACTTACTTCCGCTCTAAAAAAACTGCCGGAAAGAGCGATATTGACGATGGGTAAAAAGGGATCCTTTTACTGGAACGGAAAGAAAAGCGCCAAATGCCCCGCCCCTCAAGTCAAGGTGGTGGATACCATAGGCGCCGGTGACGCTTTCACAGCGGGCATCATATACAGATACTGCATTATGGGCGAGGACGGTTTCTGGCGCAATATGCGGAAAAACCTGGAATTCGCGTCGCATACCGCCGCTCTGGTCTGCTCGGAACACGGGGCGATAGCGGGGCTTAAGCGCTCCCTTATCGCCGAACCGGATAAAGCAATGCCACCCATGAAAAAATAACCCGCTCCGCTTTTCCCGCGGCGTCATTCACATTGTTTAACCGTCTGCCGCGTCAGTCAGGCCGGTACACCACTTCACCCTTACGGATTATGCCGAGTTTATCCCGCGCTTTCTTCTCAAGATAATGCGGGTCATCTTTCATCCTGGCTACTTTCCGCTCAAGCTCAAGATTATACTGCTCAAGCAGGGCTATTCGCTGCCGGTATATCTGCCTTTCCGCCCGCAGATCCTGAAGTTTTGAATATCCGGGAAGAAACAATAGTACCAGACCGGCAACTACTATAACGGCGCCAAATATCAGCTTCTTTTTCTCCATATGCTGCTGCCGTATACGGCCTTCTCACCAAGGGTTTGCTCTATCCGTAGCAGTTCGTTGTATTTGCATATACGGTCAGTCCTGCAGGTAGAGCCGGTCTTAATCTGCCCCACACCCGTGGCCACAGCTATGTGGGATATCGTGGTGTCTTCCGTTTCTCCAGACCTGTGTGAAATAACAGCGGTATAACCCGCTTTTTTGGCCATATCTATAGACGCCATGGTCTCGCTAAGGGTGCCTATCTGGTTTACCTTGATAAGTATGGAGTTACCGATACCCTCCTTTATCCCCCTGGAAAGTCTTTCGGTATTAGTGACAAAAAGATCATCCCCGACAAGCTGGACCTTTTTCCCTATTCGATCAGTAAGAACTTTCCATCCCGACCAGTCATCTTCCGCGAGACCATCCTCTATGGAAA
The DNA here is from genome assembly GCA_007135805.1 of Candidatus Omnitrophota bacterium. Taxonomy (GTDB): domain Bacteria; phylum Omnitrophota; class Gorgyraeia; order Tantalellales; family Tantalellaceae; genus SLID01. The sequence goes on along the minus strand of SLID01000001.1, from coordinate 11,007 downwards.
CTATGGGATATTTTTCAGCCCACGCGGCGTAAAAGTCGACCATTTCCTCAGGTGTCTTTTCCGGGACCGGTTCCGCTTTAAGAACATATTTGCCGCCCGAATAAAACTCACTTGAAGCCGGATCGAGAGCTATAGCTATTTCCGTACCCGCCTTGTAGCCGGCCTTTTCAATCGCCTTCAAAATAACCTCTACGGCTTCTTCGTTGGACCCTAGATCCGGAGCGAACCCTCCCTCATCCCCGACGGAAGTGGAAAGCCCTGATGAAGACAATATTTTTTTCAAGTTGTGGAACACCTCGGTGCCCATTCTAAGGGCTTCACGAAAAGATGGCGCGCCGACTGGCATTATCATGAATTCCTGAAGATCGACATTGTTATCGGCGTGTTCCCCTCCGTTTATTATGTTCATCATGGGAATAGGCAGTATATTGGCGTCATCCCCCCCCAAATACCTGAACAGAGGAATTCGGCGAGAGACAGCTACCGCTTTGGCGGCGGCCATAGAAACCCCGAGTATAGCGTTCGCTCCAAGACGTCCCTTGTTAGGTGTTCCGTCGAGAGCTATGAGAGCGTCATCCAGCTTTTTCTGATCACCGGCGTCCATCCCCGCGACATTTTCGGCTATCTCTCCGGTAACATTACTTGCGGCTTTTGTAACACCTTTTCCCATATACCTTGAAGCGTCCCCGTCCCTCAGCTCTACAGCCTCATGTTCCCCGGTAGACGCCCCGCTGGGTACCGCCGCTCTTCCCAAAGAACCGTCCTCAAGAATAACGTCCACCTCCACGGTGGGATTCCCTCTCGAATCGAGTATCTCTCTTGCCATTAGTTTTTTTATTTTTTCCGACATCGTATCCTCCTTATTTTTTCTATCAGTTTATAAACACCGAAAGAACCGAAAACTTTCCCCGGCCCTGGCTCTCGGTCGATCCTTGCCCCGAGAGAAGATCATTCAAGTATCAAAACTTTACGCCCCTCTATTTTGAGTTTCCCGTCAACAAAAAGACGTATCGCGCGCGGATAAAGTTGATGTTCAAGAGCATGTATCTTTTGTTCGAGGGATAGTTTTGTGTCTGCTTGTTCCACATCTACATGTCCCTGAAGTATTATAGGCCCGGTATCCACCCCCTCGTCCACGAAATGCACTGTAACACCGGTAACTTTGACTCCATAGTCGAAAGCGTCAGATACCCCCGAAACCCCCTTAAAACAGGGTAGAAGAGCCGGATGTATGTTAATTATCCTGCCGGAAAAAGCATTCACCATCTTTTTTCCCAAAACCCTCATAAAGCCCGCCAGGACCACCAGATCTACCGACGCCTTTCCAAGCTCATCTATAAGCAAGCCGTCAAACTCTTCAGGTGTTATCGAACTGTTTTTCTCAATAACGGCCGTGGTTATTCCCGATTCGCGGGCCCTTACCAGGGCTTTCGCTTCGGGATTGTCGCTGATAACTAAGCTTACCCGCGCATTCCCCAGGATGCCCTCATCCTGGGCTTTTATTATCGCTCCAAGATTTGTGCCTTCTCCCGAGGCCAGCACAGCTATTCTCAAGTTTTCCGCCATTCCGTTTTTCCTCTAAATATCTTTAATGACCTTTGTAGGACACTTCGACGCTATATTGGCCGCTTCTTCCTGTTTCCCCTGTTTTGAAACAACCTCCCTGGAGAGGGCGTCTTTCATAACAAAAAGCCCCTCTTTTGACAATTTTTCGCATATACCGCAGGCAATACACCCTACTCCGCATATCTGCCTGACCCTCAAAGCGCCGTCGCGGCTGCTGCAGGCAACGTAATACAGTTTGTCGAATTTTTTTTCGGCTATGTCTATTATTCCCCGGGGGCATGCGGCGGCGCATTTAGCGCATCCGGTGCATTTTTCTTTTTCAATTACCGGAAGAGCGTCGACCATCTTTATGGCTCCGAACGGGCATGCCTTTTCACAGTCCCCGAATCCCATGCATCCGTATTCGCATTCCATTCCCCCGGAAAAAACGAGCGCCGCTCCCCGGCATGTACGAATACCGCTGTAATCCGCGGCCGGTTTCTTTTTGTCTTTGCCGGCGGAACACCTGACCAGAGGCAGGAAAGGAAAGCTCCCGTTATCTTCCTTCCCGAGGTAATCCAGTATCTTCTCCCTGGCGTCTTCGCCAAGCACACGGCATTTCAGTGGATCCTCGTCGCTCAGAATAAGGCTCTCGGCAAAATCATGGCAGCTTACGTGCCCGCAGGCCCCGCAATTGACATGCGGCAGAAACTCGTATACCTCAAGCACACGGGGATCTTCTTCCACTTTAAGTTTTTTGTGAGCGAACGCCAGCACTCCCGCGAAAAAGAACGCGAGAAAAGCCATACTCAAAACCGCTGTTAAGGCCAGATTTTCCATGATCGCAAGATCCCTTCTCGGTATTCAGACAATATTCAACCGCTTATAAGACCGCCGAAACCCATAAAAGAAAGCGCCAGCATACCTGCCAGTATAAGCGTTATACCAGCCCCTTTGAGCGAATCCGGGACATCGGCGAATTCAAGCTCCTCCCGGATACCCGCCATGAGCACCAAAGCCAGCGTAAACCCCACTCCCGCGCCCAACCCGAATATTACCGCCTCAATAAAAGTATAATCCCTGAGGACCATGAAAAGCGTCAATCCGAGTATGGCGCAATTTGTTGTTATGAGCGGCAGAAAAATACCAAGCGCTTTGTAAAGCGCCGGCGATATTTTGCGGATGACCATTTCCACGAACTGCACGAAACTGGCTATCACTATTATGAAAGTGACGTACTGAAGAAAGACCAGTCCGTTCGGCACAAGTATATAGTGGTATATAAGCCATGTAAAAGTCGCGGCCATGGTCATTACAAATGTCGTCGCGACCCCAAGCCCCACGGCGCTCTCCACTTTATTGGAAACACCGATAAAAGGGCATATCCCCAGAAAGTACGTGAGAACGAAATTATTGGTAACGCTCGCCGCTACGAATATAAGTATGATCTGCTCTACATTCATGTCTTTTATACCGGGATCATCCCGACTTTTCCGTTACATGACACGCTGTGTCTTTTTTTATTTTCTGATCCGCCAGGTTAAAAACACCCACCAAAAGCCCAAGTGTTATGAAGGCACCCGCGGGAAGGACCATTATGATCCAATTCGTAAAACCTTCCCCCATGACCCTTACACCGAACAGCGAACCCGCCCCGAGAAGCTCTCTGGCCGATCCCAGAATAACAAGACCCGCGGTGAAACCGATCCCCATACCGGCAGCATCCAGAAACGATCTGAGAACACCGTTTTTCGAAGCGAAAGCCTCCGCACGGCCTAATATAAGACAGTTCACAACTATAAGAGGTACGTAAGGTCCCAGAGCCTTACTGATCTCGAAAAAGTTGGCCTTCAGAAAATAGTCGGCCGCCGTCACAAAAGTCGCTATAACGACCGTATACATAGGTATGCGTACCTGCGGCGGAACAGCTTTTCTGATAAGAGACACGACAACGCTGGAGGAAACAAGCACAAAGGTGGTAGCCATCCCCATCGAAAGGCCGAATATAGAACGCGTGGTAACAGCAAGAGCCGGGCACATTCCAAGAACCTGCACAAAGATGGGGTTTTCCCGCCACAATCCTTTTACCACATCTTTCAACATTTTTATTTCACTCCCAGTTTGTCCCTTAGCTCCGCGAGGCGGTTGTTGAGCATATTCACAACTGCCTGTGAAGAAATGGTCGCGCCAGTTATAGCCTCTATCTCACCGGGCTTATCAGGTTCCCGGTTCTTTATGCATTCGATCTCATCGACGACCGAAAGGCCGGAAAACTGTTTACGGAAATCTCCGGCTATCTCAGCGCCCAACCCCGGTGTTTCCTGTGACTCAAGTATCTGAAGGCCTGTCATTGTCCGAAGTCCAGGGTCGACCCCCGCTATCACCTGTATGGGTCCCTGATAACCATTACCCTCGGCTATGAAAGCGTAGCCCATCAAGTTTTTATCTTGGCCCCTGACCTCGAAAACACCTTTATGCTTCATTTCTTCCACGGTATCCGCCTCAGGGAAAATACTCTTTATTCCTTCATCAGTGGCTCTCCTGATGTTTTCCTCTATTTTGGGCATGGAGTACTCATAAACAAAAACAAGCGTGATCGCTGAAAAAACACCCACCACGGCGAGCGCCGATATCATTTTTATTACATCACTTTTGAAAAAGTTCTTTATCACCTGCTCTTCTCCACTTTCACTGTGCCGTATCTTTTGGGACGCGTCATCCTGTTGATAAGAGGTGTAGCCGCGTTCATGAGAAGTATGGAGTACATAACCCCCTCGGGAAGACCACCCCAAAGCCGTATCGTCATTGTTATCAAACCGCACCCCACGCCGAACACCCACCTTCCCCGGGCTGTTACAGGCGAAGTTACGGGGTCCGTCGCCATAAACCCCGCGCCAAGCAAAAGACCTCCCGCAAGTAGGTGGAACATAGGCCCCATGTATACTGCAGGTGAAATAAACCGGGTTATTCCGGCGAAAACCATAACCGTACCCAGGTAAGCCGTGGGTATACGATAATCTATTACCTTGACGTACAAAAGGTACGCTATTCCCGCCAGGAGAGCGAGCGCCGAAGTCTCTCCCATACAGCCGCCTATCCTTCCCCAGGCCAGAAGGCCTAAAGCGGGAGTTTCCCCTCCGAATTTAGCCAGACCAAGCGGTGTGGCCGTGGTAACGGCGTCGAGAGTTATGGGGCGTATCCATGTAGTAAGCGCCACCGGGAACGCCGCCATCAAGAAAGCCCGGGCTAATAACGCGGGATTAAAAACATTGCTTCCCAATCCGCCGAATATTTCCCTACCCAGGGCTATAGCGACAACCCCTCCGAGAAAAGCCATCCAGAGCGGCAAGCTCGGAGGAAGTATCATGGCCAGTAGCATGCCCGTAAGCAAAGAACTGTAGTTACCCATCTCGATGGGTTTTTTCCGCAGTTTCCGCGACAAAACTTCAGCCAGGAGACAACCTGAAACCGAAGCTATTACTAGTCCGACGGCCTGCCACCTGAAAAAATAAACACCCGCGGCCAAAGCCGGCAAAAGCGCCTTTATGACGCTTTTCATGAGATACGTCGTATCTACGGGAGAAAATATGTGCGGTGACACCCCTATTGTAAGTCTTTTCATGATCTTTTCTTCCTGGATACAACCGCCTTTCCTTCCTTGATATACTGTACCAGCGGTATTCGGGCCGGACATATATAGGTGCAACTGCCGCATTCCATACAGTCTGAAATATAAAGGTCTTCCATGTTATCCCAATTCTCTTTTTTGACATTACGCATCATATCTGTGGGAAACAGTCTCATGGGACAGACATCCACACACTTGGCGCATCTTATACACTGCCTCTCGTCATATAAAGGAGCCGCCTTGTCGGACAGAAAAAGAATACCTGAAGTATTTTTGAGTACCGGAACCGAGATACCTGTCTGAGCTATTCCCATCATTGGGCCTCCAACCAGTATCTTGCGCGGTTCAGCGGTCATTTTTATACCGCAAAGCTCTATGAGGTCCTCTATCAGGGTACCTACTCTTATGGTGTAATTCCCAGGCCTACTGACACAATCACCCGAAACGGTAACAACCCTCTCCAGCAAAGGTTTTTCCATTACCACGGCCTCATATATGGCGTTGAAAGTGCCGACATTATGGACCATGCACCCCACATCGGAAGGAAGTTTCCCGGGAGGTACTTCACGCCCGGTCAAGGCCTTTATGATCTGCTTTTCGCCACCCTGAGGATATTTGGTTTTAAGCGTTACCACAGATATGCGGGCACCGCCCGAAGCCATCTCTTTTACCGCTTTTTCCAGGGCGAAAACTGCGGCTTTCTTATTGTCTTCCACCGCTACGAATATTCTCTCGGGGCGCAGAACCTTTTCGGCCAGCCGTATCCCGGAAAGGATCTCATTTGTTTTTCTGGTCATAAGTACCTGGTCACATGTGAGATACGGCTCGCATTCCGCGCCGTTAGCTATGAGAGTATCGATACTTCTGCCTTCAGGCACACTGAACTTCACGTGGGACGGAAAAGCGGCCCCGCCCATGCCGACAATACCGGCAAGGTGGACTTTTTCAACAATATCCTCGGGAGAAACGCTCGCCGGATCATTTTTGTATTCGTACCGGCGGGGGGCGGCTTTTTCATCACGCTCGATAAAAACAGACATCGAAGGGCCCAGTGACGGGTGGAAAGCCTTTTTGATATCAGTGACCTTTCCGCATATCGGCGAGTGTACCAGTGCCGATATGAAACTTTCGCTGCGTCCTATTACGTCACCTTCCGAAACAACATCCCCTTTATTGACAACGGGGATATCGGGAGCTCCTATATGTTGGGATAAAGGGACAACCACCCTTTCAGGCAGAGGGACCTCGCGCACAGGTTCGCTCATGCTGATCTCTTTACGATAATCGGGATGTATTCCGCCCTTAAAGGTAAGAATCTTAGCCATTTTTACTCCTACGGGCCGCCAAGGCCGAACGAGAGTACATTATACCCGCAGAGTAACGTTTGTCAATTCGCAAAGGCCTTGAGGGATAACGGCCCATACTCCAAAACGTTCAAGACTGGCGGATGATATGTGTTGATATGCCTACCGTTTCGTTATATAATCAACTTGTCGATTTTTTTGGTAAAAACTGTCACTCGGAGATATTACATGCCCCCGAAACGTTCAAAGAAACTTACATGTTGCGAAAAGTGCCAGAACTACTGGACATGCGAAACCAAATGGTATCGGGGAGAAAATAACAAAACAAATATCTGCTGCTCTTTATGCTCTTTTTACACTGAATGTTGGTCCCCGCTCATATCTTCTTCCGGCTCCAGGAAAAAAACCAAATCAAAAAAATAAAACTCCACTACCTGACACCGCGCCCGTTACCGCTTTTTTGTATCGATGACAAAAACGCGACAACACCTCATCCGTGACTGTAAGGATCCGGTGCAGCGGATCTTCAAGAATTTTATCTAGCTCGAAACGGAAAAACGAAAAGAAAAGATGGAGCCCGCAAGTGGAGTCGAACCACCGACCTAAGCATTACGAATGCTTTGCTCTACCAACTGAGCTATGCGGGCCCCGTTTCACCCTTACTCCCAATACCTGAAAATCTTATCTGGGAATATTTCTAATCGTCAAATCCCGCGGTGGAATCCAGTATGGGAGAGTAACCATTGGGCCACGGGATCAGAAAAGTGCCGACTTCCACTATACCTGTAACGCCCTTTACCACAAATCTTGATAACCCCTCCAAGAGTCCGTGGGAAGTACCGGCAAGAAGACCTGTTCCTGTCCTGTTCTCATATACGGAGGAAAATATTTCCCCCGGAGACGACATAACATTCCACAGCCCTGTGTTAAGTTTTTCTATCGGACCGGGGTTTTCAGCGAAAGCGCAAGGGCTTAACGCCATGGATATTATTACCATACAAACAAAAATTTTCTTCATTTTGCCTCCCTGGTTACCAGCCATCCTTACGGGATATCATAATTCTTCTGGACAGGTACAGATTCTATACGCTAAACCCGCTTTTTTCAAGGGGTTTTATAACCAAGAACAACTTAGCTGTTACAGAGCCGACCTGACAGCTCGTTCCGCTGAAAGATCCATATCCGGTACTGGTTCGCAAACGTCTCCGGCAAAAAGAACTTCGAGAAGAGCTCCCAGCAAAGCCCTGTCTTTATAACCGCTTGCGGTTTCCTCACCCGGTAAAATTACCGAACCGCATTGAGCCGGAGAAAAACCTTTTAACTCTCCCCCTGACAGGAGATCAAGAGGCGCTGGAAGATTGTCAGCGTGCGCCGACAGTTGCGAGAACAACAAAAGAACCACTATGATCGATAATTTCATATAATGTCCCCGTCACTGGTCCGCTTATTAACCAATCTTTTCCGCTTTAGATGTTATTATACATCACAAAATAGAAAACACAAATATGATGTTTCAAAAAGTAGTGTCACAGGACCAGGTCGTTGAAGTCCACATGAGCTCATGCCACTGAAGCTGGGGACAGTCCCTATTTTTTATCAGGGCCCTCTTCCACCGGTCGCCCTACCATAAAAAAAGAGACCTTCCTCACGTGAGCTCTTAACGATGCTCCTGGGGATGATCTCTTTTTTTGCTTCTGGACGGACAATTTATTGGAGCCAGGCGACAAAAAATTGCCCGGACCGCGGCGGGATATTTTTGACGAGCGAAAGACGGGAATATTCATATTCACGGCTCTGCGAGGCAAAAATATCGGGCGATCGGGTTCGGCGGGCCCTCTTCCACCGGTCGCCCTACCATAAAAAAAGAGACCTTCCTCACGTGAGCTCTTAACGATGCTCCTGGGGATGATCTCTTTTTTTATGGTGCCGCGGGACGGAATTGAACCGCCGACACAAGGATTTTCAGTCCTCTGCTCTACCGGCTGAGCTACCGCGGCATTATTTCTTTCAATTTGTCACTTTTTTCGAGTCGAAAACTTTCATAGGATTATAACACAGCCCGTGATTTACGCAAGGACAAATTCCTCGCCCAAAACAAACGGATATTATGCATATCCACTTTTATCTCAGAGAATATTCCGCTTCTGATACTCGGAAGATGCCTCGCGAAACATGTTCTTTCCGCCGTTCTCAGAAGAAAGTTTTTTAGATAACTCGGTAGTTTCCTGTATTTCTTTTTCCAGGATTATCGAGAATTCGGAGGGAATTTCCAGAAAACGGGCGCCGATTCTTCTCATATGCCCCGCAATGGAACGTACATAAACTACAACGGCCTTCAATTCGAACATCCTGTTCTTGAGAAAGATACGTATCTTGAGGCCTTGCCCTTTCTCGAAAACGTTTTCGGATTCAAAAGACATTCCACCGTCGCTTATGTCCTCCAGACGGACAACTTTTTTTGCATTTTCATCGTCCGTTTCCAGGCAATAAGCCACATTATACCTTTCTGAAGACCGCCTTTCCTTCATAACATACGCATTTTAACACATTACGGAACAACAGTAAAGTTAAAATATTACAAAGTCGGACTTGGCCGCAAAATACCTTTTTCCCGAGCGTATCCACCCGAACTTATTCCATTTCTTTGACAAGTTCCTGCATAAGAGGGATTATCGCCTCAGCTTCCTGCCTGGTAAGTCTGCCGAGCTTGGCAAATCTGTAATCACCATCGGCGTTTTTGCCTTCTCTCGAGATCTGCATTTTTTTCTGTCCATTATTGTAAGAAAGGATCCCCACCGTTAGGCGGTTATTTTCATCTTCCCAAACTTTTTTCGCGAGACACACGTCAAGACTGCTGTCATAAGGCATGCTTATCCCCCCTTTGCTGTTGTGGCTATCGTTTTCAGGTCCTTTTCGTACGTTTCAGTAAACTTTATTATCCTGTCCATCATTTTTACGGATTCTACCGGAAAGGCGCCGGCCGCTGTTTCTCCCGAAAGCATAACAAAATCGGTACCGTCAAGTATGGCGTTAGCGACATCCGTTACTTCGGCCCTTGTAGGCCGGGAATGTTCGGTCATGTGCTCCAGCATCTGTGTCGCGGTTATTACCGGTTTTTTTCGGCGATTGCATTTCTTTATGATCATTTTTTGTACTACCGGTATGGTGTGTATGGGTACCGCTATACCCATATCTCCCCTGGCTATCATAATACCATCCGACACTTCTATTATGTCATCGATGTTCTTTATGGCTTCCCTGGCTTCTATTTTTGCTATGACGCGGCATTTCGGCAGCACCTCTTTGACCCGGTTCCTTATGACCGTGACATCGGATACCGTCCTAACAAAAGACTGGGCCACATAATTTACCTGATGAAGCAACCCGAACTCCAGGTCTTTAAGGTCTTTTTCGGTCACTCCGGAAAAAGGTATTTTGACGCCGGGAATATTTACTCCTTTTCTTTGCTTGAGAACGCCGCCTTCAACAACGATCGCGGCCAATTTTTTTTTGCCGGTTTTTCTTACTTTTAGTATTATGTTACCGTCATCAATATAGATAAGCTCGCCGGGGCCTATTTTACTGAAATCGCCTGTGTAATCTAAAGGGATCACGCTCTCTTCTCCATCGTCGCTGCCGGACGTGACACAGACCCTGGAATGTTTTTTCAGTGTTTTAGCGGGAGGGCCTTCAAACTTCGAGACCCTTATGCGGTAACCCTCCAGGTCCTGCAGGACCTCTAAACGTCTTCTGTACCTTTTGTTTATCTCGCGCACAGTCTCGATTATCCGAGCGTGATCTTCATATGTCCCGTGGGAAAAGTTGAGCCGGGCAACATTCAACCCTGACGAGACCATCCTTCTTAAAACCCCGTATTCCATGCTCGAGGGACCGATGGTCGCTATTATTCGTGTCCGGGCTGTCCTGTTTATTTTGAGTTTTTTTATTCCCATATCCACTCCCGCGGAAAAATTCGTCGTACCAGGGCACGTCCGGTAATACTCTCCGGGCCAGAACTCAATAAAACGCCCCTCAACTCAAATTACCCGGCCCTAAAGATCGAGGCGAAGACCACAATCGAAAATCCGAAAAGGATCGCCCCTGATATCCTGTTGAAAACACTCAGCGCCGACACCTTGAAACTGGATCTCAACGCGTCCACGACACTGCTTAAAATAAACCAGCACAACACCGATCCGAGCAGTATGCCGGCCACTATCGCCGTTGAGTCCGTTACGCTGGTATTCGATCCCAGTCCCAGAGCCGCGAACAGGGCCCCGAAGATGATCAGCGTTACCGGATTTGTCATGGTCACCATGGCCGCGGAAACATAATTTTCCGCCAGTTTCCCTGACCTGGCCGGTACGTCGCCCGCATGGCTTCTCGACAAATATATCCTTATTCCCAGCCCGGCCAAAAAGACCCCCCCGGCTAAACTGAACCATACACTGTTATCGGAAATAAACGAACTTATTATCCTTATACCGTATGCCGCTACGGCGGCGTAAAAAACATCACCGGTTACGGCGC
>SLID01000041.1 GCA_007135805.1 Candidatus Omnitrophota bacterium | reverse complement strand
GGCCGTAACTATAGGCAAAGAAGCGGGGCTTAAATATGTTTATCCCGGGAACCTCCCGGGCGGAGCCGATACTTTATGCCCGGATTGCGGTAAAGTCCTCGTGGAGAGGCGAGGGTATTCAGTGAGGGTTGATGCTCTGGACTCTCCGGAGGGGAAATGCGGTTTTTGCGGGTGTGCTACTGAAGGAGTATGGCAATAAAATTTACTGTCTGGAGTTTAATATGAAGAAGATATTTCTGTTTTTGATGTTGGTGATACCCCTGATATTGGCGGTCGCTTGGTATTTAAGGCACGATATCGTTAAGTTTTCCCTGGACGTGGCTCTTCAAAGGAGTTTACCTGCTAATATCTCGGTGGAAAGGATAGTCCTTGATATTCCGGGAGGCAGAGTTGACCTCTATGGGATATCGGCGCAAAATCCGCCAGGGTTTCCTGAGGAGGAACTTTTTCGGTCAGATGTCGTGACCGCGCGTTTTCGTATGCGGGGCCGTAACCTTCTCAGGGGTTTCGAGGTTACGGATGTAGAGGTCCATTCACCTCGCGTATTTGCGGAACGGCTCCGAAACGGAACACTGAATTTCGAAAATTTCGAACCCGCCCCGCCCGGGGGACCCCCCTCAAGGCTTCCTATTGTGGAAGTAAAACCGTTCTCGGGGGAAATGGAACGGGGCACGGAAACAGGTATAGCCTGGGGATTGTCAGAAGTATTGATCTTAAGGGAGCCTCTCCCTGTTGAGATCAAGGAAGGCAGACTTACGTTCCGCGACGATATGGTGGCAGAGAGCCCTTTTTACGTTATGTTCGGAGGAGTTGAAACGATTGTCCATTTGACAATAGACGATAGTTTCCAGGTTAGTCATGTCAGGACCAATGGGCATGGTTTTATCGACGATGATCCTTCCCAGAAGGTCAGGTGGAGAATATCCGCGGATCTTACTGAGCCCCATCTTCGAATGTCCAGCAGGGTTAAACCCGAAAATGTTGACTTGGTCCCTTTTAAACCTTATTATGACCGTTATGCGCCTGTAGACATTTCAAGCGCAAGAGTCTCGGGAACCATAATATACGACCTCCATGCCGGCAGGGTGGGATCCGACAATACTCTTATTTTGCGTGATCTGGAATTTTCACGCAAAGACCCCGGGCGCGTTTCCGGGTTCTGGGAGGCCAGCATAACCGACATAGTGCGCTATCTTGAGTCTGCCCCGGGTGAAGTTGTTTTTGATTTCAAGATAAAGGGACCTCTTGACAATCCGAGTTTCTACCCGGGACCCAATGTTTCCCGGGCGATGCAACGCATGGCTGTGGACACGATCGGCCAGATAATACGCGGGGTAGTGGATCCCGGCGAGGACGCTCCCGAGCCTTCGGGGAAAAGTGACGTAGAAAGGGCCATAGGAATATTCCAGGACCTTATCAGGAGATAGGGGGCGAACTCGCGAGGCAGGCGCCTTCGCGATGTCCGGGTGACAGTTTTTCAATGTGGAATGCGCGGTTTGTGGTTCAATGCGACAAATAAGAAAAGGAGGGGAAAATGGTCTTGCTGGTCAATCTTCTGGCAATAGCGATTGTGGTGTACGGGTGTCTTCTGGTAATGAGGCCCGAAACGTTAAAAACGATCTTTGCGCAGGTGAAAGAAGGGGCTAACCTGTACCTGGTAAGCGGGATCAAGATAATAGTCGGCATAGTGCTTATACTCTCCGCTAATGCCGCCAGGGTTTCCTGGGTAGTTTTTCTTTTTGGGGCTTTGACTGTATTTTTCGGAATACTGGCCTTTGTCATAAAGAGAAGCTTTATAACCGGACTGATCGACCGGGTCGAAAATCAGCCGCCCCGTTTCGCTTATTACATAGGAGGAGCGGCTGTGTTGATAGGCGTTATACTTTCTCTCGCGGCCTGACGGAAAAACGAAAAAGAGACGGACGTTGCCGCAATGAGCCAAGCGGCATGGTCTCGCCCGGGAGCCGTAAAGAGATGAAGATGATATCTGTTCCGAGGGAAAGATATCTCCGTGTGAAGTTTTGTGCCGAGGTATAGGAGATGTTATGAGACTTTACGGTAAAAACCCGGTTATTGAGCGCATGCGAGTCCGCCCCGATTCCGTAAAAAAACTTTATCTCCGTAAGCGTACGGAACTTTCCTCCGTAGTTAAGGAAGCTAAAAGGGCGGGGATAAAGTTCGAGTCGGTGGAGGACCCTTTTCTCCGGAGTATCTGTCCGGGGGGCAATACACAGGGAGTTGTAGCCGAGGTCAGTGATTTTGAGTACTCGTCTTTCAGCGATGAATTATGCCGGTGTGTGGACGATAATAGCACGGTTCTGGTCTTTGCCGACGGGATAACTGACCCCCAGAACCTGGGAGGCATCGTTCGGAACTTAGCCTGTCTCGGAGGGTTTTCACTTATTATACCAAAACATGATTCCGTCGAGATAAATGAGACAGTACTTAGGGTGGCGAGCGGCGGGGAAAATTATTTACCAGTTTCAAGGGTATCTAATACTGTATCGGCTCTCCGGAAAGCTAAAGGGCGTGGAGTGTGGGTTGCAGGCGCCGATATAACCGGGAGAGTCGACATACGCGCGGCGCGGTGGAAATACCCTCTAGCTGTTGTCATCGGGGCTGAGGGGCGGGGTATAAGGCCCGGGGTTTTAAAAGAACTTGACGAGACGATATGTCTGCCGATGGCCGGGGCTCAACTGTCCTACAACGTTTCGGTGGCGGCAGCCCTTTTTTGTTATGAGATAAACCGTTCAAAAACGCCTTGAAGGCGGGGAGCTTTTTCCAGCAGGCTAATGGGAGTTTGACACATGATGGATGAAGGGATAGAAAAAAACATACTGGACTTTTTCGCCGAAGCCGGCATGCTGAAACGGGTCAAAAGATCCGGTTGGTGGATGACCGGCGCCTGCCGGGAAGAAAGTGTCGCGGAACACAGTTTCAGATGCGCGGTGATAGGGTATACGCTTGCCAGGATGGAGGGAGCCGACCCTTTGAGGGTGTTGTTAATGTCGCTTTTCAACGATATACACGAGGCCCGTACGGGGGACGGCCACAAAGTGGCTCACAGGTATCTTGACTTTCGTTCCGCCGAAAAAAAAGCGTTCCGGGAACAGATAGGACCTCTGCCGTCCGTTATAGCGGAGGAGCTTAATTCCGTCAGGGAAGAACATGACGCGCAGTCGACCAGGGAAAGCGTCATAGCGCGCGACGCGGATATCCTGGAATGTCTTGTTCAGGCAAAGGAGTTTCTGGATGAGGGTTCTCTTAAGGCGGAAAAGTTTTTTGAAATGGCGCCCGGTCACCTGGTAACGCGGAGCGCCCGAAGCCTTTGGGAGAAGGTATCATCCTGGGATTCTTCGGCGTGGTGGGAGAAACTCGGAAAATTTGAAAGGTAAAAATATCACGTGGAAAAAGCCAAAAAACCTCTGATCAAAAAAGTCAGAGAGTTTCTCAGGAAGAAAGAGTTCCGGGATGCCGAGGGGCTTCTGGTGGCCGAAGGGACAAAGATAGTAACGGACGCGCTAAAAAAAAACCGCGGTGTGGTTTCTGTTTTCGTTTCGGGAAAAGTTGTCGGGGCGCCTTTTGTAAAAGAAATAAACGCTTTGTGTGTCAGCGGAGGAATAGATATATGGAGAGTGCCTGCTGGAGAGTTCGAGAAACTGTCTTCATTGAAAAGTTCGCAGGGGGTTCTTGCGCTTGCGCGTAAACCTTTCTGGCCGACTTCTGATAATACCACTTTCAGCGTTTTGTGCGACGGTGTGCAGGATCCCGGTAATCTGGGAGCCATGATACGGACCTCTGCCGCTTTCGGGGTGTCCTCGGTGCTTCTTTTCGGGGCAACTGTCGATGTTTACAACCCTAAAGTGGTAAGGGCTTCTTCCGGGGCCGTATTTGATATACCTGTGCGGACAGTTACTCTTGAACAGCTGGATGCCCTAAAGTCCGCGGGGCGGTATTTCTTGTCATCCGATCCCGGGATCTCCGGGGCGGAAAGTATGTATGACGTCTGTCTCCCCGAAGGACCTGTGATACTGGCTTTCGGGAATGAGGGGAGGGGTATGTCGCCCGAGATCCGGAAAAGGGCCGACAGGGTCTTTTACATCCCTATTGAACCGGATACTGAGTCATTGAATGTGACCGCGGCCGCCGCGGTGGCCATACATCACTTCAAGAAAAGGTGAGGTTTCCTTATGGAAGAAATTTCTCTTGTTTATATCACCGCTTCTGGCCGGCAGGAAGCGGAAAGTCTGGCGCGCCTTATATTGTCAGAACGTCTCGGCGCTTGCGTCAATATTTACGGCGGCGTACAGTCCCTTTACCTGTGGAAAGGGGACGTAGAGGCCCAGGAGGAGACCACGCTTGTCGTAAAGACAAGAACTTGTCTGGTCCCGGACCTTGCCCGTATAGTCAAAGAAGCGCATTCCTATGATGTGCCTTGTGTTATAGCTGTTCCTGTCAGTTTCACCGAACCGGATTACGGGAGGTGGATATCCCGGGAAACGCTCCCTGGCGCTACACCGAATGGATAAAGTCCATGAAAGATACACTCACTGATTTTATAGACGAACACAACCGTATCGTTTTTTCGGAAAAAGAACCGGGTTTTTCCGCCGAAGCTCTCATAGGGGAAACGTTGTCCGGATACCGCCCCAGGAGGGTAGCGGTGGAAGGGAAATGGTCTGTAACACCCGAGCACGATCTTAAAGTTCGTCTTTCCGGTTCGGATTCACGTTTTATCGGGAGAACTATCATTTTCAGGGGCGATATCCTGGCGCCCTCTTCTTCGGGGCTTTTTTTTAGAGTCCGGCAAACAAACGCTCTTTCAGGGTCCAGATCGAGAACGATCCAGCTCAGGGGGGTATGGGCTGTCGACAGCGCTAACCGGTTGACTTTTCAGGCGGCCAGCGCCAGTGGTAGGTATGATGTTCTGAGGTTCCATGGGGCCTGGAGGATCAACTCGAACAATGAATTGTCGTACCGGCTTGTTCGGACCGAAATGCGAACCAGAACGAAAAAAGAACAGACATTGACCTTCAGCGGGTATTGGGATATTACTCCCGCAAGGTTGGTCTATCGGTTAGACAGGCGGGGGGATTCGACTTTTTCTTTTCGCGCCGCTATACAGTCACGGAGCGTGAGGGCCAAAGAAGGTGAGATCAGGTATCGCCTCGGGGGTATTTATTCTTCCGGGAAAGGATTTTCGAAAGACGGCGGTACGTTGACTATTCACGGGCTATGGCGGCTTAACCGCGACCTTAGCGTGACATTTGAGATAAAGGACGCGCGGGGAGAAGAACGTGAAGTGTCGTTTGGTGTAGAAAAACTGTTTATCAGGGGCAGAAGCGTGAAAGTTTCTTTGAAGGACAAAAGAGGCAGAGATCTCGGCTTGGATGTGACTTTTAGCAGGGAACTTTCCAGAGACGCCGGACTGTTCGTTTCCATGAGCTGTAGCCCAGGGGAAAAGCAGGTAATGGGGGGATTCCGAATGAGGTTTTACCGCCCGTGGATAAAAGATGGTCTCAGCTATATCGGACCGGGGAGGGTTATATGAGGTCGTACAGGGAAGAGTTTCTCATGAAAGTGCCTTCAAGAAGAGGGTATGTTAACATCACGTCCCGCGTCGAGAAGGCGCTGAAAAAAAGCGGCATTAAGGAAGGATTATGTCTCGTTAATCCCATGCACATAACGGCCAGTGTTTACATAAACGACGATGAATCGGGTCTCTTGCAGGATTATGATGATTGGCTGGAAAAACTTGCCCCGCATGAACCGGTATCCCAATATCGCCATAACGGATTCGAAGACAATGGTGACGCTCATCTGAAACGCCAGGTAATGGGAAGAGAATCGGTAGTTGCCGTTACAGGCGGCAGACTTGACCTTGGCACATGGGAGCGTATATTCTACGGGGAATTCGACGGCCGCCGCGAAAAAAGAGTGTTGATAAAAATAATCGGCGAGTAGTGTTGCCTGAGATGTAAAAACGCCGCTTTATCTCCGTTTGGAGGTGGGTTTTCCTGTTTTTTGTGGAGGTCTGGTCTTTTTCTTATCATGTGGTATACTCTATCCGAAAGTTCTGGAAAAGGTGTTTTGGGACTTGGGAAAGGACATGCTGAAATGGAGAATATTGACGGCCTTACCCTGGAGGAAATAAAAGAGCTTATACTTGAACAGCTGCGTGAGATAGGATTGGATGCCGAAGCTGTCGAAGTGGAAGTCCGGAAAGGTCCGTCCGTTGTGCTTAGCGGGGCGGTTGAGTCAGCGGGAGACAAATACCTCATAAAGAAGACCATAATGGATATAGACGGCATCGACGATCTTGTCGATGAACTTGTCATTTTGGACGAACCCGAAAGTTTTGAGAATGAAGGCGATATTGAGCAGGGAGGGCTCCTTAACAGAGACGGGGATGAAACCCTGACCGAAGACGCTTTCGAGGCTATGGAAGACGGGATCCCTTACATTCCACCGGACAGGCCCCTGCATGACGAGATGTCCTCCGACATCGAGTGGAAAAAGAACCGTAAAAAAAGAAAATGATATTTTTCTGCCGTGGACGCGGCGCCGGCTGAAAGCTTCCGGTAAGATCATTAGATTGTGAAGCCGGTGAGGAGGTAAGATGTTTGGTATAGGTTTACCCGAGATACTTTTGATCCTTATAGTAGCGCTGCTGATCTTTGGCGCCGGGAGGCTGCCGGAGATCGGAAGATCTCTTGGAAAGGCGCTTAGCGAGTTCAAGAAGGGGATGGAAGATATCAAGGGTGATGATAACAAGGAAGATAAGTAACCCCGGGCCGGTATGGTTGTTCTGGAAAGCCAGGGGCAGACAAAAATAAATGTTCTAGGCCATCTTGAGGAATTGAGGCGGCGCGTTCTTTTTGTGCTTGCGGTTTTTGTTGTTTTTTCTGGGATAGCTTTCTGGAAAGGAGATATCCTGGTCGAGGTGCTGCGTGTGCCGGTGCGTGATACTGTTGGGGGTTTCATCTTCATAAGCCCGACGGAAGCGTTTGCGGCGTATATAAAGATGGCCGTTCTGGCCGGCTTTGTGGGGGTTTTTCCGGTCATTGTTTACCATTCGTGGAAGTTTTTGTCACCCGCTTTTACGGTGGGATCCGGACCCAGGGTTTTCCTGTGGATGACGTTGGCATTGCTGCTTTTTTACGCGGGCATAGGATTTTCTTATTTTGTGGCAATGCCCGCGGCTCTTGATTTTCTCATAGGGTTTCCCGGTAAAGGTGTTACCCCATCAATATCTTTGGGTGAATATGTGTCGTTTTTCGCGGCGCTCATTGTTTGCGGAGGGATGGTCTTTCAGTTGCCCATAGTGATGGGTGTCGCTTCGGATCTCGGCATTATCAGAGCCGAGGACCTTAAAAAACGAAGGAAATACGCCGTAGTGGCGATGATGATACTGGCCGCGATCATCACTCCCACCCATGATATGGTAAACATGTTAATTTTCGCTTTGCCCATGATAGGCCTTTACGAAGCGGGTATAATGTTGTCCTCGGTTTTGGAGAAAAAGAAAAAATGATGCTTAATAGTTCAAAAAGAGCGATTATTCCGATCTTGCTCTTGTGTTCGCTGCTTTCTTCCTGCGCGGCGCCTACAAGAAAAGCTCCTGTAGACGCCGGCCCGTTGGCTGTTCACAGGCAGAATGTCTATCATACTGTCGCGCCGGGAGAGACCTTATGGCGGATCTCTCAAATGTACGCGGTTGCCCCGGACACTATCCAGAGAGTTAACAGGATAACCGACGCGAATAGCGTAAATATCGGGACACGTCTATACATACCGGGAGCTGTCCCTCGCCGCCATGTCATAACCTTGTACCCGAACAGGAAATGGAAATATATAATCATTCATCATAGCGGGACGGAGACAGGGAGTTCACAGATGTTCAATGAGGCTCACATAAGAAGAGGCTGGGGCGGTATCGGCTATCATTTTGTTATAGATAACGGCACCGCGGGTAAAGACGATGGGCAGATCGAAACCTCGCCCCGGTGGATACAACAGCTTGACGGAGCCCACTGCAAGGCGTCTTCAATGAACGAAAAAGGCATAGGCATATGTCTTGTGGGTAATTTTTCAAATGGGCGCCCATCCCGCGCCCAGATGGACTCACTTGTTTATCTTGTCAATACCCTGCGTGAATATTATGGCATACCCAAAAGCCGTATTCTCGGACATGGGGATGTTCCCGGCGCTAATACAGAATGTCCCGGAACAAGATTCCCCTGGCATAAATTCATGGCAAGACTGAAATAGGTAATACTCCCGAGATTTTTCCATAGCCCTTCCTGAAAACAGCAAACAAAAAAGATCATGCCGCCAGTTCTTTACGCTTCTCGAGTAGAGGGCCAGGGGATCGGTATCCCGTAAATAAGAGATATCCCTTCCAGGATCGCTCAGTTTCACCGGCGAGGTTGTATCGCGATTATTTTGACACTGCTATACGCTCCGATAGCTTGTAATGCGGTTTACATATGATATACTTTATTTGTAGTCTTTTGGGACGATAGGGGGGAAAAATGAGGGTTTTCAGTGCAAAAAAAATAGTTGGGATTTTCTTTTTGCTGACGGGGTTTTGCTGCTTTGCGGGAGGGGCGTGGCAAGTTGCTCTGTCTGAGGAGGACGCTCGACCGGCAGATGAGATTGAGGCGGATCGTGATGAAGCGATTTCACGTCGAGAAATGTTGGATCGGCTGAACCGTATATTACTGAACAGGGAGAAAATACGGGACGAAATTGAAGGTGTTACGCTTGTAGGCGAACCCTCTACAGGTTATATACGATACCTGGGTACCAGATTGGACCGTCTTGACAGGACCACACTTGAGGGTCTTTTTGCCAGGGTTGTCCAGGAAGCCCGGGAACAGCAGATGAAAAACATGGAAAGGATACATGATCAGCTTAGGGTAATACACGAACAACAAGTGAGAACACAGCGCTCCGCGCCGCATACGGTGCCTCGGGTTCACACCCCTCCCAGAACGCCGCCGCCCGCTCCTCCGAGAGTTCCGCCATCTCCTCCCAGGCAGCCTCCGCGTTGATTATATTCTGCTGTGGTCTATGATACTGTTTGACCGGCTTTTCCAGTAAATTTCTTTAGTGGTTATTTCTTCTTAAGGCCCTCCACTTGGGTCTTTTTTCATTGAAACTTGTATATGCGCGTAATATAATGTGTCGCGTAAACCTTTTCTTTATTGCGAAAGATGAGCATTCGGAGAGAGGGTTGAAAATATAGCTATTCCTTCTGGTTTTTTTGCTTCACCAAACAGTCCTTATGTCATCTGATTGGTAACAGATGTATCTCGGGCGGAAATTGATAGAAAAACAAATACGGGCGGTAAATATGAGAGAACGGATCACTACCCAAGAAGCCAGGGATTATTTTGGGGCTATTCTGGAAGATCAGCTCGCCAGGATAGAAAAGATGAAAACTTCGGTCGACTGGACAGATTACTCGGCTGTCAAACCAGTTATCGTTGGTATATGTTGGGGCGACGGCATAGGCAGGATAATTTCCAAACACGCTGAACGGGTTCTCAAAAATATGCTTCCCGGGGAAGTAGACGATGGTAGTATAGAGTTCCGGGACATACAGGGACTTACCATCGAGAACAGGGCCGCCTGTCGCAAAGCCATTCCTGATGATGTTCTTTCCGAGATAAAAAAATGCCATGTTATACTCAAGGGGCCGACTACAACACCCCAGTCCGGTGACGGCTGGCCCAATATTGAAAGCGCTAATGTCGCTATGAGACGCGAGCTTGATCTTTTTGCCAATGTCCGCCCGGTGAAGATATCCCGGGAAGGTATAGATTGGACTTTTTTCCGGGAGAATACTGAGGGGGCTTATGTGCTCGGGTCAAAGGGTATAGATGTCGGTAATGATCTCAGCGTAGATTTCAAGGTCATAACGGAGCAGGGAGCTGAACGCGTAATACGGATGGCTTTTGAGTTTGCCAGACAGAACGGGTACAAGCGCGTTACGGCCGTTACCAAGGCCAATGTGGTCAAGGCCACGGATGGGAGGTTTTCCCGCGTCGCCAAAAGAGTATCCGAAGAATACCGGCAACACGGCATAGTGCAGGACGAGTGGTATGTTGACATAATGGCCGCTAAACTGCTGGATAAACAAAGGCGGAAGGATTTTCAGGTCATAGTGCTGCCCAATCTTTACGGGGACATACTTACGGACGAGGCGGCCCAGCTGCAGGGCGGGGTGGGTACCGCGGGAAGCGCTAATATTGGTAAGCGCTGGGCAATGTTCGAGGCTATACATGGCAGCGCCCCCAGGATGGTGGAAGACGGGCGAGAAGCTTTTGCGGACCCTTCATCGATGATAAGGGCCGGCGCCATGCTGCTCAAACATATAGGGTATAAGGAAAAAGCCTTTAGGGTCGAAATGGCGCTTGACATAGCGGGACAATTTGAAAGAAAGATCTCGATAACCGGAAGAAAGGACGGTGCTACTGGAGAGGAGTTCACTTCATACCTTCTCGATCTGGTCGGATCGGCTGACCTTGAGAAAAAATGGGATTCCTTCGTGGAAAAACCTGCCATCTGAAAACAAGAACCGACCTTTTTTATTGGAACAGGGAAATTATCATGCCAGAGAAACGTAAAGATATCATACTTGTTGTTGATTTTGGTTCTCAATATGTCCAGCTCATAGCCCGCAGGATAAGGGAGAACAAAGTTTTTTCTGTGGTGGAACCGCATAGCGTTTCGCTCGAAAGGGTGCGCGAGATAGCTCCTTCCGGCATAATACTTTCGGGTGGGCCTTCCAGCGTTTACGGGCGGGGTGCCCCTGTCTTTGATGTACGCGTGCTGCAGGAAGGTATACCTGTTCTGGGCATATGTTACGGGATGCAGTACATAGCGTCCGTGTTGGGAGGCAAGGTCTCGCGCGGCGGACGCCGTGAGTACGGGCGGGCCGATGTGAAATTCGTTACCGAGAACCCCCTTTTCAAAGGTCTTTCACCGAAAAGTATCACATGGATGAGCCACGGGGATAAGATAACTCGTCTTCCCCGGGGATTTGGCCGTGTCGCTAAAAGCGGTAACACTTCCTGTGCGGCATTCAGGAAAGTTTCGGGAAGTATTTATGGTGTGCAGTTCCATCCTGAAGTTGAGCATACTGTTGAAGGGGCAAAGATCCTCAAGAACTTTATTTTCGGGATATGCGGGTGTAAAAGGTCCTGGACCCCTGAATCTTTTGTAGCTGCGAAAATAAAAGAGATCCGGGAAAAAGTCAAAGACAAGGAAGTCATACTGGGGCTTTCCGGGGGTGTAGATTCCTCGGTATGCGCCGTTCTTTTGAGCAGGGCTCTGGGTAAAAAACTACATTGTATTTTTGTGGATAATGGTCTTTTAAGAAAAGGGGAACGAGAAAGGGTAGAGAAGGTCTTCAAGCGGAATATCAAACTTGATCTCACTGTTGTGGACGCTGAAAAACTTTTTCTCAAGGAACTAAAGGGAGTAGAGGATCCCGAGGAGAAACGCAAGGTCATAGGCCGGACTTTTATAAAGGTGTTTGAACGCGCAGCCAAAAAGATCAAGAACGCCGAATTCCTTGCGCAGGGAACTCTTTACCCCGATGTGATCGAATCACAGCCTTTTTACGGAGGGCCTTCCAAGACAATAAAATCCCATCACAATGTGGGGGGGCTTCCCCAAAAAATGGGACTTGCTCTGGTAGAGCCTCTGAGGGATCTTTTCAAGGACGAGGTGCGTGTAGTGGGAGAGGAGCTCGGCCTGCCGGGGGACATGGTGAACAGGCAGCCTTTCCCGGGTCCCGGACTGGCGGTACGTATCGTGGGTGAGGTTACCAGGAAACGTCTGAACGTTCTCAGGGAAGCTGACAAGGTTATAATGGACATCGCCAGGAAACGCGGGATCTATGGTAAGACGTGGCAGATGTTCGGTGTCTATCTGCCGGTACAGAGTGTAGGGGTCATGGGAGATGACCGTACTTATGAAGATGCCATAGCTCTCAGGGCGGTCACCAGTACCGACGGCATGACCGCGGACTGGGCTAAAATACCTTATGATGTTTTAAGTGAAATATCAAATCGTGTGATCAACGAGGTAGATGGGGTCAATAGGGTGGTGTTTGATATAACATCAAAACCACCGGGGACTATAGAGTGGGAATGATCTGGTCCGACGCTCTTTAAGGCGGGAGAAAAATGGTTCGAAAAAACACGGGAAAAATAAAAAAAAGGAAAAAGATCGGGCAAGTAAAATCCGGAACGAGTTCGTTCGCCCGTATAGAGGTGCGTGACCGGAAAGGCGTATACGACGCGGTTGCCGAGAACTTAAAAAAAGACATACGGGACCTGGGCATAGAAAGATCCGTAAGCGTGGAATACAGTGATGTCTATACAGTACGGGGCAGTTTCAACCATGTTGCCGCGCGCCGTATGGCGGAAGAGATCCTCTGTGATATGATTTCCCAGGTATATGTCCTGGCTTTTTCAAGAAGTAAGGTTTCTCAAAAGAAAGGCCGTCATGTGGTGGAAGTGGCTTATAATCCCGGGGTCATGGATCCAGTTGAGGCGAGTGTAGTTAAAGCCGCGCGTGACGCCGGGATCGATGGGATATGTTCGGTATCAACATCCAAAAAATACGTACTTATAGGGCCTCTGAGCGGCAAAGAAGTCCGGCTTATCTCTGAGAAACTCCTGTATAACCGCGTTATACAGCATGTTGTGGATGAAAAAGAGGGAAAAAAGGAGCCGAAACCCTACGAGTTTTCCCGAGTTGAGATCCCCCTTCTGAAAGCTTCTGACAGCCAGTTAAAAGATATGAGCGTTTCTTTGCAGTTATACCTGGATCTTCGCGAAATGAAAGCCATTCGGGAACATTTTCGGGGACTTGGAAGGAATCCCACGGATTGTGAGTTGGAAACCCTGGCCCAGACATGGAGTGAACATTGTAAGCACAAGACCATGATGGGCGCCGTGGAGATGGATGGCAAGACGGTCCGGAACCTTCTCAAAGCTACCATTATGAAAGTAACTTCCGAGCTCAATCGGCCATGGTGTGTTTCTGTTTTCAAGGACAATGCCGGCATAATCCGTTTCGACCGACAGCACGACATATGTTTTAAGGTGGAAACGCATAACCATCCTTCAGCTTTAGAGCCATACGGAGGGGCTGAAACGGGGGTCGGCGGGGTATTACGTGACCCGATGGGCACGGGCCGAGGCGCCAAACCGATAATCAACACCGATGTTTTCTGTCTTGGAGCTCCTGATATGCCCGCTTCCAAGGTGCCGAAAGGGGCGCTTCATCCCAAACGGGTGATGAAAGGCGTTGTGAGCGGTGTGAGGGACTATGGCAACAAAATGGGCATCCCTACTGTTAACGGCGCGGTTTGCTTTGACGAAAGGTACACCGGTAACCCTCTTGTCTATTGTGGGAATGTGGGCATATTACCTCATAAATTCGCTACAAAGAAAGTGTCTCCCGGCGATCTTATAGTAGCTGTTGGAGGCCGTACCGGCAGGGACGGTATTCATGGGGCGACCTTCTCTTCCGCCGTACTTACGCATGAGTCAGAGACCATATCCTCAACCGCGGTCCAGATAGGGGATCCCATAACCGAGAAAAAGATGCTGGACACCTTACTCAAGGCCCGCGACCAGGAACTTTACGAGGCAATTACTGATTGCGGAGCCGGGGGTTTTTCCAGCGCGGTCGGTGAGATGGCTGAGAATACCGGAGCGGAGGTCTACTTAGACAAAGTACCCCTGAAATACGCTGGGCTTAAACCCTGGGAGATATGGGTGTCGGAAGCTCAGGAACGCATGGTGCTGGCTGTAAAACCCCATAAACTGAAAAAAATAATGTCGGTTTTCAGTTCCGAAGATGTGGAAGCTACCGTTATAGGTAAATTTACCTCAAGCGGTAAGCTCAAGCTCTATTATCGGAGCCACATCGTAGGTGACCTTGATATGAGTTTTCTTCATGACGGCTTGCCCAGGGTGGTGCGTAAAGCGGTATGGAAACCAAAAAAACAGGATCCCGTGAAGATGCCTTCCGTCAGGGATAATTATACCCGCGATCTTTTTAAAATACTGGCGTCATGGAATGTGTGCAGTAAAGAGTGGATAATCAGGCAGTATGATCATGAGGTGCAGGGTGGCAATGTGTTAAAGCCGCTCGTAGGGCCTGGCAACGACGGGCCGTCAGATGCCTGTGTTATAAAGCCGCTTGCTAACAGTAATAAGGGAATAGCGGTATCGTCGGGTATAAACCCCCGGTACGGAGATATTGATCCGTATTGGATGGCCGCGGGCGCTATAGATGAAGCTATGAGGCAGCTTACCGCTGTCGGAGCCGACCCCGGAAAGGTGGCGCTTTTAGACAACTTTTGCTGGGCCGACACTGAGAAGCCGGAACATCTGGGGGGGCTGGTCAGGGCGTCGCGGGCATGTTACGATGTTGCAAAGGTCTACGGGACCCCGTTCATATCGGGTAAAGACAGTCTCAACAACGAATTTTCCACCCCCCGGGGAATAGTGTCCATACCCCCGACACTTTTGATATCGGCTGTGGGCATAGTTGAAGACGTAGCTGGGACAATTTCAATGGATGTCAAGGAGCCAGGTAACCTCCTGTATGTTGTGGGTACGACCTGCCGCGAGATGGGAGGGTCCCAGTATTTTCTGGCAAGAAAGATCTCCGGAGGGGTCGTGCCTAAACTTGACCCCCGCGTTTCCATAAACATAATGAAAAAACTTTTCAGGGCTATTTCCACCGGGTTAGTCGTTTCGGCCCATGATTGTTCAGAAGGTGGGCTTGCTGTAGCTTTGTCTGAAATGCTTTTTGCGGGAGGGTTTGGTTCCGATGTCTGTCTCGGGGATGCCCCTCGTGAGCGAAATGTCAACCGTGACGACATCCTGCTTTTTTCGGAATCCAATTCACGGTTCGTGTTGGAAGTTCCGCGTGGGAAAAAAACAAAATTTGAAAGTGCGATGAAAGGGCTTCCTTTCGGTTTTATAGGCGAGGTGTCAGAGAGCCGGTATCTTGCCATAAGAGGGCTTAAAGGTAATATCGCGGTCAGAGCCTCGCTCGACCAACTTAAAAAACGGTGGATATCCCCCATACCTGAGGTGATGAATGAAGAAAGTTAAAGCGTTAGTACTCAGGACCGCGGGGACAAACTGTGACCAGGAAACCTGTCTTGCTTTACGCATGGCCGGCGCGGAACCGGAACTCATCCATATAAACCGTCTGAAAGAGGCGAAAGGCGGGTTGAACCGTTTCCACATACTGGCTCTGCCCGGGGGATTCACTTATGGGGATGACGTTGCCAGTGGGAAGATCCTTGCCAACGAGATAAAGTCGGCCCTCAAGGCCCGGATACGCTCTTTTATATCCGAGGGGAAGCTTGTTATCGGCATATGCAACGGTTTTCAGGTGCTGGTAAAGATGGGGCTTCTCCCCGGGACGCGCGGCGCCGGTAAATTTAATGTAGAATCTTCGCTCGGGCTCAACGACTCCGGGAAGTTTATGGCCCGATGGGTGCATTTGAAAAATGTCCATAGCCATCTGGGAGGGGAGAGGAAAAAAAACTCTCCTTTGGCTGTATGGACATCTGGGCTTCCGGAAGTTATATCCTTGCCTATTGCTCATGCTGAAGGTAAATTTATAATGCGGGACAAGGATACTCTAAATGTCCTGGAAAAAGGGGAGCAGGTAGTGCTGAGGTATTCCGACCCTACGGGAACAATGTACGATGGCCATTTCAATCCTAACGGATCGGAGAATGCCGTTGCCGGGATATGTGACCCTACGGGAAGGATCCTGGGCCTGATGCCTCACCCTGAGAGGTATGTTTCTTTCCTCCAGCATCCTAACTGGAGGCGAAAAAGTTGTTCTCAAGAAGGCATTCCACCCGGACTTCGCTTATTTAAGAGTGGTGTGGATTTCGCGAGGAAACATCTGTGATCAGAGCTGCGCAAAACTAAAACCGACAAGGAGATCATTATGGTTGATTCCAGCCACGAAGAAAAAAGGGAATTTTTACGGGTAGATCATGAGTCGACCCTTGAATTCAAGGCCCTCAGTAACGAAAAGTTGTCCGGCAAAAAAGAGGTCATGTCCCGTAATGTCAGCGCGAGCGGTCTTTTGTTCAGAGCGGGGTCGGAATCCGCGGTGCCCGCCATTTCCAGTATCATCTGGGTGCGTCTCGATGAAAAGGTTCTTAACCTTTGTAATGAAATAGAGGAAGACCTGATCCAATTCCAGGATGGGGTGTTAGCCAGGGTCGTTCGCATATCCGAGGGTGAACCTGGTGTTTCGTATGATGTGGGTGTCAGTTTTCTGAGGAAAAGGAACATGTCAGAAGATGACATAAAAAGCCTGACAGAAGGGATCGTAGCGTAACCTTTTTGGTAACGGATAAAGGCGGTGAAAAGAATGGAAACTTTAAAGAATTTTATTGTGGGCTTGTCGGTACTGGTAATGGGGACCTTAGTTCTTTTTTTGACCTTTCTGGCATGGCCTCTTCTTGCGGGTATAACTTCGATATTGTTGTCACCGCCGATTTTCTTCTTGATAACTTCCGCTGCATCGGCTTTGTTTGTTTCAATACCGAAGATAATTTTCGGTGCGTCTACCAGCTT
>SLID01000047.1 GCA_007135805.1 Candidatus Omnitrophota bacterium | reverse complement strand
CAGAAATTAAGTTTAAAATTACAAAATCTAAAGTGGCATAGGAAGCGTTCAGTAGAAGTTACAAGAAAGAAAAAAGTGATCGACGATATTACAAATCACAAGTAAGGATGGTCAGTTGAATGGAAAAACGACCGAAAAATGTTATAAACAAAGCATTGCTTGAGAGATGGAGCAACCAGGCCAGAGAAAAAAGTCTTGTGGATAACAAACTTTACGTCAAATATGACGTAAAGAGAGGCTTAAGGGATCTATCGGGCAGGGGGGTTCTGGCGGGACTAACCCAGATAGGAGAGGTTATAGCCACGGCTATGGAGGGAGACAAGGTCGTACCGGCGCCGGGGCAGCTTATCTACAGAGGCATTGGGATAGAGGAGCTTGTTAGAGGTTTTTTGTCGGAAGGCCAGTTCGGATTCGAGGAAACGGCTTACCTTCTCCTTTTCGGAAACCTCCCCAACAAAAAGGAACTTGGTTTTTTTGAAAGACAGTTGGGGGATTTCAGGATACTCAAAAAAAGTTTTATACATGACGCTATTTTGAAAATGCCCAGTCGGGACATTATGAATTCCATGGCAAGAAGTGTGCTCGCCATGTACAGTTTTGACGAAAACCCGGAAGATATATCCATACCCAATATTTTGAGGCAAAGCTTACAGCTTATATCGGTTTTTCCGTCATTGGCCGTATATGGTTATAAGTCGCTTGTGCACAAATACAGGGACGAAAGCCTGATAATACATACTCCAAAAAGGGAGCTGTCTACCGCGGAGAATATCCTTCATATGTTAAGGCCGGACAGTAAATACTCAGATATGGAAGCGAGGCTTTTGGACATAGCGCTTGTCCTTCACGCGGAACACGGCGGAGGAAATAATTCCTCATTCACGACACATCTTGTTTCATCGAGCGGGACGGATACATACGCGGTGATAGCCGCCGCCATCGGCTCTCTGAAAGGGCCGCGTCATGGGGGAGCTAATATTAAGGCGGTCATGATGTTTGAAGATATGAAAAAAGCGATCGGCGATTGGGATGATGACGACGAGATAAGAAACTACCTTATGCGTATCCTGAACAAAGAAGCGTTTGACCGGACTGGTCTGATTTACGGGATAGGCCACGCTGTTTATTCTATATCAGATCCGAGAACGGCGATTTTAAAGGAATATGCCCGTAAGGTAGCTGAAGAAAAGAAGATGGTAAAAGAATTTTGTCTGCATGAAAAAGTGGAAAATCTCGCTCCTGAAGTGATAACCCAAAAACGAAAGGTTTACAAAGGGGTGAGCGCGAATGTTGATTTTTACTCTGGATTTGTATATGAGATGATGGGTATACCGCCCGAGCTTTTTACCCCTTTGTTTGCCGTAGCGCGTATAGTGGGTTGGTGCGCTCATCGCATAGAGGAGATAGCTAACGGGGGAAAAATAATCCGCCCCGCGTATAAAAGTGTGGCGCCCAGGCAAAAATATTTACCAATGGATAAAAGATAGGGTCTCGGGGGCGCTTAGCGCAAAAAACCTGGAGAACGGAGTCGCAGATGTTTAACACCAGGAGTTTTTTGGTATGCGTTCTTTTGCCCAGGGTATTTCCGAAGGTAGTGTGGATCAAACAGATCTTTTTTTACTTTAAAACCCTTGCTTAGACATATGTGAGTATCTGATCCAGAAGGTTTGACTTCCGTGGCTGGAGGTGTCTATCCGTGCAATACTATCTGAGTGAAACGAACATTTTTTTATTTCTTATCCAGGTAGCTTTGCTGTTAGGCTGCGCGAGAGCGTTAGGTGAGTTATTTCGTAAATGGGGTCAGCCGTCTATAACGGCTGAAATACTTGTCGGTGTATTTTTCGGCCCCACGATATTAGGACGTTTTTCCCCCGCCATCCATCAAATTATTTTCCCCGCGGATATTATTCAAAAAAACATGCTCGAGACGATGGCTTGGATCGGGATACTGTTTTTTCTGCTTAAATCAGGCCTTGAGACTAACCTGGCCACCGCGTGGCGTCAAAGAGGACACGCGGCTTTACTTTCTTTCAGCGATCTTATCATACCAATGGTCATAGCGTTTATCCCATGCATGTTTTTGCCGGTTTCCTATGTCGGAGAAAATACTAACATGGTTATTTTTTCCTTCTTCATCGCTACGATCATGACAATAAGCGCTTTGCCTGTTACAGCGCGTATTTTACAAGATCTAAGGGTTTACCGTACCGATGTGGGTCTTCTTATAATGTCAGCCCTTACCATAAACGATGTGGCGGGCTGGGTGGTTTTCGCTCTCATATTAGGTTTTTTCACGGAAGCTGTTGTTACGTTTTCAGGCATCGCTTTTATCATACTTGCTACTTTTATTTTCGCCGGTACAGTCTTATCTCTCGGCCCTAAATTGTTTGACAGGATAATAGTCTTTTTAAACAAAAGGAATATCCCTGAGCCGGCGGGATCGCTTACCCTTGTATGCGTCGTTGGTTTGTTATGTGGGGCGATAACTACCTGGATAGGTATCCACGCGTTATTTGGATTTTTCATAGCGGGCATCATGGCAGGAGAGTCCAAACATTTATCTGAACATACCAGACATATATTTTCCGAGATGGTTCACGCGATATTAGTGCCGTTATTTTTCGCTTTCATTGGGTTAAAGTTGGACTTTGTGGGCGGATTTAACTTATTGCTTGTTCTGTTCATACTTGTCATAGGTATAGCGGGCCGCTACATAGGCGCTTATGTAGGCTCTATAGCCATAAGACAGCCGTCAGTACACGGGAAATTTATAGCATGGGGACATGTTCCGGGTGGAGAGATGCAGATCGTAATAGGTATGCTTGCTCTGGAATACAATGTCATAAGCGAACAGGTTTACATCGCGATAGTTTTTGGGGCCATAGTGACCGCGATGCTTGCGGGTCCTCTCATGAGTAAAGTTCTCAAATCGCTCCAAAGGCATGATTGGCTCGTTTATTTGCCTCTCGAAAATGTCATAATGGATATTCAAGCGGAGGATAGGGACGGCGCTATAATTGAAATTTCTAAAAAAGCCAAAAAACACATAGAGGGACTATCCGCTGAAGAGATATACGAAAAAGTATTAACCCGTGAACATGACATGACATCCGCTCTTGATGAGAATGTTTCAATTCCGCACGCGCGGCTTGATGTTCTATCTCACCCGCTTGTTATGTTCGCCCGAAGCAAGAGGGGAATAGAATGGGACGCAAGCGATGGGAAGCCGGTCCATCTGATATTTTTCGCGTTAACAGCCAAAAGTGATCCTAAAACCCAACTTCAGGTTTTACAAGGCATTTCCCATACGATGTCTGATGAAAACGCGCGCAATCAACTTTTGTCGATCAAAGACGCTTCGGAAGCGATAACTATATTGCGCAGAGCGTCTAACGCGATCAAAAAAGCCAATGTCAAAGAAAAGGTTGATCCGGGTACGAGTATACGAAACTTTTCGCCAAATTCTTAATAAGGCGTCTTCCCGAGATCTCAAAAAACATTTATAATGGTACCAGCCCTGCCCAGGGGCCTGGAAAAAGGTAAAAGTGATACCTTGACGCTAAAACGGCGAGCCGCCGAACGTAACGAAAGGATATCCGGGAATGGATCTTAGGCGCAAGAAAGACTTGGTTAAAAAAGCCATAACGGCCGTAATTTTCACGTTCGTTATGTTGACCGCTCAGGGATCCACATCTTTTTCCGAAGCCGCCGGATCCGGGGACCTGACGGTTATTTTTGAGGATATCAGGACCGAAAAAGGTCAAATAGTCCTGGCTTTGTGCTCAGATGCAGATCAGTATTATTCAGATAAGGACATTTTCAGGACAGAAAAAATACAGCCTGTAATAGGCCGTACAAGGGTCATATTGAAAGACATACCTTACGGCAAATACGCGATCAAATCCTACCACGACGTAAACCTAAACAATAAATTAGATAAAGGTCTTTTCGGTATTCCCAGGGAACCGTTTGGTTTTTCAAACAATCCTGAGATAAGGCGGAAAATGCCTTCTTATGAAGAGTCCGCTTTTACGTTCGAGCCGGGGTCTGGGGACGTAACCATAAGGATGAGATAGATGGACAGGAATGTGGCGGTTATCGGGTCCGGCATAGGCGGGCTTTCAGCGGCGCTTGACCTCCAGACAAAGGGTTTCCAGGTAGATCTTTACGAGAAGAACGCTTTTACGGGCGGTAAGGCGGGATGCGAGAAAGGCGGCGGGTTCACTTTTGATACCGGGCCGTCTCTTCTCACCATGCCTTTTGTTTTTGAGGACCTTCTGAAAAAGGCGGGAATAGAAGCGCGCGATGTCATGCCTGTCAGGAAACTCGACATCATATGTAAATATTTTTTCAGCGATGGTACGGTTCTTAACGCTTTCAGCGATCAGGAAAGGATAATTGAAGAATTCCGGGAGAAGACTTCTGACAGCCCTGAAGATATAAGAAGATTTTTCAATTATTGCCGGAGGATGTATGAAGACGCCAAGGACCTGTTTCTTTTTAATAGCCTTGAAGATATCCCCGAATTTTTCAGGGAAAATCCTTTAAAAGGTATCGCTATAATATCGGGATTGGATATTTTCAGGACTTTGCATGGGTCGCATAGAAGGTTCTTTAAGGACAGTAATACGGTGCAGCTTTTTGACCGTTATGCCACTTATTCCGGGTCGGATCCTTACTTGATACCGGCCACTTTAAATATTATCCCGCATGTTGAGTATGGCATAGGGGCTTATGTGCCCGAAAAGGGCATAAGGGCCATCCCCAGGGTTCTCGCGGAAACGGCTACCGCTAAAGGTGTTCGGATCTTTACCGGCCAAAAAGTGGATTCGGTGATAGTCGGAAATAAGGACATACGCGGGATCAGATCTTGCGGCCGGGAGGTTCCGTACTCTAAAGTTGTCTCCAACGCTGATGTGAGTTACACGTATAAATATCTTCTGGATGACAGGGTAACGAAAATGGCCCGGCGCTATGATAAACTTGAGCCGTCTTCTTCCGCTATAGTGTTTTACTGGGGGATAAAAGGGATTTTCAGCGAACTTGAGATCAACAACATATTTTTTTCAAGCGATTACCGGAAAGAGTTCAGGGAAATATTTCTTGAAAGATCTTGCCCGGAGGAGCCGACGGTGTATGTGAACATAACGTCCAAATACTGC
Organism: Candidatus Omnitrophota bacterium; assembly: GCA_007135805.1. Classification (GTDB taxonomy): domain Bacteria; phylum Omnitrophota; class Gorgyraeia; order Tantalellales; family Tantalellaceae; genus SLID01. The sequence goes on along the minus strand of SLID01000047.1, from coordinate 11,539 downwards.
CCGGAAGACGCCCCCGAGGGACATGAGAACTGGTTCGTCCTCGTCAACGTGCCTTACGATACGGGCCAGGACTGGGAGCGTGAAGCGTTGAGGATAAAGGCCCGGGTACTTGATATACTTGAGAGGCGCTTGAAAAAAGATATAACCGGAAATATTATATACGAGAGAATAATGACCCCCTGTGACATATATGAAAAGACCCTCAGCAATAAGGGGAGCATATACGGTATATCTTCTAACAGTAAGTTCGCGGCTTTTTTCAGGCAGCCGAACCGTTCCGTTGACTATAAAGGACTTTATTTCGCCGGTGGAAGCGCTCATCCGGGAGGAGGCATGCCTCTTGTGGCGCTTTCGGGAATGATAGCTTCAGAGCTCATAGCCAGAAATTAGGCCCTAAATATGACTTTTATGGCATTACATATCTTTTTCCTGACGTTTATATTGCCTGTAGTGGTTATAAGTCTTTATAACTTTCTGAAAGGACCTTATCTTGAGGAGCTGCCCCCCGGCGGGGATATACCGGAACCTGAAGTTTCCATATTGGTCCCGGCCCGTGACGAGGAAAACAACATAACAAGATGCCTTGATAATATTTTCGGACTTGAATATCGAAATAAAGAGGTGATAGTGTATGACGATGAGTCATCTGATCTTACGCCGGAACTACTCGAAAAATACGCCCGGAGGAGGCCTGAACTAAAAGTTATACGCGGCGGGGCAAAGCCTGAAGGATGGACAGGAAAAAGCTGGGCCTGCCACAAACTGCACCAGGCCGCCGCGGGAGAAATATTTGTTTTTGTTGATGCCGATGTCTTACTGTACCCTTTGTCGGTATCCCGGGCGGTGAATTTTCTCGCTAAAAGCGATGTTTCGCTTTTAAGCTGTTTTCCCAGTCAGCAGATGCGGACTTTGGGTGAATGGCTTGTGGTGCCTCTCATGAACTGGATACTTCTTTCCCTTTTGCCTTTGAGGCAGGTTTATGAGTCCGGTCTACCTTCAGTCGCCGCAGCTAACGGACAGTTCATGGTTTTTAAGCGCCATGATTATACGTCCGGCGGGGGACATCAGGCGGTCAAGAACAGGCCTGTCGAGGATGTCGCCATGGCGTCACTTTTCAAGTCAAAAGGTATGCGGGTAATGACCTTGCTTTCACGAAAAGAGATTTCCTGCCGGATGTATCACGGTCTGAGACAAAGCGTACAGGGATTTTCTAAGAATTTTTTTCCCGGGTTCAATATGCCCGCGTGTCTTTTTCTTTGTTTTCTTGCCGTTTTATTCGCGGGTTTTTTTATGCCTCTCATTTTAGTGTTCTTGAGCGCTTCTTTTTTGCTTGAGATCTTTCTCATAGGGATAAGCAGATTTTTTGTTTCTCTCTCCTCCGGGCAGAACGCTCTGGTTAACATCGCCCTTCATCCGGGACAGATGATCTGCCTTGTTTTCACGGGAATAAGATCTTTATATGTTACGCTTTCGGGCAATATCCGCTGGAAGGGAAGGAGGTTGTAATATGCGCCTGAAGATAGAAGATATCCTGAAAAGATCCCATATCAATTTCTACATGATATACTTTGTGGGAATCGTCGGACATTTTTTCAGTATTACGAGGCCGTTGATGCTGGCGCTTACGCCCCCGGTTCTTTTTATAACTTCTGTTTACGCTCTTCTCAGGGCATGGTATGGCGACGGGACAAGAAAAAAACCGTTTATTATCTGGTTAGTAGCGGTTTTTTTGGTGACCATGCTCCTGGAGATATTGGGCGTAAAGTTCGGTATATTTTTTGGACAGTACCAGTATGGCGGGGTGCTGGGGCCCGCTCTTTTCGGGGTGCCTTTGATAATAGGGATCAACTGGATCGTGGTTGTAACCGGTTCCTCCGCCTTGATCAAAAAGATAACGTCCAACCCTTACGCAATAGCTTCAGGTGCGGGGCTGATATCCTTACTGTTCGACTTTATACTCGAACCCGCCGCGATAGCCCTGGGATACTGGGACTGGGCCGGAGCGATACCCTTAAAGAACTACGCGACCTGGTTTATAGTGACTTTTGTTTTCGCGGGAGTTTACGGTAAGATGAACCTGTGTTCAAGGGACAGGTGGACGACGCACCTGCTGACAGCACAGTTCCTTTTTTTTATTATGATAAGAACGATGATGGCGCTGGGGGTGTTATAAAGCTATGCGGCTTTATGGCGAATAAGTAAAACGGAGGGAGGAACATGGCTGGCTATAATAGAAAAGCCGCTGTTATCGGCGCCGGGGTAGGGGGACTCGCTACGGCCTCAAGGCTCGCGGCAAGAGGGCATGAAGTGAGTGTCTTTGAAAAGCTTTCCCAGTGCGGAGGTAGGGCGAATGTTATAGAAGATAAGGGTTTTAAATTTGATACCGGTCCGTCATTCGTCCTTATGCCGGATTTTTTTAAAGAGATCTTCGAGGACTGCGGCGAGGACATAAAAGACCACCTTGATCTTAAGCCCCTTGAAGTAAGTTATAAGATATTTTTCCCTGACGGGGACACGTTCACGGTATACAGGGACAGCGACAGGACAAAGCAGGATATGGAAAGGATCGAAAGCGGGTCAAGCGCGGGTTTTGACTCTTTTATAAGATATTCCGGGGACATATATAAGGCGGTTAAGCCGCTTTTATCCGAGTGTATGACACTCAAATCCCTTATAAGCCTTTCTAAACTGGCCCTTTTACCGAAAATACATCCACTTTCGACCTTTTGGAAGGCCGCGAGCGGTTTTTTTAAGACTGACAAACTAAGGTATGCTTTCACCTTTGAATCCATGTTCATGGGAGTATCCCCTTTTGAAACTCCCGCTTTTTACAGTGTTATAACTTATTCTGACCATGTGGAAAAAATAGCCCATCCGATGGGAGGCATGTACCAGATCCCCAAGGCTCTTGAGAATGTCGCTTTGAAAAAAGGAGCGAAGTTCAATTACAACTCTGAAGTAAAGCAGATAGAAGAAAAAAATGATGCCATTTCTCTGAAAGTTAATGGAAGAGAAGAGGTTTTTGATCTTGCCGTGTGTAACGCCGATCTGCCTTATTCCAAGAGCGAACTTCTCGGGCAGGAACTGCCAAAGTACAGATACTCCTGTTCGGTGTTCCTTATGTACATGGGCCTTAAAAAGAAGCTTAAAGGGTTTGAACATCACAACCTTTTCTTTGCCCGGGACCTTGAGAAGAACATCGAGGAAATATTCAAAACAAATAAGGTTTCAAAAGACCCGTCTTTTTACCTGCATGTTCCTACCGTGACCGATCCGACATTGGCGCCCGAAGGCAAGGAGATATTGTATTTCCTTATACCTGTGCCTAACCTCTGTGTTAATGAAAAAGGAGTGGACGGCAGAGAAGAAGAGCTGAGAGATCTTGTTTTGAAAAAAATGAAGGAAATAACAGGAGAGGATATAGAGCCTTTGATAGAAACAGAGCACAGGTTCTATCCGCGTGACTTTACCCGCAGGTACAATATACTTAACGGAGCGACATTCGGCCTTTCACACAATCTTACGCAAAGCGCTTTTTTCAGGCCCCCTAACTATGAGCCAAGGGTAAAAAACCTCTATTACGTGGGTGCCAGTACTCAGCCGGGAGGAGGCCTTCCGGTTGTTCTGGCCGGGTCCATGGCGGCAGTAAAACTCATAGAAAAAGGTGTTAATTCTTCCCGGGGGGGCAACAGACCTTAAATGATGGTAAGTGACAGACTTTTTTCCAGTATCAGGAGATAATAAAAACACGACAAGAAAAGCTGTTTCTCAATGGGGCGATGCCGGCAATATGGCACATATATCAGGCAGGATCTAGGAAGCTTTCCGCAGAAATCCCCCCGCTTAGATTATACAGGGAAGTGTAGGCAGGACCATACTCCGCTTCGATAGAGGTTGTGGAGAAGCCCAAAAGCGTATTGAGCGCCGGGTAACTCAAGCATTACCTTCTCATTAAAAAATCTCATTTTTTCAGGTATTGGCCATTGACAAGTGACGAAAAATCGTATATAATTGATAATGAAAACCGTTTTCAATAACTAAAGGAGAGAAAATGCAAAGAGGCGGTGGAAGAAGAGGAATGTTGAGGCGAGGCTGGGGCGGTAAGTTCAAAGAGTGCGGGTACAGGATGACCGTTCCCAGAAAGGCGATCATGGATGTTTTGGGCGATAGTGATAAACATCTTAGTGCTGAAGATATATATTTGACAGTGCACAGGTCGTACCCCAATGTGGGGCTTACCACCGTGTATAGGACCCTTGAACTGTTGACCGATATGGGCATGATCGTAAAGTTCGATTTTGGCGACGGAAGGGCCAGATATGAGCTTGCTGAAGGGCCTGACAAGAAACACCATCACCATCTGATCTGCAGAAGGTGTAAGCGGATAATTGAATATACCGAATTCATAGATGAGGAAATGGATTTCCTTAATAGGGCGGAAAAGGGACTATCGGAAAAGTACAAATTCGATATTAAGGGTCATGTTATCCATTTTTATGGTATCTGTGATAAGTGTAGGTATAAATAATTTGTTTTTAACTGAAAAATATTTACGAGTCAAAAAAAGGAGGTGTGCTATGCCAGGTGGAGACAGAACAGGACCTTTGGGCTTTGGTCCAAGAACAGGAAGAAGTGCCGGATATTGTGCCGGTTACGATGTTCCCGGATATATGAACGCGACCGGGGGCAGAGGTAGAGGCTGGTTCGCTTATGGAAGAGGTCCCGGCGGCGGCGGCCGCGGGTGGCGAAACTGGTTTTATGCTACGGGAATGCCGGGCTGGCAGCGCGCGGCTTACGGCTATCCTGCTTATAGCGCCGGGCCGTATTCTTACCCGCCTGAGATGAGCGCGGAACAAGAGAAGGATATGTTGAAAAAAGAAGCCGAAGCGCTCAAACAGGAGCTTGAAGAAACCCAGAACCGTATCGGCATACTGGAGAGAGCCCAAGAACGGGAACAAAAATGACAAAAGGATGTGCGCTGGGGGGGAGGATTTACCCGCCCGCGCATATTCCCTTTAACTCGGAGGAAAATATGCGAATAGCGATTTCCACAGAAGGAGAGGCTGTATCCGCTCATTTCGGGAGATGCCCTGCTTTTACAATAGTTGATATCGAAGATGGAAAAGTTTTGAATAAAGAAATAATAGCCAATCCAGGCCACCATCCCGGATACCTGCCGCAGTTTCTGCAGGAAAGAAGTGTTAACTGCATAATTGCCGGAGGAATGGGGCAAAACGCCCTCAATTTGTTTTCGCAACATGATATCGAGACAGTGGTCGGGATCAGTGGCAGTATAGATGAGGTAATGGATAAACTTGTTAAAGGCAAGCTCAAAAGAGGTGAAAGTCTATGCAGGCCCGGTGTGGGGAAGGGCTATGGCCTGGACAAGACCCGATGCGATCATTCGGAGAACGACCACTTGAACAGGAGGTAAATGTGATGAAGATATGTATTACAGCGCAGGGAGATAGTCTGGATGCCCTGGTTGATCCGCGTTTCGGAAGGTGTAAGTATTTTGCCATATCTGATACGGAAAGCTTAATGGCTGAATTTATTGAGAATAAGGATAAGGATGGGATGGGTGGCGTTGGTGTTGGGGCTGGACAATTGATGGCAGATAAGGGGGTTGAGGCGGTTTTGACCGGGAATATCGGCCCCAATGCGCACAGGACATTACAGGCGGGAAATATCAAGGTCATAACAGGTGTTTCCGGCAAGGTCATTGACGCTATGAATAGATTTGCCAAAGGAGAATTAAAGTCCGCGGATGGTCCAAACGTTGATACTCATTTTGGAGAGAAAGGAGAAGTTCCAAAATGATAATATCCGTGGCAAGTGGGAAAGGAGGCACAGGAAAAACGACTGTTAGCGTAAGTTTGGCGTTATCACTAAAGGATAAGGCCAAACTTATAGATTGTGACGTAGAAGAACCCAATGCCCACATATTCATAAAACCGATCATAACGGAGGAATATCCTGTATGTGCCATTGTGCCGGAAATAGACAGTGGCAAATGTAAACTTTGCGGCAAGTGCGGGGAAATCTGCGAGTACAATGCCATAGCTGTAATGCCCGACAAACCAGGTGTTAAGGGACAAACAATTGTTTTCAGTGAGTTATGCCACGGGTGCGGGGCGTGCATGTATTTTTGTCCGAAACTTGCTATAAAAGAAAAGGAAAGAAAGATAGGCCTGGTACAGAAGGGATACAGAGCGGGATTAGGATTTATACAGGGCAAACTGAACATAGGCGAAGCCATGTCACCTCCGGTAATAAGAGAAGTCAAGAAAAGGATGAGCGCGGAAACAACGGTTATTATTGACGCTCCTCCGGGTACAACCTGTCCGGTGATTGCTGCAATAAATGGTTCTGATTATTGTGTTCTCGTTACGGAACCGACTCCTTTCGGATTGAATGATCTTGTTCTTGCTACAGAGTTGCTGGAAAAGATGAAGATACCATATGGGGTAGTTATAAACCGTTCCGGTATGGGTGATGGGAAAACAATGGCTTACTGTCAAAAAAACGGGATACCGGTATTGATGGAGATCCCCTTTAGAAAGGAAATAGCGATGTCCTATTCGAGGGGAAGATCGATCGTAGAGGACTTTCCTGAATATGAAAAATCATTTATCCAAATGGTAGATAACATAAGGGTGTATGTGGAAAAATGAGACAAATAGTGATCATAAGCGGCAAAGGTGGAACAGGCAAGACAGTCATAACCGCTTCGTTTGCCGCTATAGCAGAGAGCAAAGTCATGGCTGATTGTGATGTGGACGCGGCTGATTTGCATTTATTGCTTACTCCGGAAATTAAGGAAAAGGGGTTTTTGAAAAGCGGGAAGACCGCCGAAATAGATCCGGATAAGTGCGTTAAATGTGGCAAATGCCTGGAAGTTTGCAGGTTCAGGGCAGTACAGAGCAACTTTGTGATAGATCCGGTTTCTTGTGAAGGTTGCTCTTTTTGTAGTTTGGTGTGTCCCGAAAGAGCTATAAGCATGAGAGAGAACGTAACCGGAGAGTGGTTCGTATCTAATACGAGATTTGGACCAATGGTGCACGCAAAACTTGGCATTGCCGAGGAAAATTCGGGAAAACTGGTGAATATAGTAAAAAGTAAAGCGAAAGAACTGGCTCAGAATAACGGAGCCCGGTTTGTTATCGTTGACGGAGCCCCGGGAATAGGATGTCCAGTTATAGCTTCTATTTCAGAGGCTGATATAGCGCTTATAGTCACTGAACCAACCATTTCAGGGATGCATGATGCAGATAGGGTCATAAAGGTGGCCAGACATTTCAGTGTACCGATAAAGCTCACGATAAACAAATATGACCTTAATATGGATATGAGCGACATTATCGAGGATTATTGTCGTAAAAACAACATAGATGTTGTCGGAAAAGTACCGTTCGATGAGGTCGTGGTTGAAGCTATGGTAAGCGGCAAAACCATAATAGAGTATTCGGCCGGAAAAACCGCCCAGATCATCAAAAAAATATGGAATAGTGTTTCGTCGTAAAACGCCGTATCCGGGGCGCGAAATATATGTCGGAAATATTTGATCCCCCAGTAACCTAGTACGCCCTTTTCCGTCTTACAATAATTGTCATTTGATCGTTTTTACGTGTATAATCAGAATAAAGAGCCCGCGCGCGGCAGTGTGTGTTCCCGCAAAAACCCTTATGACAGACATTCCGGCGGAAAGGGGGAAAGGTGTGAACAAGAAAACCGTTGTAGTGAACGACAAGATGCAGAAGGGCTACAGGTACGTCCTGACCGAGCCCCCGGGCAGGAATTTTGATCCGGAATTTAGGCCCGATCTTACTCCCCGGGAAATGCTTTCTCTGGGGGTTTTCGGCGGGAAATACATGACGGATTGCGCCGGGGAGTTCCCATCCAGCTGGTTTAAAAAAGCGAAACTGTCTCCTCATAAGCATGACCCCTCTCTCAACTATTTCGGCGTGAATGCCAGCAAACCCCTGAGTTATTGGAAGGAAAAAGGGTGGATATACCGCGACGACCCGAGAGGATGGTTCCAGTGGTACTGCCGCTATTATATGGGCAGAAGGCTCCCGGAAGAGGATGAGCGGCAGATAGCGAGGTGGAAGGCAATGAGAAGGCACATAGCGCAGATAAAGAAAAACTGCGATAAAGGCGACATGTCCTGTCATAGAAAACAGAGACAGGCGCTTTTACATTGGGCGTACGACAGCAGAAAGTTATAGGTTCTAAAGGGAGATCCTTCAGGTGGATGTCCCGGAAAGATCCGCTCATGAGATAGGGATACGGAAAAAAAAGGAGGGTAAAAATGGGATTGATGGAATACTTTGGTAAGACAAGAGGGCTGGGGGTTCTTTCCACAGCCGACAATGAGGGTAAGGTAGACTCGGCAGTATACGCTAAACCGAAAGTAGTCGACGAGGAGAACATAGCTTTCATAATGTCCGACAGGCTTTCCAGGTCGAATGTTAGGAAAAATCAGTTCGCGGTGTACCTTTTTAAGGAAGAAGGCGAAAGCTGGGACGGTAAAAGGTTATATCTCAAATATGACGGCGAGGTCGAAGATGAACAGGAGGTAGCCAGAGTCTGCGAACAAGAATATCCCGGACCCTATTGCGGGGAGAAATACCTTAAAGGGTCTTCTGTTGTCCGGTTCAAAGTAGTTTCTGTACTGCCCCTCGTGGGCGATGGAACAGGGAAAAAACAATATGAATGACCGGGAGACATTTGACAGGATAAAACGTGTTTTGAAGGGGCAGGATCTGGCAGTCCTTTCGACCATAGGAAAAAGATACCCCTACCAGAACATAGTTTCTTTCAGTGTGTCCAGGGACTTCAAGCACATCTTTTTCGCCACTTCCCGTGCTACCGTGAAATACGCGAATATCAAGCGGTGCCCGCGGGTGAGTATGTTCGTTGATAACAGGACCAACAGTGAGTTGGACCTGTTAGAAGCGGTCGGTGTCACGGCGATCGGAGACGCTCAAGAGGTGAGGTCGGGGGCATTGAAACTTAAACTCAGTTCATATATCCGGCGGCACCCGCATTTGAAGGGATTCGCGGATTCTCCCGGGGTCTCTCTTTTCTCTATCCGGGTTAGGGCGTATTTTGTGGTGACGAGATTCCAGGAAGTCTCTGAGGTGAAGTTCTAGCGATGTGGATAACCCCGTCTTTAAACCAGATAAAGGAAACTGACAGGCGCGTTGCCGGAGGCAAGGCAGTGGCTTTGGCAACGCTGGCCGGCAGCGGTATGCGCGTACCTGACGGGGCCTGTCTCACGGTCAAAGCATACAATGACTTTATATCATTTAACGGTATCAGAGGCAGAATACTGGTCGAGCTGGGCCGAAAAGATCTGAAAGATATGCGCTGGGAAGAGATGTGGGACACAAGCCAGCGAATAAGGAACCTTATTATCGGAGGATCGTTCCCGGAGGATATGCGAAAAGAGATACGCAGGTTCATCAGAGACAATTTCAAGGGTACAGCCCTGGTGATCAGGTCATCTTCGCCGGCAGAAGATTCATCTAAAACCTCTTATGCCGGGGTTCACGAGTCTTATGTGGATATCAGGGGGATAAGCTCGATAGAAGAGAGTATACTGGGAGTGTGGGCCTCGCTTTGGTCCGACGCGTCGCTTGTATATAGAAAGGAACTGGGTGTAGATACCTCGTCCGGGGGTATGGCAGTTGTGCTCCAGAGGCTTATAAGGGGCGAATTTTCCGGAGTGGCTTTCAGTGAGAATCCGATGGATCCCTCCGAAATAGTGATAGAAGCCGTCCCGGGGTTGAATAAATTACTTGTAGACGGGGAGGTAGAACCCCACAGGTGGATAATAGACCGAAAAAAAGGTTATCAAAAATCTTACAGCTCGCCGCGGCCAAAGAAAAAAACATCCGGGGTTGGACCCCGGGACCGGTTTTCTCAAAAGAGGATAGACGAGGTTGTAAAACTGGCGCGTATATCCGAAGATATATTCAAAAGTCCGCAGGATGTCGAGTGGACGTTCAAAGGTGACGTTCTTTATGTGCTGCAATCCAGGCCGATAACAACTGTAAATAAGAAGGGCCTCTCTGAAAGAAGTGTGTTCGACCTTTCGTTAAAGAGATCTTTCCGGAATCTGGAAGATCTCAGAAAAAAAATAGAAGGACAACTTATCCCCCGGATAAATGAACAGACGCGCAGTATGAAAGAAAAAGATCTGACGGCGCTGGCGGACAATGGCCTGGTAACTGAAATATCCCGCCGCGTAGAAGCGCTGGAAGGTTGGAATAAGGTTTATTGGGATGATTTTATACCTTACGGGCACGGCATGCGTCTTTTTGGACAGGTCTACAACGATATTTTGAGACCCGAGGATCCCCATGAGTTCATAGAGATGTTAAGGCCTGAAACCACATTAAGCCTTGAGCGGGATAAAATATTTTTCAAGATGGCTTCCATGGTATCAAGGAAACGCCCGCCGGTAGAGACGGTAAGAAAGGGTGGTAGAACGGGAGTCGGCCCGTTTGACAGGTTGTACCAGGAACTCCTGGACAAATACGGGGCGATAAGTCCGGGTCTTGAGGATCCTGCAAAGCTCGCGGTGATGCTGGAAAAAATGTCACTACTTCCGCGGGGAGCGAAAAGGAAAAAACCCGAAAAAAAAGCGTTAATGGAAAAACGTTTTTTTGATAGGGTACCAAAAGGGCAAAAAAAGAAAGCCAGGGAACTTTTGGATCTGGCCAGATCAAGTTACGTCATGCGTGATGATGATAACGTGTATCTGGCCGGTATAGAAAAAGAACTTGAACGCGCTGTTGGGGAGGCTCTTTCCCGGATAGGCCGGGCGCGTAACAGGGAACATAGAGAGGCTCTGAAAAGAAAATTTTCACCGGTGCTGGACCACCCTCTTCTCGGAAAGACGCATGCCGCTAACATTGTTAAATCATCGGGAAAGAGGGCCGCGGAGAAAGCCCTTATAAGACCGAAACAGCTGAGAGGGCAACCGGCATCAAAAGGAATAGCTCGCGGTAAGGCCAGGGTAGTTCTTGACCCTTCCCAGATAAAGGAATTACGGCCGGGGGAGATACTTGTATGCGATTCAATAGGGCCCGAAATGACATACGCGGTATCTTTGGCCGGCGGGATAGTGGAACGCCGGGGCGGTATGCTTATCCATGGGGCGATAGTGGCCCGGGAATACGGCATTCCCTGTGTTACAGGTGTCCCGGATGCCGCGACCCTATTGCGGACAGGTGATGAGGTAACGATCGACGGATATATGGGCCTTGTTATCGTTACCAAAGATCCGTTATGAAACTTTTGAGGCCACGACAACGGTACCAGTAATAGCATCCGTTTCATGTGTGTAATGTTATCCCGGGGGATGGTCTTTCGCGGGGCGGATACCCGCCACACTGGACGATGTAAATACGCCGAAATCTGCCGATCTAAACGGCGCCGTTAAGCTTTTTTAAGGGGTATCGACCGGTAACAGTTGCCGCGTGTGCTATAATAACTCCCATGAAACCTGAATTATATAAAAACCACAGTG
>SLID01000125.1 GCA_007135805.1 Candidatus Omnitrophota bacterium | reverse complement strand
TGGAGATAAAGAGGGTAAAGGTATATATGAATTCTCAGGGTGAGGTTCTGATAAGGCCCGTGGTAGAGGTACCCGCGGCGGAGATGTGGCTCTACCGGAACAAAAAGGCTGTGGCTTCCGTTAGGAGAGGGCTGGATGAGGCCGCCAAGGGAGAAGCCAAAGAGTTTGATATAGAGTCTTTGGATTAACGGGCAGGAGAAAAATTTGTTTAAAATATTTCTCACTCCGGAAGCAGAGAGAAATCTTAATCGCCTGAGGGCAAATAAAAGCCTTGAGAAGCGGTATAAAGCCGCGGGAAAGACGTTGAAATATCTGGCCAATAATCCCCGGCACCCGGGTTTGCAGACACATGTCTTTGAGAGCCTTTCCGGGCCGAATGGAGAAAAAGTCTTTGAGGCGTATGCGGAACAGAACACCACCGCCGCATACAGGATATTCTGGTTTTACGGGCCCCGAAAAGGCGAAATAACCGTAATTGCTATAACGCCTCATCCATAGAAAAAAAGGAAAAAAGGGACAGCGATCGTTGATATTATCGGGCCTGCTCGCCAGTACGCCCGTTGACGCGTACAGGGACACGTTAAAGGATTAATATCCTGAACAGTAGAAGAAACGGGAAAATCTGGTATAATAATTTCACTAAGAGCGCGGAGGAGTGGCTGAGCGGTCGAAAGCGGCGGTCTTGAAAACCGTTGTGGGGCAACCCACCGTGGGTTCGAATCCTACCTCCTCCGCCAGTGATACCAATTCGAACCCTTGTGTTTCTCATAGAGAAGCGCGAGGGTTCGAACTTTTGTATGCGCCATATAATTTGCAAAATTTTTTGATCATAGAAAGAGAAAATTAGTGAGTAGCGAAGGATGTTGTGGGTCAAAAAGTGGGCTTTTTAAAGTAAAGAGTTAAGACTTGACCCCTATTATGCGATGACTTTACCGACACTGAGCAGATCATATCTTGAGCTTGATGACGTGTTTTATACTTCGCAGGCTCCTCATCCGGTTATGGAGCCGAGGGTTTATGTCTATAACGGAAAGCTTGCGAATCAATTAAATATCGATCTGGAAGAAAGCGAAATCGAATATTATTTTTCGGGAAACAAAATAATTCCCGGAACCGTACCTTTTGCCCAGGCCTATGCGGGCCATCAATTCGGACATTTTACGATGCTTGGAGATGGCCGAGCGATCATATTGGGGGAGATCAGATGCAAAGATGATCTCTATGATATCCAGCTGAAGGGATCCGGCAGAACTCCTTACAGCAGAGGAGGCGACGGCCGCGCGACGCTTCCGACAATGCTAAGAGAATATCTTGTCAGTGAGGCCATGCATCACCTAAAAATACCTACGACCAGAAGTCTGTGCGTCATAGTATCGTCGGACAGCGTATATAGGGAAAAAAAAGAGAGTGGTTCAGTACTTACCCGGATAGCTAAAAGCCATATAAGGATCGGAACTTTTGAGTACGCGGCATTTTTGGGATTGCGACAACTCCGCCAATTATTCAATTATACCATTGAGAGGCATTACCCCGAATTAACAACACACGCAAATCCCGCGCAGGCATTTCTCAGGGAAGTGATGCGAAGGCAAATAAATCTGGTAGTTAACTGGATGAGGGTAGGGTTTATACACGGGGTCATGAATACCGATAATACAAGCATATCCGGGGAAACGATAGATTTCGGGCCTTGCGCTTTTATTAACGCTTATGACGATGAAAAAGTATATAGTTCTATAGATACTTATGGAAGGTATTCCTTCGGGAATCAGCCAAGTATGGCTAAGTGGAATATCGAAATGCTGGCGGATTCAATCCTTCCTTTAATAGATGACGATAAAAAAAAGGCTTTCAATGTTGCTAAAGAGGCTATTAGCGAGTTCGACGATATTTTCGATGATACTTATATGGAAATGATGGGCAACAAGTTAGGTCTTGTGAAAAAAGATGCGGAAAGTAAAAAAATGATAGGTGAACTTCTGGGTCTTATGAAAAAGTATCAAAGAGATTACACCAATGTATTCTTCAAGCTATCAGAAAAAGAGAATCCTTTCACGCATGAAGACGAGATAGATTGGTTTAAAAGCTGGAAGGCGATGATATCAAAACAGGATCCGGAAAATACCGAAAAAAAGATGCGGAGCGCCAATCCTGTCGTTATTCCTAGAAATCATCGAGTTGAGAAAGCGATCAGAGATAGATCGGAATTTCAAGATCTACTCAGGGTTCTGGAAAATCCTTATGATAATATTAAATACGACGAAGAGTTCCAAAACCCCCCGGAGTCTGAAGACGGGTATATGACTTTTTGCGGGACATAGTGCAAAAAGGGGTCACACCTATTTTTCGATTCATGTATCCGTGATTTCGTTATCCTGTTTTTGCCTTAGCAATAGACCAAGATGGCTTTATCGGTTTCATGGAGGATACGGACTTGGGGCCAGATGTAGTTGGGTTTGAGGCGAATAAAGGGGCGTACCACTTTCTATTTTGGGGTTGCTTCGTCGGCCCTTAGGGCCTATTCCGGGCACATAGTTTACACATTGTGGTATATTTTCCGATACGCCGCTCATTAACTATTTTTCGCTGATCCGGCGCTTTTTCCGGCGAGGTGGCCTGTAGATAAAGCTGCCTGGAGATTGAAGCCGCCGCTGTCGCCGGCTATATCCAGGATCTCTCCCGCAAAATACAGCCCTGTTATTATTTTGGAAGACATGGTGTGCGGGTCTACTTCCCGAAGATGTATGCCCCCCATTGTTATCATAGCCTCACGCATGGGATATGTCCCCTTAATAGAAAAGCGAAGATCTTTACAGAGTGAGTTAAGGAGGAATTTTTCTCTGCGCGTGACCAAGCCGGCTTTTTTGTCAGCCGGGGAAATTGATAGAAAAAGTAAAAGGTCCCTAAGCCTGCAGGGGATCATCCCCCTGAAAAAATGTTTCATGCTTTTCGCCGGATGGTTCTTTATGTATTCAGAGAGCATATCATTCATTTTTTCAGAAGTTATGTCGGGAAAAATATTGATTCCGATGGATACTTTTTCCTTTTTCTCCAGGAAAGAAGAGATGGTTCCGCTCACTGACAGAATCAGGGGGCCGGAGAGTCCGCGGTCCGTGAAGATGATATCGCCTTTTTCTGTTTTGATCGAACGGTCTCCATGGAATATTTTCAGGGATACTCCGTAAAGAGAAAGACTCATCAGGGTTTCGAGACAATTCCCTTCGGCGATTAAAGGCACCAGGCCTGGTCTCAGTGGAACTATTTTGTGCCCAAGATCCCGGGAGAACTTAAAACCATCTCCGGATGATCCGGTAGAGGGGTAAGAAACTCCCCCGGTAGCCAGGATAATGTTTCCGCAGGGGATGTAATTCCCGTCTGACAGGATGACCCCGGATATCCGGTTGTTCCGACATGTTAATTCTGCCGCTGGAGAACCTTTTAGTATTTGAACATGCAGGGTTTTTAGTTCCTTTTCCAATATCTCCAGAACACTTGAAGATCTGTCGTCTAAGGGGAATATCCGGCCTGAGGATTCAACCTTGCATCTGAGGCCTCTGGTTTCAAAAAACTCCACAATGTCCGATGCCGCCAATGACGTCCAGGCGTTTCGTAAAAAGCGCCCGTTCTTTCCAAATTTGGAAATGAAGATATCGATATCCGCCGTGTTGGCGAAATTACATCTCCTATTACCGGTCAGAAGGAGTTTTTTCCCCAGAGAGCGGTTCTTTTCTATAAGGGTTACCGATGAACCGACATTCGCCGCGGATATCGCTGCCATCAGACCGGCCGGCCCGCCGCCTATAATAACCGTTTTTTTCTTTGTCATGGTGGAGTATTATACCGTCCCATTCCCAGAAAGCCAAAACTATTCTCCCTGCGAGGCTAAAAAACCGGTCGCTTGACAATGGCTGGCTTTGCGGCTGATAAAGCGAGTATTAGGACCCAAGAGAAAGGGGGTACATGTCAGGGATACTTTCTTTTTTGGGGTTGCTTCGTCGGCCCTTCGGGCCTCCTCGCAATGATGGGGAAAAGGGGTGTTTAACGGTCCTTGTGCTCACGTTCAGGGCTGTGGCGGTTTTGGGGCATGTCATACCCAATAGGCGCACTTTTGTGGCTTTTTGGTATAACCAGAGATTGCGGATCGTCTCGATCTTGATCCGGGCGATTGTTTCGGTGGCGGTTCCAAATGGTTGTTACCGGGCTCCGCCAGAGAAAAAAGGGTTTTATTAAAACGCCCATAACTACTCAAGATAATGCTAAAGTTCTTGCTGATTGGGATTTGGCCTTTTTATTTGGGTGTCCACAGGTATTCCCTGGCAGACCCTAAAAGTGTCTTTTTGTATATGGTTCGGGGAAGGAGGAATGTAATGTATTGTCTATTTTGCGATGCATAACCGGTCAAAGTCAGCAGCAAAGCACTAATAGCCTTCGACACTACTAACGCGATAATAATGTTGGGGTTTTGTTTGAATTGTAATAAAATGGAAATACTATGGATTCCATATCGATAACAATACTGTTTATCGCGTTTTCTGCGGTAGTTGGTGCTTTTATGGCCGGGAGGGTCCGTGATGCCTGCCTTATGGATTGGGCTGGAGATGCAGTGACCGTTACATTCAAAGATGGAAAGACCGAGAAAGGCGTTCTTAGGCTGGAAGCCACCGGTTTTGAGGTGGTATACCAGGAAGATCAACGTATAGGGAAAGACGGGTATCCGGAGAAAAGTTTCATGCTGTACAAGAACGAGTATCCGGTCATAGCGCATATCGTGAGGTGTCCTCGGGATATGGGCGGAAAAAGCCGAAAAAAAAGAGACAGATTTTTGCAGAAAGGCATCTACCACAGAATGTTTGTAAAGCTTAGAAGGAATATAAGGAATTTTTTTGCTACTGTAAGAGACTCAGCGATGGAAGTGGTAAATCTTTTCATCGGACGAGCCAAAACATATGCCCAAGCGGGAAGAGTTCTGTCCGAACAGGACAGACACGTATCACGCATCAAAGACAGCACTTTTTCCGCACTCACGCATTCTTTCGAACCCCTGATAGAAAAACATCTGGGAAAATACGTTATCTTGGAATCCGAGCGTGATGGTGATATTTTCGAGTACAGGGGGATCTTGAAAGATTATACGAGAGATTTCATCGAGCTTATGGACGTGGATCTTGGCAGTAATGGCGAGTTTAAGGGCAAGAAAATAGATGTCATTGTTCCGCGGGCCGAGGGAGCGATACGCCACCTGAGCGGATAGAATGTTATGCCAGGTACAAACCTTTTTTATTTATTTTTTATTCTTTAACCTATTTCTGATATGCAAAATTTGATAGGTCAGATAGGGGTATTACTTGGGAGTTCATGGGCCTCTGGGGTGAATTTGTACCTCACTGTGGCAGGCTTAGGTATTGCCCAGAGAGTGGGGGCAATAGACCTTCCGGGGGATATGTCCGTTTTGTCGCATCCGCTTATAATAACCGCGTCGGTATTAATGTTCGCGGTTGAATTTTTCGCTGATAAGATACCGGGGTTGGATTCTTTCTGGGATAGTGTACATACGGCTATAAGACCTGTAGGCGCGGCGGCGATGGGATTTATGGCTATGACGGAAATAGGTCCTATTGGCCAGATACCGGTAGCTCTTATGATGGGAGCGGTTTCAGCTGATTCGCATTTAACAAAAGCTACAACACGTCTTGCGATAAATACATCTCCTGAACCCGTAACCAATTCGATAGCCAGCATAACAGAAGATTCTCTTGTTTTGGGGGCGCTTTACCTGGTAATAAAGCATCCCGTTATCGCCGGTATATGTGTGGTCCTTTTCATACTCTTCTCCATATGGTTTTTAAAGGTCATGTTCAGGTTCGTTAAAAAATTATTCAAAATCTTTTCTGGAAGTAAACCAGGTACATCCGATCCCCAGCGTGAGGGTACTCGCATAGATCCAGACATAGATCCAGACGTGTTGGACAAGTCCTTATAGGTCGAGCACTTACAACTTAAATGCAGAAAAAGTAAAAAGGTCAGAAAAATACCAGGTCTTCCAATTGTCCGAAATATATCCTCCATACGCCGTACTCGACCATCTGGGGCCAAAGACAATGGGGAAGAAATGGAGGTTGGCGGCAGGCAATCAACAATATTCGAATTATAGATATTTCACAATAAATGCTTTGGGTAAAGCATCCGACAAGTTTATTATATGTGTGTGACCCATTAGCGTGGTATGGAGGATGATAAAAATGCTTAAGCAAACAGGTTTAATGATAGTTGAGAATGAAGAAATAAGTGTTAAGGGCATAGGCGAGATCATCTTGGCGGGGGACATAGGATGCACAACTTTCAATGAAGAGAGCAGGAATGTCGTTGAAAAAATACTGAAAAACAGATGCGATTTTTTTATTTTTTTGGGAGATATCGTCAGTAGTGGTGGTCGTGAAGAATTTGAAGAGGTGATTAGTTTTTGCGATCAAAGAACCGAACGGCCTATCTTTGCGCTTTGTGGAAATCATGATCTTCCAGACTATCAAAAGATGTTGGGCAGATCAACATATGCCGTAATATTGAATAACACAGTTATTATTGCTTTAGATAATGTGGCTGACTTAACCGCGGTAAGGGAACCGGATCTGCTTTTTCTTGAAGAAACGCTAAAGAAACATAAAGATGACAAAAGGTTCGTAATTCTATTTCACATCCCTCCACCTACGGATATATCTTCACTGCATATGGATGAAGAAAAATGGAAAGGGATAAAAAAGGTGTTAGATAACTTTAAAGAGAAAATTGATTGTATAATATGCGGGCATATACACGGTTTCCAGGAATATTATCATGAAGGGTATCATATCTTCATTACGGGTGGGGGTGGGGCTAAATTGCACGATCTTGAGAAGGATCAAGTTAAAAAGCACCATGCTCTTAAGTTGAAGATCAACGATAAGGGGATATCTGGAATCGAAGTTGTGTCTGTTGGTTGATCTGGGTGACCAGAAGATATGTAAAACCAGACGTGTTGAGTAAAGGATTATAAATAAGACACTTATGGATTAAATGAGCAAAAAGGGGCACCCCTATTTTCCGATTCATGTAACGTGATTTCGGGATCCAGTGGTTGCCTTAGCAATAGGCCAAGATGGCTTTATCGGTTTCATAGAGTATACGAGCTTGGGCCCAGATATAGGTGGGTTTGGGGAGGGCAAAGGGGGGATATTAGGGCTAAAAAGGTGAATGGGTACATTTAGGGCTTTGGAAATCTGGGGGAGGGTCAGGCCTTTCTATTGTATCCATAAAAGTGACGAATAGTAAAGCCTGGCGTCAAAAGGGGCAGTGGAGACATGAAACCTATTTTTCGAAGAACGACTATATTCAAATTGGTTTTTTTGGCGGTGATTTTTTTGCTGGCATTTACCGCAGTCAGAGTTTTTGACGTTATGAACGTCTATAGGGAAGGAGCGGTTGATGAGATCATAAAAGAGGCAAATACAGCCGGGGGAATACTTTTATTTCTCGCGCTTTACGCCATAAGGCCCATTTTTGTGATATTGCCCGCTTCCCCTATGGCGTTTGCCGGAGGGGCTATTTACGGCCGATTGTTCGGCACCTTAATTGTGGTTACGGGAGCGCTTATTTCGGGTACCTTTGGTTTTTTTCTTACCAGATTTATCGGTAAAGAATATTTTGATAGAATAACAATGCATAGAATTTCACGAGTCAAGTCACGGCTTGAGGAAGGTAGCTGGGCTACCGTGATAGTACTCAATTTTATTGGTCTTCCGTGGGACCTTGTAAGCATAGCCGCTGGCCTCTCTAAGATCAGGTATAGAGATTTTTTTATCGGTATTTTTGTAGCGTCCATACCCCAGAGTTTAATAGCTGTTTATATAGGGCACGCCATTTTTTCGATAAAGTCCGCGGCCGATCTTTTAAGGCCGGGAAACTTCGTTATCTTGTTCGTAGTGATACTTGGCATAACTCTCCCTCACTACATAAAGAGGCGTATGTATGTAGAAGAAAGGGAAAAAGAGAGAAGATGAGAACCCGGGATCCCCAGATAAAATCCGTGCATATTTTCATGATGGTGTTTTTCGCCCTACTGGCGTTGTATTTCCGTCGTCTTGAGAATCTTGAGGATTATTTTATCTACGGCGCGACAGCTATTATGTCGATCCATTTCTGGAGAGGAGCCGTTTTTTTCATAAGGACCATAGGGCCGTCAAAGGATCTTCCGGGGAGTTTTACGGATCTCGCCATAATGGGGCTCAAAATAGGGTCGATCTACGCTATCAGGAACATGCCGTTATGGTTCCTGGTGAATAGCGCTATCATGGTCTTAGGTGTTTCAAAATATTACGTTGCCTTGAGAAGCGATAAAGCTCCCGGAGAAGAGGATTTTGTACGCTCAAAAATAAGTATCGAAACGGCAGCGGTCATTTTTTTATTAGTTCTGGCTGGGATAACGTGGAGCGTGGACTCTGGCATATTCCGTAAAATATTGAGCGGAGCTGTTCTCGGGGTCCAGCCTTTATTTCTTTTCTGGGCGTTGTGCAGAAAAAAGATATACGGAAGACGGCATAAATCCAGACGTGTTGAGTAACAACCTATAAATAAAGCATTTACAGATTAAATCCCAGGCGCTAATCCAGCAGGATAGTCCAAAAAAGTAAAATTAAAATTTTATGTCCCTAGTTTCTTTGGGTAAAGGCAAGACTGGCCTTCTTGCGAATAGTGAAAATTTCTGGAATGCCATACTTAATAGTTCTCCGAAACAGCCAAAGACCGATTTCAAGATCGGTAAATAGATATGTGTTACCAGAGAAAGGTAGAATATGAAAAACCAGAGGCGAAGAAAAGATGTAAGGAATATAGCTATAATAGCTCATGTTGATCATGGTAAGACTACACTTGTTGACGCCATACTCAAGGAAACAAAAGCATATGACTTTAAGTCGGGTGAATCGACGATAATGGATTCTAACCCCATAGAAAGAGAGAGGGGAATAACTATTCTTTCCAAGAACGTGTCTGTGAAGTACAAAGGTGTACAAATAAATATTGTTGATACTCCCGGACACGCTGATTTCGGCAGTGAGGTGGAAAGGATCTTAAGAATGGTGGACGGGGTCCTTCTGCTTGTGGATGCTTTTGAAGGACCCATGCCTCAGACAAAATTTGTTCTGAAAAAATCTCTGGAACTGGACCTTAAACCTATCCTGGTCATTAATAAGATCGACCGTCCGAATTCACGCCCCGAGGAAGTCGCGTCGCTTACATTCGATCTTTTTTGCGAACTGAACGCTACTGAAGAGCAGCTTGATTTCCCCATAGTTTATTCTTCGGCCAAGGATGGCATATCCAAGATGGATCTGGAGGACGAGGCCCGCGACATGAAACCTCTTCTAGAAACTATAATTCACCGCGTGCTTCCACCACTTGCTGATCCGGATGAGCCTTTTCAGATGCTTGTCACCATGCTTGACCACAATAATTATGTCGGTCAGATGGCCGTGGGACGCATATCGAGCGGAAAAGTATCTCTTACCGACCAGATCGTTCTTATAAAACATGACTCCAGCCTGATATTCGGAAAAGTCACACGGTTACTTAAGTATGTGGGAATGAAAAAGGTTGAGGTGGATCTTGCCGAAGCGGGAGACATAGTCTCGGTAGCCGGTCTTGATGATATTAAGGTGGGAGAGACCCTGGCTTCTCCTGAGAAACCCGAGGCCCTTCCCACTATAAAGATAGACGAACCTACGATATCCATGAATTTTTCCCACAATACAAGCCCTCTGTGCGGCAGGGACGGCGGGAAATTTCTCACTTCTCGTCATGTCAGAGAAAGGCTTGAAAGAGAGGCAATGTTGAATGTGGGTATTAAAATAGAGCCTTCCGAAGGGGGAGAAAGGATCAAGGTGTCGGGAAGAGGAGAACTTCACCTGGCGGTGCTTATAGAAACAATGCGGAGGGAAGGATATGAACTCGAAGTGTCAGAGCCCAAGGTAATTATGAGAGAAGAGGAGGGCATGCTCATGGAGCCCATGGAAGAACTCATAATAGAAGTTGACAAAGGATATGAGGGAACCGTGATACAGTCTCTCGGCGAACGCCGGGCTGAAATGAGAACGATGGTCGTTACGGGTGTAGGGACCATAAGACTAGAATTTATTATCGCTTCACGCGCCTTGGCGGGTTTCAGGAGCGAATTTTTACTTATGACGAGGGGTACGGGAGTTATGTACCACAACTTTTTTGAGTATCAAGAGTTTAAGGGAGAGCTCCCAAGAAGAAAGAGCGGTGTTATGGTATCACAGCTTTCAGGCAAGGCTGTAGCTTACGCGCTCTGGAGCCTTCAGAACAGGGGCGAGATATTTGTCAGCCCCGGGGACGAGCTTTACGAAGGAATGATAGTAGGGATAAACAACAAGGGATCTGATCTTGTTGTTAATGCCTGCCGCGAAAAAAAACTTACTAATATGAGGTCTTCCGGGGCGGACGACGCCATGCAGCTTATTCCTCCCAGAGAAATGACGCTTGAATTCGCGCTGGAATTTATTGAAGATGATGAACTCGTAGAGGTGACTCCCAAGAATATAAGGCTTAGGAAGCGGCATCTTTCCGAAAACGCTCGTGTGAGAAGTAGAAAAGAACGCGACTGAGCTGTAAAGCTTTCCTGTCAGACGTGTTGGGTAAACGACTGTAAGTGAAACGCTTATGGATTAAATGTCAGCGATAAAATATCCAAATAATTTCACTGAACAAGACAATACACATTATCCTTTCGCTTAACTCAGGACCGGCAAGAGTGTTTGTATGGTGAACAGGGAAAAATAACTGAAAGGAAAAACCTCTTTTGGGCGTCTATATAACAGTATAGGGCTAAAACAAAAGGAGGTTTTTATGCCAGGTTATCCAAGAAAACATCAGCTATCGGGTGAACTTGTATATCATGTCTGGAACAGGGCAAACAGACGATTGGATATATTTCACGATCATGAGGATCATGTCATTTTTGCTGAGCTTCTCAAAAGATATGCTAACGAAACTGAAGCTCGAATATATCATTACTGTGTTATGACAAGCCATTTTCATTTGCTTTTGGAAATACTGGAACCGGAACGGTTGTCTTCAATGATGGCCGGAATTCAGAGACTTTACACGATGCATTATCACAAACGCTACGGAACAAGCGGATATCTTTGGCAGGGAAGGTTTGGAGCAAAACCCATACAGAAAGATGTTAATCTGCAGAGGTGCGGCTCCTACATTGAGTTAAATCCGGTGCGGGCCGGTATTGTTGAGGCAGCCGAAGACTACAAATATAGCAGTGCCAGATATTATGTTTTGAAGGAAGAGAATCAGATAGTTACGGAAGATCCTTTGTATGTGAGTTTTGGGGAAACAGACGAAAAGCGGCAGAGCAGCTATCGGGATTTTTTATATAATATCTCAAAAGAAAGCGTTTCCGAAGGGATCCTGACAGATAAACCAATGGGGGATGATGATTTCAAATGCAGGTTAATGAAAAGTAACGGACGATGGTTCCCTCGGCGTAAAGGCAAGAAACGGTCTGGGGTAGCATTTAGCTTGTAACTCCTTATTTATAAAAGAGATACCCAACACGTCTGGTGGTTCTGGTGGTTTTTGGGATAGTATTTGATTTATGTTCGCTAAGTGATAAAATAAAGATGATTCCCGAAAAAAGGATGGGACACTATGGGTAATCACTATGGGATCTTGACCAAATGAGGGCAATTTCTTTGGAGTAAAAGAAGTTGCCTTTTTGATTTTTAAAAGAGGATCATTAAACGCGGGACGGTTTCCTGATGAATAAGGACATCAATATCGACATGGAAAAGATAGTCGGTAAGGCCTTCGAGGTTACAAACACGTTTTTAAGTGTTATTGATGTGGAGAGACGTGTGTTGAGGTGTACCAGTTCTACAGCGACGTTTCTGAATATGACCCAAGATGAACTGGTCGGCAAGGATATCTGCCAGTTGATCTCTGGGGACGAAATGCCGGATGATATGTGTTCTTTTGAGCGCATGAAGAGAACGGTGAAAAGGGAGACAGAGGAATTGGATTTTAGAGGAAAGTGTTTAAGGGTCACGGTTGATCCATTGCTGGATGAAAGCGGCAAACTCCAAGGCGCGGTTCACATAATTCAGGACGTGACCTTGGAAAAAAAACTGATGGAAGATATTAAATTGAAAAAAGAAAAAGCGGAAAGTTACCTTTCTATTGCTACGGTTATGATTGTAGCGATAGATAAAGACGGTATCGTCACTCTTATAAATAAGGAAGGTTGTGATATCCTCGGGTATGAGGAAAGTGAGGTAATAGGGAAGAATTGGTTCGATACTTTTTTGCCAGAGCATGTAAGAGGTGAGATTAAACATGTCAGTGACAGGGTGCTGACGGGCGAGTTCCCGGAATTGAAGTATTTCGAGAATCCTGTCCTGACCAAGTCAGGTGAAGAGCGAATGATGATGTGGCACAACGCGGTGTTGAGGGACCGTGAAGGAAGGGTCACGGGGCACTTGAGTTCGGGCCAGGATATAACGGAACGCAGGAAAATGGAACAGGAAGCCCGGGACAAGGCTTTTTTGCTGGACGCGTCTTCGGCCATAATAACGAAATGTGATCTGGACGGCAGTATGGGGTATGTCAACCCTGCCTTCCTGAAGAACATGGGTTTTGACACGCCTGATGAGGTGTTGGGGAGGCCGTTAACCGATTTCTGGATGATGTCGGGGTATCATGATGAGATAATGGCAGAGCTTCAAGGGGACGTGGGTAAGGGAAGGTGGGAAGGAGAACTGCAAATGAAG
Organism: Candidatus Omnitrophota bacterium; assembly: GCA_007135805.1. Taxonomy (GTDB): domain Bacteria; phylum Omnitrophota; class Gorgyraeia; order Tantalellales; family Tantalellaceae; genus SLID01. The sequence continues at coordinate 3,903 of SLID01000125.1, read as the reverse complement.
AGGAAAGACGGGACCCTAATTGACGCGTATGTTTCCGCTGCGACGGTTTATGGCGATGACGATCGGCCCTGCGCCATGATGGCCACGTCCATAGACATTACCGAGACCAAAAAAGCCTGGGAGGGATTACGGCACCATGAACAGATGTTCAAAACGATAACGGAGAGTTCAAGGGATCTTATAGCCTTGATCACTTTTGATCCGCAAGTTACCTACATTTACGTGAATCCCCCATTTGAAAAGCTCTTGGGGTATAGACCCGAGGAGCTTGTGGGGAAGTCCAGCCTGGATTTGCTGTATCCCGAGGATAAGAAAAGGATGGCTTCTCTTTTGAGAGAATATCTCGTTAAAAAGACAAGTGGATTTTTTTCAGGAAAGAAAATGGAAGCATACGAAAGAGCCGAATACCGTTTGAGGAAAAAGACAGGCGGATGGTGCGATCTGGAAGGGATAATCACAGTAAGCGGGGACAACCTGGTCTTAGTGAGCAGGGATATCACCCAAAGGAAAGCGATGGAACAAAAGATACGCCATCTGAACCGGGTTCTTATGGCAGTACGCGGCGTGAACCAGCTTATAACCAGGGAGAGTGATCTTAAAAAGCTCATGTCAGGGGTCTCGAAATATCTTGTGGAGTCAGGGGCATACGAGAATGCCTGGATATCTGTTTTCGATGATACGGGAGATTTTAAGTTTTTCGCGCGAGGTAAAGTTAAACGAGATTTTCCAGAGGTCAAAAGAACTCTTGAGAAAGGTGGACGCTTAAGGTGTCAGGAGATGGCCCTGAAAGAAGGTGGGCTTGTCGAGATAACCGACCCATCAAGGGAATGTAAAGGATGTGATCTTGCCTCGAAATATGGGGGCGTGACGGCCTTTTGCGCGCCCCTGGCCCGGGACGGGAAGGTTTACGGCACCTTGACGGTTTCGCTCCCGGAATTTGTGGTTTCCAGCGGCGAGGAACGGGCCCTTTTGATCGAACTTGCCGGGGATCTCTCATTCGCGCTCTATACGATAGAGAGGAGCAAAGCAGAGAAAGTGATGCAGGAAGAAAGAGAAAAGCATCTTCACGAGCTGAAAGTTTTCTATGACGCCGCCATCGGCCGGGAGGAAAGGATACTGGAACTCAAGAACGAGGTAGAGAGTCTCAGGGAGAAACTGAAAAAAACAAAAATGTGAACATATCCAGACGTGTAGAGTAAATAATTGTTAATAAAGTACTTTTAAGATAAATCCTGAAAATAGGTATAGACGGTGTTCATTTTTGAGAAGCGAAATCATCTGCTGGTTCTTCTGTGCCAGAAAACGTAAAAAGGGAAGCTTGACGAAGGGAATTCTGAACCAGGATCGGATCTCAAGGTGCCACAACTGAAAAAATCAGCTTAAACTATAAACAGTATTTAGGAAAGCAAAGAAACATTCGCAAAATACAAAATAAGTAAGTTAGCCGTGCCATTTTCGTGCGTGGTTTGCCTAAAGAGGATTTAGCAGTAAAAAAGAGAGATGTTTCTCAGCCTTTCATTCAACCTTGTTCTGTCTGACGGTGTGTCGGTTTCAGGTCGGGTTCACCTATAGCGCGCCTGTTATCAAAACAATGACCAAGCCCAAAAAAGCACATCTCACGGAAGGTTCGGTAGTCAGAAAACTTGCCGAAATGACTGTGCCTATGACAATAGGACTGTTCAGCATTGTCCTGTTCAATCTTGTAGATATGTTCTTTGTCGGCAGGCTTGGAACACAGGAGCTTGCCGCTCTTAGCTTTACATTTCCTGTTGTTACTACGATAGGAAGTTTTGCTCTGGGTATCGGAACGGGCGTCTCCGCGGTTATTTCCAGGGCCATCGGAGGAGGGGATCAACACAAAGCGCAGGAACTTACGACCGACAGTATTTTGCTGTCAATTATCACAAGTATCGTTTTCACCGTAGCAGGCATTATGACCATGGGACCGATTTTCAAGGTTTTAGGGGCCGGTGAGGAAATTATTCCCGCGGTCAGAGGATATATGGATATATGGTATTCCGGTCTGATTTTTTTAGTCATTCCCATGGTAGGGAATAACGCTATAAGAGCTACCGGAGATATTAAAAGGCCTGCTTTGGTCATGATCTTCGCGGTCGTATTGAACGCTGTATTGGACCCTTTGCTGATCTTTGGGATAGGGCCTTTTCCTTCCCTCGGGATCTCCGGTGCCGCGCTTGCTACAGTAATATCACGAGCGGTCACTTTATTCCTGTCTCTTTATATACTTCATTTTCAGAAAAACATGCTCTGTTTTGAAAGAAGAGCGTTTGACCGTATATTGAGTTCGTGGAAAAGTATTTTGTATTTGGGCATACCCACGGCCGCAACGCGTCTTATAATGCCCATAGCTATGGCGATTATAGTCCGTCTTGTAGCTTCTTATGGGCCGGAAGCGGTCGCGGGATTCGGAGTGGCTTCCAGGATAGAGTTTTTTGCTCTTACAGTCGTAATTTCGCTGGCCACGGTATTGGGTCCTTTTGTTGGTCAAAACTGGGGAGCGGGCATGAACGGCAGAGTGGTTTCGGGAGTAAATGTAAGCAAGATCTTCTCAATGGTTTGGGGCCTGGTCATGTTCGTATTCCTAGTTTTAGCGGCAGAACCTCTGGTGAAAGTGTTCAACGATGATCCGGTGGTAATAGAGACCGCGTCCATGTATTTGAAATTGGTACCGCTGGGGTATGGGTTGTTTGGTACACTTATCATATCGGCTATGACCTTAACGGTTCTTCACAGGCCTTTTTCCGCTACGGGTCTTATGGCATTTCCGATGATAGTTCTATACCTGCCTATTGCTCTTCTGGGGTCGCACTTGGCCGGTCTTGCCGGTATTTTCGCTGCGCTGCTGGTAGCCTATGTTACAGGCGGGGTTCTCTCGAATTTTGTTCTCGGCAAAACAATGAGGGCACTCCGAGAAAACCTGGTCACGTGTTAAAAATGTGATATAGAGTAATATAGAGAGGGGATTGTAATTATCCAAGACAAGTAATGTGGCGAAAAAGCTAAGAAAATTGGCGTATATGTCCTGAGAGAAACATAAAATGCTGCGTAGAGATATTGTATTTAGTTTGTAAATTCCTATGTATAAAGGAGATATCCAACACGTCTGGGATTATTTGTTTTTTCTTGCGGCTGATGTTATAATTAGTGTTCAAGGTGAGTTGGCGAGTTTTGGTCTCTGGAGATAGAAACGGAGAATTGAGATAGAGTTAAAAGGACCGTGCTGGCTGGCACGGATGACATAAACATAGGCAGGGGATGATTATGGGACAATTCGTAGTTATAGGATTAGATAACTTTGGGAATAACCTGGCGCGGAGCCTGTCTAAGCGGCGCCATGAAGTGCTTGCTCTGGATAGTAACGAAGAGAGGGTCCAGAATATCAGCGACGATGTTACCAAGGCCATAGTCGTCAATCTATCAAGTGAAAAGCAGCTGGAAAAATTGATAAAGAGCTCAATAGACGCGGCTATAGTCAGCATTGGTAATGTGGCGGTCAGTGTGCTTACGGTGATGCGTCTCAAAGAACTGGGAGTAGAGAATATCGTCGCGAAAGCTCTAAGTAATGTTCATGCTCAAATATTGGCCCTGGTAGGCGCGACGGAGACAATAATGCCCGAAAGGGACGCCGCGGATATAGTCGCGATGAGACTTACCACTAAGAACCTTGTAGAACAGATACCGCTGGCCGAAGATTACAATATTACGGAGTTGGCTGTTCCTGACAAGTTAATTGGAAAAACCATTGCCGAGGCCGGTATAAAGGATAAATTCAACATTGAGATCATCGCGGTAAAAAATGTCCTGCTAAACGAGTTCTCCCTCATGCCTAAACCCGATTTCATAATGCAAGCTGATAGTGTCCTTATAGCGATCGGAAAAAAC
>SLID01000119.1 GCA_007135805.1 Candidatus Omnitrophota bacterium | reverse complement strand
CCGACCGGCAGAGAGGCCTGATCCAGGCTTTGAACAGGGACATATTGCGGGAAGAGCATAAGATAAAGTACGCTGAGTCAGTGGCTGAAGTCCATAGTGTGATGAGAGCTACCCGCTATTATTATTTCAAGGTCGAGGGAGACCCGGACGCGGTTATGTCTGGTATCACGACTTTTGACATAACAGACATCGTTGACAGGATAATTGAGACCATCGGAGCTCTCACCGGCATAGTGAGAAGTGAAAAGATACAACAACTTTATAATGCCGCCCGCGCTTTTGCCGAAGCCGCTTAAAACCCAAAATCCAGGGTTATACCAAACTTTTTTTGTTCACTTATACCTTTTTCCGGGCTATTCGGTGTTTAGGATGTTCTGGAAACCCATGGATAAATTTCTCCGCGCTGAGAGGTGGACCTCTCAAAATTTTTTGTTTGGTTTTGTTTTATTGGCAGCACTTTCAGGTGTATGCTACTGGAATGCCTATGCTTTGTTTGCAGCATCTCTGGCATCCGCTGGTATTTTTAACACTGTCATCGGCGAACCCCGCAAAGCGGGATAAAGCTATAATAAGCCCTCCGTACAAAGTCTCTCTTCGAGATATTTTCATTTTATGGGATCACTTCGTCGCCCCCTTTGGGGACTCCTCGTGATGACGGTTTAGGATTTATCCTGGAGAACCGAGGTGTTGCCTTGATGACGGTTTAGGATTTATTCTGGAGAACCGAGGTGTTGTCTTGATGACGGTTTAGGATTTATCCTGGACAACCGAGGTGTTGTCGTGATGACGGTTTAGGATTTATCCTGGATAGTCGGGGTGTTGCCCTGATGACAGCGTAGTGATTTATCTTGGATAATCGAGGTGTTGCCTTTCTTTTTAAAGAGCTTATTATGCCGCTCCCTTAGAGTGGTGAAGGATGTATGTGTTATGTAGAAAAAAGGTAGCCAAATTATAATTATTCTAACTATTAATTATGTTAAAATAGCTACATGCATTTTTCAGGAAAACACGGCTTTTTTATTAAAGCGGTGTCGCTTGTAGTTGCTATACTCTTTTTTGTTAGCGATATCGCCCAAGGTATAACTCCGCCCTCAAGGGACGCGGTACGGCATACGCTTGCTCCGCCTCTTTCGACAAGTCCCCCGTGCAGAATAGCGCGAATGCCTGACGGGACCTACGACATTATAACGTCCGATAAAACAGCAATATCCCGGTACTCCCAGGACGCAGATACTTCACGCTATGGCGATCCGTTCGGACAAACTTTACGAGAAAGATGGTTAATGGCCGATATCGGTTACATCATGGGAGACTTTCTTGATATGGCGAGAAAAGACCCCGATATAAAAAGTCCCAAAGTTGTGCTTGTTCCGCTTCTTAAGAAGCATCTCTCCGGTCGGTCCGGCCCGGATATCTCCGGTTCGGCGGGATATGATTTCGACAGTATGGAAGAAGTCTGGCATGACGGTGAACTGGCCGCCCTGCGCGTCCCGATCAAGACGCGAGACGATACAGTTCTAAAGATGACAGTTTATCTTGCCGAAGATAAAGAGGATAGAGGCGAGACTGCCATGGAGTTTCCTCTTCGCGACGGCACGATGGTTCGAATTGAGATCCAGGCGCCGGTCATTGACGCCCAAACCGCGAAAGGAACCAAAAAAAGCGCGGGAGCGTACGGCCTTGATGACGGCAAGAAACTTTTTCTGGAAAATCTTGCCAGAGGAAAAGCGTCGGACGCATGGTTTATCCAGTCAATCCTCGCTTCTTTGTCCGGCATTGAGAGAAAAGAGTTTCAGAAATGGGTCAGTGCTGTTCTTTTTGAGGGTATATACCCCGCGAGAGGCGAGCGCATAGTGCCGAGTCAGTTAATTGATGAGGAAGAGCCGCGGGGAGAAAAACAGGAACCTGTAACCTCCGGCGAATCTTTTACGATGGAAACGGACGGCGCGATAAGGGGGGAGAGAATCGCCCGGCATGACGCGGTGAAAGATGACGCCGCTGATACAAAAGTTTCCCGAACAGAAAGGTTGGAAGTGTCCGATAAGTCCAGGGCGGATATTGTTGTCCCCCGGAGCCGAAGAGGGTACATTATGTCCTTTTTGCGTAATATATCCGGGATTTTAGGTGAATGGTGGCGCGGTTTGAAAAGCGCAGGGATAGTTTCCGGAGGTTTTTGGGGCGGAGAAAGTCCCGAAACCAGTGAGGTATTATACAGTGAAAGTTTTTCTTTCAATTATCCCGGGAAGGAGGATCTTTATCATCGCCAAACATCTCTAATATTCCAGCGCTCAGCGATAATCAACTCGATCAGGAAGGCTTTCAGAACGAAAACGGATATTCCCGTTGAGACAGCTGTGCTGGTACTCGGTTCCATTGAAAAGATCGTTGAGAACGCGGTTGACGCTGTGGCTTTGAGGGCAGACGAAGAGGGCGCTTCGGTCCTTCCGGATGAGCCGATAACGGTAAGTATAGAAAGGGACAAAAAAAAGAAAAAGGTTTCTATCGTTATCAAAGACTCAGGTACGGGTGTGCCGCTCAGGATCCTTACCAGGTGGCAGGCAGGAAAACCCCTGAGTACAAAGGATACGTCAGGACTTACTGTCGGAAGCGACGGAAGGGGAGCGGAAGAGGCATTAAGGATATGCCGCGATCACGGGTTCTCACTATCGTTTAGGACAAGAACCGGCGATGATGAAGGCCATAAGTTTTTGCAGGACCCGTACGGAGGGATAAGTATCGAGCGAAAACCGGTGGAGGAGATCGGCACGGCCGTTACTCTCACCGTGCCCGAGAAAACGTCCGATGATGACAGACATTTTCTATCCCGCGGAAGCCCCGGTTTTCCCTCACCGGCTTCGGCGTGGATAGGTCTCGCGGCTTATGAACATTTCTTCCAGATCGTGGAGGATTTCTGGATAAGTCTGTTCACTCACGGTGAAGAGGGTATAAGATCGTCCACCGATACGGAGCTTGTGGTAGGCGATGTCCGCAGCCGGATCGACAGGGAAATTTTCGAGGAAACCCTCAGATGGATAGATTCGGGAGAATTTATCTCAGATGAGGTGGATATGGCAAGGCAGGAAGCCGGGGAATTCTGGCGGAGCAGGGCTATATGGTACAGGTACATTCCCGAAAAGGTCATGGAACTTCTTTATGACGGGGCGTATAAGTATCTAAGGGCAGGTGAAGTACATCCTGACCTCACCGTGGTACGTGAGAACCTTACGCGTATAGGCGCGCCGTATTCCTTGTCCGGGAAAAAAGAACAGCCTGTCGCCCGGTTCGGGCGTTACGCGGAATGGCCCAAGGACGGGTCTTTCCTCCTGCCGGCCCGGGACAATTATATAGCGCATAGCGTCGGGAACAGGTATTTATATCCCGATGGCGGGGAGATGGTATCTGTTCCCGGGGAAAAACCGCTTCTTCTTGTGTCGGGTTCGTCCCCTTTTCTGGAGAAACTCAAGGAGTTCATGTCCGGTAAACCCGAGATATCTTTGCGCGAATTACCGCAAGGTTTTGTAACCGTCAGACTTTCAGACGGATATGAGGTTCTTTTGGGTACGACGCATATTGATTGCGTAATAAACGCGATCCCTCCTTCCGCGACGCTGCAGGGGAAATCGGTTTTCCTCATAGACCATCGGTATTACTACGAGTTAAGGATGAGGCCGGAAGGCGCTGATTTCCTACGTGATATCGAAGATCTGTACGGCGCGTCCTTTGTAGTAGTACCGCCGGAAGAAGCGCATCTCAATCCGTCGAATTTTATTTTACTGGATAATTCGCGGGTATTACTAAACAAGGCTCCCGCCACACGCGCGGCTCTTATAGAAGCGGGAGTAAGGGAAGACGCTCTTTTCATGCTGGACAGGGCCGTTACGGAGCTGCCTTTCATGGGAGGCAGTATAGGATGTGTTACGGGGCTTTTCCCGGAGAGGCCGAAAATCCCCGGTGAGGCCGATACGGGAATGTGGCAGGGAATCCTTGGTATGTTCGGCGCTGGACTGTTTTCGGCCCTTCGATATTTTTCTCCGGACACCGGAGCGTATCCGGGAGGGGTGATGGATCCCAATCCTTATGTTAAAGAGAGATACGTAAGCCGGGGTTTTGACGAGCTCAACTCTCAGTTCGGGGGGGATATTACCCTCGAGATAGACCGCAGGATAGCGGAAAGGCAGGGGAGGGCCATAAAAATCCTTATGATAGGTGTCGGACGGGGATTCGAGGTTTTCGAGTTAGTTAAGCGGTATGGGGACGCGGTTTCTGTCAGATCGGTCGCTAAAGAGGACCTTTTGTACCGTGATCCGGAAGATCTTGTCGCGAGATTTTCAGCCGCGGGGGTGGAGATAAATGAAACAGAAGCCCGGGCGCTTATAGAAAGGGTTTTGTCAGATTATGTTATCGCTGACGTAGAAAGCGGGATACCCGGCCCTTCCGGGTTTGACCTCGCTATATTCTGCTCCGCTGTCATGGTGTATCTGGAGGGAAAGATCGAGGCGGTTGCGGATTCAGTGACCCGGCTTTCGGATGGCGGATACACGTATGCGGTCCTTGAAGAAGCCTATATAAAGGAAGAATTGACAGGCAGGACCATTCCCGCGGAAAGATATTTTTCGATACATGATCACCCGGGTGTAAGTGTGTTCATGAATGAAGGCCTGAGGTTCGGAAAAGCATCTCTTGGAGTATTGTCCAAAATGAGGCAGATGGAGGTGCAGAACTTCACTGAAAGCGGTTTAGCGAAAAAAGCCGCCCGTTACGAGATGAGGATGTCGGAACATGATCTGTCCGAGGATCTGCCAGTTATGGGCGGTATCGGTATATGGTTGAGTATCGCGGGGCCATTTTCCCTCGGGATGTTTTCCGACTTCAGGGACACGGCCCATTCACACCCGATCCTGACGGCACTGACAGCCATATTTTCCATTATAACCGCTTCATCTGTCTATCGCTTCATAGCCAACAGGGAAGTGAGAAGAGAAGCGCGGGCGATAGAGGAATATATCAGGCGTGAAGGGACTCGGACCGGTTTCCAGATATTCCTGCCCCGGAAAGACCGGGATTGCCTCCTGTCATGCAGGACCCTGGTCGATAAGGATTATCAATATGTTCCCAGAGGAAAAGGGTTCAGGGGCAATATCATACGAAAAGAGAGTCTTATTCCGTATGAGCCTTTTACGCTTGGGATAAATATAAAATCCCTGAAAAATCTTGTGGTCCCTTTTATGCTGGATCCCGAAGGTGTCACAAAAGCTATAAAAGCTAACCTTGCGCACGAAATGGGACACTTGGTATCGGGCCCCGCATCAAGCGATATAGGCCGGGTTTCCGCGGAATTGGACCGAAGAGGTATCAGGATAACATCGGACGAAGCGGATGATGTTTACGAAAAAGAGGCCAATAAGTATCTCTATAACGCCAAAGGGATAGAGGGGTTAGGTGATTACCTGCTGATGGCGGTGGTGTACGGCAATTTGCAATACGCCATGAGTTTATTTTTAGGAGGGGCTGAGCGGGAGAAGGTGGAAGAAGTGTTCGCCGATTCCGCGAGAGAATATATATCCGCGCTGTTTCCGGGGTCGCTGACCGAAAATGAAAAAAACGAATTGGTAGGGCGGGTAACACAGAAGATCGCGGAACTTATGTGGACATATATAAAGAACCTTGACCGCGAGAGAAGCAGGCCGCTTATCCCACGAAAGGCCATAAAGGTTTTTCAGAGGGCCGGGCAGGCTTTTGAAGCCGCGAATATCCACATAGGCGATGCGAAAGGACCCCGTCTGCCGTCGGAATACCTCAGTGAACATTTAAAAAATGAAGAGAACATTCTCCCGGACAAGCCGTCTTCAGAGACAGGGGAGGGGAAAGGAAAAGACAGGGATAAACTTTTCACATCCCGGCATACCCACGAGTTTGCGGATAGATTACTGCGGGTGTTGACTTTCGGAAAGTTCAGGCACATGCCTGATTGGATGGCCGCGCTTTTTGTGGCCCCGTGGGACGAAAGTATACGGCTTTTCTTTGTAGATAGCTTTATAGCGAGCCATGAACCGGTTGACGAATATGAGGAGATGTCTCTTATGGAAGGATGGGCCTGGACCATCCTGGGGGGGTGCGCTGCCGCTATCGCCGCCGCTTATCCTATTCCGGCTCGGATGACATCTCTTGGTGTGGCGACTATAGATAACCTTTTGATAACTTCCGTATCCCTCGTGTTGATATTTTATCTCGGGACTATAGTTTCACATTTCCTGGTAAATCTTTACCGTATTATCTGGAATGTTCTTCCGGGAACGGACAAGGAGCCTCTTTTGTCTACCTACGGAAAGACCGGCAAAATATCCGCATGGCGCTCCGGTTATTCCGGAGAATCCGGGGATATTGTCATAACCCGTGAAGACGAGAAAACCATAAACGGATTTTGTTACAGGGGACTGGGCGCGTATATGAACTACCTCAGAAAGTGCGGGCTGGATAACCTTGACGGTCTTGTAATAAGGCCCTTGCCGGACACATTGGCTATTTACGCGCGTGTCAGGACTGAAAACTCTCATGAAAATGTGAAAATCCATTCTATAAAACTTAACCGCGCTCTCGCGCCGAAAGGGTCTTTCTCTGAAAATCTGGGAAAGATGACGCTTATGCGTGTTCTTGAAGAGCAGGGCACGCCACTAATGGGATCGATACCGGAAGACAGGCATCATCAGTTTACCGTAAGGAATGTGAGGTATGGGACGCGCGGTTTGTTGAAACATTTCGGGCTTAAAGCGGAAGATATCGCGTATTTTGTTTACCTGGGCGAGACCGTTGAAAACAGGCGTATTGAGATACGAGAGACAACGAAAGGGCCGCTCCCCGCTGGAAAGATCCTCGCTGTTATAGAGCTTGACAGTCGCGGTTTGCCTTATGGGATAACCGGAGATCCGGAAAAGGAAAGGGTGGGTGTTGATGTTCTTGAGATGCTTGCCGATAGCGGAAAACTGGATCCTTCCGAAGGTGTAAGCGTAAAACAGGAAGTGATCGATATAGCGGTGGACGGGCATTACGCCGTTATCGCCGGGTTCCGCTATCTTGGACTTCAGTCTTATACGCGTTACCTTAGAGAGGGCGGATATCACGGGCTGGAGGGGCTACGCTTTAAGAGAGATGGGCTTACGCTCGCGGTTTACACGCTTATTCGAAGGGACGGCGACCTTATTTCTCTGAAGGCGCATGAGATACGCCTTGACGGGAGCGGAGCGCCTTACGGGGTAAGTGCCGGAAGCCGTCCGGAGCTTTCTATTATGAAAGTTCTTGAAAAACAGAACATTCCGATAATGCGCCGTATTAAACCGGAACGGGGCGCCTTTGGTGTCAGAGGTGTGGAATATCTGGCTAAGGGGTTTCTGGTCGAGCACAATATTCCCGCTCAAAATACCGTCGCCTTCGCGTACCTGGGAGAAAATGAACCGAATAAAAGGATAGAGATACGCCCGAAGTTACATTTTTTCTCTCAAAGTTCGGATCTTATAACAACGATAGATCTTGACCATGACGGCCTGCCGATAGGTGTTCCGCGGGAATCGCTTGAAAAGGGAAGTCCAGTCGATGTGCTGAGCCTTCAATACCGCCGAGGTAAGGCCGGTCCGCTAAAGAGGAAGGTCACACGCAGTGTGCGGGACGGCCGTAAAACCTCAGTGTCCATAGAGGGCAACCAATACAAGTATATCGATCTGTACATTAAGTATCTTCGCGGGGATACCGGCGGGGACGTAGTAGGTGTGGACCTCGAGAAGTCAAGCCCGGACAAAATAGATATTTTCGCCGTGACGCGTGTGCCAGGCAGCGATCAACTCGCCAGAGAGAGGATACACTCGATACTTCTCGGCGCCGGCGGCGTCCCTCTCGGCGCCCGAAATCCGAACGCGAAGTGGTTTTCCGTTCTTGAACTGCTTGAAAGACAGGGTAACCCGATACGGATAGCCGCGGATAATCCCGACCGTTTTTCAGTCGCCGGGACGCATTATAGTGATATTAAAGGGTTCCTGGTCTTCAAGGGTTTTGACGCGAACGAGGTAAGAATATACAAGGTGCGCGGCGCGGAAACCGAAAACCGGCGGATAGAAATAAGAGAAAGTATGTCTGATGGGTCAATTCGTGAGCTTTACCGGATAGATCTGGACGGGGATAACCGGCCCGCGGGCGCGCCGAGCGATATGGATTATTATACTCTCGCGGAAATACTTTATCTTCAGGGAAAGATAACCGCTACCGAATTGGAGCGGTATTATGAGAACAGGCGCCGGATAACCAGCGCTCTGATCCGGGAAAAAGCGGAAAGAAGGGCGCTCTCGGAATTAGCAAGGCGTATCCCTCGGGAAAAAAGACAGGAACTTATGGAAAGATTCCGCAAGGAATCAGCGAGCGAGGAAGGACTTACGGAAAAGACATTGCGGGAGGTCATGGAAGCCGCGGGTATCAGCAAGGTCTCTCATCTCCAGGAAAAAGGAGGATGGAGATTGTATGATATTTTGCGCGTTCCCGCGGCGAAACACGGACTTTTGTCCCTGGGGGCGAAATATGACCTGGAATCCGGTTGGAAAGCTTTTTACGAAAGGGCAAGGCGGGGATTGAAAAATAATTTTTCGGCACTTGCCAGGTCGAAAGACGAGGGCGGTGATCACGCGCTTCTTTCCTGGGCCCGGCGTTATGGTATAAGACTTCCCAAAGCTTCCCGGGCGGAACGTTTTCACCCGATAGCCCTCCCGGCCAGACTGCGATCACGGTACGATCTTATCACCGAGAAAGAAGCCGAGGACCTTTGGGGTAGAACGCGTTCGGGAGACCAGCAAGCGCGTGACGAGCTTCTGGGCGGGCTTACGCGAATGGCTGTGGAATGGCTTGAGGATGAAAAATCGTACGCCATAGATCTTTCATCGGAGTCTCAACTCAACCAGAAGATACTTGATGAGGTGGTAATGACCCTCGTGGAAAAATTGGAACACACCCAGCCGAGAACGTACTGGGATCCGAATGAGGAAACGCTGCTCATGTTCGTTGAAAGAATGGTCAGTGAAAGCGTCAAAAGAGCGCGTAATGAATATTTCGCGGAAAAAAGGCAGGCGAACCGTTCCATCCCGCTTGATTCGACATGGTGGTCCTTTAAGTATGGCTCAGGGGCGGGACGGTCTTTCGGAGAAACCATCTCAGATCGCGATGTTATTAGTCCGACGAAGACCGGTCTTTTGGGAGAAACGGTAATGCCTGAAGTGAAGGAAGAACTCGCTAGAGCCATTGAACGCCTGCTGATCGATAAGGGTGTAGCTCAGAGGCTTGAAAAGGTCCTGGGCAGGCCGTTCGCTTTATACCTGATAGGAAGTATGGGGCGTTTCAGGATGGCTCTCCACGATGAAAGCGATGTCAACCTTATTCTGGTGACAGACGCCCACGACTCACTTATGGAAAGCGCTTTGGAAGAGCTTATGCGCGAAATGGGCGGTCACATCGCGGGCAAGGATGAGGGTGGGGATAGCGTACTTCTTATAGGTAAAGAAGGCAAATACGATGCTGACAGGGCAAGTGGTGACGGTTTTGTGTCTCTTCTCGATGTTTTCAGGATCGGCAGTCCGGAAAAAGGATTCGCTTCGATAGAAGCTGTGTCGGTTGAAAATTCGCGCGTGGGCGCCATAATGATGCAATACGCCGGTTCTCTGAGAGAAGACCCTGTTGGGCAATATGAATACGCTTCAGAGGAAAAGCTGGCGGTGAAAACGCTGATGAGACTGGGAGCGAATCTTATTGAGCCCCGGAAATACTACGGAACCGGACCCAACGCCAGACTTATACTTGAGAGCGCCGATGGTGCCGGAGCCGCGCTTTCGGAAAAGCTTGTTGCCGCTTTTGGACCTTACAGCGATGATTTCGATGATTTCCAGACCCGGTACTTTGAAAACCATCTTCTTGCCGACAGGGCATCGTATGGCGCCGCGAGACCGTTTCTTGATAGTGGAGAAGAAAAGCGGAAATATGAGAGCCCGGTATCCGGGATAAGTAAAACCGTTACGAAAAAAATGTCGGCCGTAGTTCCTCCCGCCTCTCTGGCGGGTTCTGCAACACTTGCCGGTGTTATTTTCACCGCGGGTTTAGTATATTTGTGTCTCTCTTCCCGGAAAGACGCTATTTTGGAAGCTTTACTCAAAAAAGGCCGGTCCGGCAAATGGTATTCTTCTCTCGCCCGGCTTTCGGCCCGGTTCTTAGGTGTTTTTCTTTTGGATATGACGCGTTTTACCGTTACAAGATATTTAACGCGCTTATTAGATCTTACTTCCGAGGTCCCGGCGCGTGATCCGTACTCAGTAGGCCCCCTTTCCGGGCATTTGGACGATCCCGGCAGGGAGCCGGTAAGTAAGCTACCCTTTGATGAACACATGTATTCCGGGGATAAATTCGGGGACCTTCTTGAAATTATACATGCTTTCGGCCCCGATAACAGGCCGAGTGACGCCAGTATCCAGAGGCGAGAGCTGTTAAAAGACGCGTATGACAACATTGTGGCAGCCGTTAAAGAGCGTTTGCAGGGAAAATATCCGGAAACCGATCTCTCGTCCTTGAATTTGATAATAACGGCCGGGGGTAGTACTTTAACCGGGGTAGCCCGTGACGGGAGTGATCTGGACCTGTATTTTCTTGTGGACGATACATCTCTCGGGTCAGGGATAAAGATAGGGCACGCGGATGAGGATATCATTGTGATGGAGGCAAGGAAAGTCCTCAACCGGATGATACAAGAAAAGGGCCTGGCAGACATCCGCGTTCATAGCATGGGCAGGATCGTAGGCAAAAAAGTATGGTTTTTAAGCAGGATACTGGAAAAACCCGGTGATAGGCGCTGGCACCGGCCGATCTCAAACGTTTTTCTGTCGAGTCTGGGTCCCGTTGACAGCGTCCGTGAAAAAGTACTTACATCGATAGAGTCTCTGGAAGATCCCGTCAGGAAGTGGAGAGCCGTTCAAAAGAAATGGAAAAGTTACGTTAATGGAAAACATTTGAACAGGTTGGATTACCGGTATGTTCCTGAAGGAGGACTTGGCCTTGAGTTGCCGGATCTTGAAACTTTACGCGCGATATATGGTGTTATGCCTCATGAAAGTTTTTCCGAAGATAAAAAAGACAGTGTTCGCGCGAAAGACGCCGGTGTGATTCCCGGGTCTTTGGAAATATCGGATTTGATCCGGCGCTTGGATCTTATTATTGAGGATGAAATAGACCGTGAACACGAAAAAAACGCGGCGTTAGCCGTATTCAAGAAGTTGGAAGACGCCCTGGCGAGGGGAGGCCTCTCCATGGGAGAAAACGAGTTTTATCATCTAGCTGAAATGCACCGGAAAACATTCGGACGCCACCCGGAATACAATTACGAGATCCGCCAGATACTTGTATTGGCGATGAAGGGTGACAGGTCGTTGTTCACCTTACTTATGGACATGATGGAAGAGCGCTCCGGTATGCGGGATGAGATATTGCCTTTACTGTTCGTATATATTTCAGCGCTGAAAAATCCGGGGACCGGTTTCTTGCCTGGTAAGGCGAAACTTGAATTCGTCAGGGATATAATCCGCGGTTCCGACATAAGTGACGCAGGACGCGTACATGTTCTTCGTGACTTCATTTCCCTGGATCCGTCTTTACGTCTTAACACGGATGAGATCAGGGTTTTCAGGAAAAGTCTTGCTGAAAACGATGAGAACGCGGCAGCTTATTTCCGCGAAAGGTCGGAAAAAGAAAATATAGTCCCCGATCTTCTGGACGGGGAGTTGTTCGATATTTCCCTTATTCCGGATCTCGGAGGGGATGTTATCCTTGAGAGCGGCGATACCGCGGAACTAAAAGAAGAAGATCCCGCTTTTTTCAGTCTGCTTTTTCATCCGGAAAACGCGAAAAAATTGCTAAAAGCGGCTACACAGCTTAGACTTCTGTATTCCTATGACAAAAGCGCCTCACGTTTTGGGGTTACCGGACCGCTTGACACAGCTTTACATGAAGGCCGGTATTTTCATCTAGCTGAAGGGATATACATAACGCCATTCTCTGAGTCTTTCAGGCGCCATATTGTTTTCAGGATGGATGGGGAAGGGAAAACGACTCGCGTTTATGAGATAAAGATCCCCGGCCAGATGGAGCATAAGAGACTTGTTTTCGAGCATGAGTTCAATGTCGGTAAAGAGTTTGCGCGAAAAGACCCGAAATTAGTAATGGTGGATCCGGTGGGTTTTCACCGCTTGCCTTATACGGAGCTGGAATTGTACGGGGAAAATATGGATTTTTCGTCGATAAAAATTCCCCAGCATGATGGAGAACGTGGCGCGGCAATAGAGATATTTGAATATCAGGACGGGAGACGCTTGAATAATGTCAGAGAGACCGACCTCAAGGAGATCGCGGAAAGATATCCGATATACGGGGACGATAAGACACGCGTAGCGCGCGATATAACGCGGCAGGTACTTTCTCTCACCAGGCGGATACATGAAATGGGGTATGTTGGTACCAACCCCGAGGGATCCGATATGCATCTTGAAAATTTTCGGCTTGTGCTTGAAGAGCGGGGCATAAAAGTCATGCTCGTAGCTGATTTCGCGGCGTATACATCAAAAAATATTACCGAACAAGATATAGCGGACGACCTGAGAAGGTTAATAGAAGGTCCGCATGCTTACGCCATGTATTACTCGGGCCTTTCCAATATTTTTGAGAAAAGCAGTCTTTCAGAGGAAGAATGTTATGAAATGTATTACTCTTCCGGGCTGGATGGATCGGATAAGCCGGAGAAGACGGATATATCCGGCGACGCTTATACCGGGCCCACCAGGCCCCTTTCTCCGGCACAGCCGGTAACAGACTACACCCGGCATTGGCGGATGTTCGATATTAGCGCTCCTGTTTGCGCGAAAGCGGAGCAATACTTTATCGAACACATACGGAAAAGAGATCTTTATATTCTTGAGTTTGATGATGGTGGTTTGATATCGATGAACGGGGACAAGGATGGGATAACCTCAAAAATCAAAGGGAATAGGATAGTCTCTGGTGACACGGCTAAGAAAACCGCGATAGGTGGGAAAGTGAAGCTTGTTGTTTTTGGAGCTCCCGGAAAAAGGGGAGAAAATTACAGCGGTTCTCACGGGATAATACTGAGCTCTGAAGGAGACCAGTCACTGGCAGGCGCCATATGTACTTACCATCGTGATGGTAATGCTTACAGGGTTATGCGTCATTCGAATTTACTGGATCTGCTGAAAGAGCGTCTTTCCGATAAGGACCGGTTTGAAGAGCTTGTTTCCCTGTTCGACCGTAAACATGCATTGACCGGGGAGCAAATAAACGCGCTCGATGGCTCCGAAAATTATCTACGCGATTACCCCTACAGGATAAGTCTTGCCGGTGTTTTCCTGGAAAGCGTTGATTTCAAACAACTTGATCTCGAGACTTTGCAAAAGATCGATTTTAAGGGAGCGTATCTTCAGAGCTGTGATCTTTCTTGGGAATACGGCCAGTTAGAGGCGGGTTTTATGCGGCCCGGGTTGGGTTCGCTAAACCTATTCGAAGCCGCGTCCCTTGAGGGCTGTCTTCTGCATACCGCCGTAGCCCAGAGGTATAGGAACAATATTGAAAGTTCCGGTTATATGACCGTTGCTTTAACTGAGGATGCCAAGGTCTCGGTGTTGAGGCGAAAAGAGGTGTCCCAGGTAAGCGATGTCCGAGAAGAGGTTTTTGAAAACAAGTATTCGGTAACGGGTAGTGAGTTGCTTGAAAGATCAGTTAATGAAATTTGGAAAGATCTTGATAGGCGGAACATCAGGCGGAGCAGGGCTCGCGCCGAGGATCTGAAAAAGGAATTTAAGAGAATGTACCCGTCGGACCTGATAGCGGTTAAGGTCGGTAATTCGTCAGAACTGGAGAGTTTTGTGGAGTCAATTGTCAGCAGGGAAAACCTGGGGGAACATTATTCCAGAGATATCGGCGATTATTTTAACGCGCTCTGGTTTTCGATAGAGAATTTGCGGCAGCACGGAGAAGATATGGGGTTCCTGCTTCTCAGGCTAAGCCGTCAGGATGATTCCAAAATGCGATATTCGTTCATACTGGTTGACCGGGGACAAGGATTTACGGCGCGTGACGGCGGACATGTTGCTATACATGAAGCGGTAAAGCCGGAGATTTCGTCCGGGGAAGGCGGCGGGCAGGGTAATGGTCTTGCTTATGCGGCGGGTGAAGCTGACAAATTCAGGATAATGACAATTGATAACTCGAGCGGACAGGCCCGCGGATATCTTTGGGAGAAAGGGGATGAAAAGGAAAGCATCGTTCAGGATGTTCCGGTCCCGAACGGCACAAAAATAGAATATGTCCGGAGTTTTGGTCTTTCGGCGGGAGATGATGCCGGAAGCGGAGATGAAATTAAAGCGTTTTCGCGTAAAGTTTTAAGAACGGTCATACCAGGGGCTTTTCCCCACGGGCAAAAGGATCTTTTCTATGCCGGGGAAAGTATAGATTTCGAGAGAGAATTCGCGCGCTGGGCCGGCTTGGCCGAAACGTTCGAAAAAGGGGAAACATGGCGTTATGACGCCAGACAGGCTCTTAACGACGTGCCTCACGGAAGTAGACGAGCTTTTCTTGAGAGCGCCAGAATGTCGGTAAGGTATCTCGCGGAAAACGTGAGCTGGCATGCCGGAGGCGAGGGCATTCTCATGGCGGGGTACGATGAGACAAAGGGAGAGGGTTATGTCGCCGTTCTCGATAGCGGCATAGAAGGGTTCCCGCGTGACGCGGAAGGCCTCTTGGATATCGAAATAACCGAAGGAGGTTTTCTGAAACAGAAATCTCCGCTATACCGCGGGGACGGAATAGCCCTTGGACGTGTGATAAGTAAGGGCGACGTGACTATCTTTTCACACGGCCAGAAAGTCCATATCAGAAAGGGGGAGAAGGCTCCCGGGAAAATACAAGCTGTACATTATACGGGGCCGGGGCATAAAGAACTTTCATCACGCGAAGGTTCTTTTGTTATTGTCCGGTTCCGGGAAGGTAAGCTACCAAAGGAGACAGATAGTATTCCGGTAAAGGCCCCGGATGTTACAGAGACAGGTATTTTGTCCTCACCTGGAAGACACGCCTTTATGAACAACTTTGGAGACGATATTGCGGGGAAGTTCCTTTCAATACCGGGTTTTGGTTCCGGGTTCAGTAACGCGGCCCCGACAGCGACATCTTTAAAAGTGAAAGGGGGGCAAAAAGCGTCCCGGAACGTCACACCTCGGGAAAAACAGAGAGCCACAAGTGGTTCCCGAACCGAGCGGGGTTACTCTGCCGAGATACCTGACGGGTCCGCGGAGCTCCATGAGCGGGAAGCCGCGCATGCCAGAAATTTTCGCACGCTTATCGGCTACATAAAGGGAAGGGAATCCGGCAGGATGGCTGCCGGTTTAGGCGAGTCTCGCCCCGGCATTATAGCCGTGGGAAGAAGCTGGATAAAGGGTTATGAACAGGGAAAGTATCTGCAGTATGACGCTCTTAATCCCCTTATAACGATGATAACCAACTACTGTGAAAGAAGAGGCATACCTTTTATAATCGCCGATGATGATGATCTTCCCGGTTTGATCGCGAGGGAGAAGGCGCGCAGGAACATGTCTGACCGGACGCGAGTGGTAATGCTGGCCGGAGCTGATGAGAGGGGTATAGTGTCGGAGAATGTCAGGCAACTTCTGGATGACATGTCGTATACGATAGTTGGCGTAGACGGACAGGAGCTTACGGCTGACAGCTACATCCGCATAATGGAAATATTGACAATAGCGCTGGCCCTTTCAATAGACATACATCCCTCGCTTGATAATGATCATTTGAAAATACTTCCTCCGGAAAAAAGCCGCCCCTACTACATCATAGTGCCCCACTCAGAGCCCATGGATTACCAAACGCTCAAGATGATATACGATATCCAGAGATACGCTTAAGGATAGGGGCAGCGGCCGGGTGTCTTTCTTGTCAAAAAATGGTCGATAACTTTACTCTAATAGGGGGTTGACTTTTTGTTTTACTGAGATTAAAATAGTAGCAGTTAAATATGTAATGGTTTAAGAAGGGATAAAAGCATAGTTGAGGAGACCTTGAAAATACTGACTAAAAATACAGATTATGCCACTAGAGCGCTTTTGGTCCTCGCTTCGTGTCCTGAAAAATATTTTTCAGCGCGAGATATCGCGAAAAACCAGGGCATGCCATATTCTTTTACAAGGAAGATATTGACGGAGCTTCATAAGAATGGCTATGTGGTTTCCCGCGAGGGCGGCGGGGGAGGGTTCAAGCTTAAGGGCGATGCCTCTAAGATACGTATAACGGACCTCATAAAGGTCTTTCAGGGGGAGATAAAACTTTCCGAATGTATGTTCAGAAAAAAAATATGTCGAAACCGGCCAGATTGTGTGCTCCGGCGAAATATCGAGCGCATAGAAAAACTTGTCGAGAACGAGTTCGGGAATATCAGTATAGGCAGTTTATTGAAAGATCTAAGGAAAAAATAAAAAAAGGGGGTACGATCATGTTTTGTTTTCAATGTCAGGAAACGGCCAAAAACCAGGGCTGTACGGTAAGGGGGGTCTGCGGGAAGAGCGAAGAAACGGCGTGTCTGCAGGACCTTCTTATTTACATTTGCAAGGGGATAGCGGTATATGCCCAAAAGTTGAAAAAGATGAGCGGAATGGACAAAGCAACCGGAAAATTTATTTGCGAGGCTCTGTTCACTACTATAACCAACGCTGCCTGGGATAACGATGCCATAACGT
>SLID01000136.1 GCA_007135805.1 Candidatus Omnitrophota bacterium | reverse complement strand
TATCCCCTGTGACCGATGTCACCGTGATATAGTGGTTACCGTTTATTAAAGTAACGAATGGGGATGTAAATAACAAAATATCGTCGTAATCCACCCTGTAGCTCGAAGCGTCATGACCGTATAGCCGGGCTACTTTACCCATTGTGTACATGGAGATCTCTATTTTTTTGTCGAGTAGGGGACCGCTCGCTCCTATAAGGATACACACAAGGAGCGTCTTAGTGGCCACTTCCTCAAGACAGGTCTCGTTCTCCCCTTCAGGGTCTATCATCTTCTTGAGAGAGCTGAACGCGCTTTTCCCGAAATGGAGATCCTGGCCCATGAGCCAGTCTTCAAGAACATTAAGAAATTCCGGAGTGATATTGATAACTTCCTCAGAAGTGAGGCCCAGGCCTGCCAGAAATGTCTCGCGTTCGCCGGGCGCGGCAAGATAGTGCTCTAAAAAACTCATTACACCGCTTATTACGGTGACCTTGAAACTTTCGGCTTCAAAACGTTCCGAAAGTCCACCGAGATGATCTCCAAGATATTCCGCGTTAAAATACCCCGCGTATTTTTCTTTTGAGACTATACCCGGCAAAATGTCCTGCATCATGAACCTGTTCAGCCACTCTATATCGCGCATCTCCACCAATGTGAGCTCTTCAACAGGCTTACCCAGAATGTCCTCATTTTCGAGAATATAAGACACGGTATCTTCTGAAAGAACTTCGTGTAAGGCGTCTCGCGACGAGTAATAGCCCGATAACATCCAGTAAAGGTCGTAGACCCTGAGAAGCCCGTCAAGCCCGGCGACAATATCCGATAAAGCTTTATCGGATATTGCCTCTCCCGGGACAAGATCATCAGCCAGAGCTTTAACATCATAAGAAATATTGAGATAGAACGGGTTCTGATCTTCACCGGAGAGAAATTCAAGTAAAGCTCCCGCATCGGCCAGTTCCGGCGTAAAAAATGCCGCGAAATTACTGTTCTTATGAGGAACCGGACTTGCCGAATAGTGTTCCAGCCCCGAGACAAGATCTTCAAGTATGTAACGGTTAAGTTTCTGCACGGCGGCGACTTTGGAATACGGCAGCTCGCTAATATCCTTACCGCTCCACCCGATGTCCGAAACATATCCGAGCGTCCTTTCAGATAAATTCGCAGATACCTCATCTCCTAAAAGCCCATAAAGGTCTTGCGAGAGTATCAGCTCGTTGATACCGCTTACGACCAGAAGCTTTCCGCCTTCGGTGATATCGCTTCCCCCGGCAAAAGAATCTATCATAGATCTCAGCTCGTCGGACAAATGCTCATAAAGAACGTTTGCGGCAAGATCCGGGATAAACACGTCCCAATTGTTTATATCGAGCGCCGAGAGGCCCGCTGAGTCATAATAAAGGCCGCCGTCCATCCTCATCAGGAAAAGTCCTTCCATCTCTTCTTTTGAAGCGTCCCGGCCAAGTACGGTCCGGTAGTAAAAGTGGATAAGAGGTATGGCCTCCTGCCTCATAATACTCGTAAGCATTTTTTCTTCCTGCCAGAGGTACTCGGCGAGGACTTTTTCCTTCTCACGTGATATTTCCTGGTATTCCGAAGCCATCTCCGAGTTAAGCTCGGCGAGCTGGCGCGCTACTTCCCTGTTAAACTCGGCTTCTTTCCTGTCCAGATCACGAAGCGCCTGGGTAACAGCCGGGTTTTCGATACGTACCGTCCATGTCCAGAACAGAAAACGCCTTCTCTCTTCCCTGTACTGCTGAGCTCTCAAAGCGCTCCTTGCCGAGGAGAACTGGCGACGCACCGCGTTGACCTCATTCATGAATTTCTCTTCGATCAGGGAATAATGTTCGGCAAGAACAAGCAAGCTGTCAGCGGCGCTCCTCTCGATCTCATATACGGCGCTATCGATAGTCCTTCGCAGCTCTTCTCTGGCGCTTACAAGAACAGAACTCACAAGGTTACCCGAAGCGTCATATTCGTAATCAACGAATATGGCCCCGCAATCAAAGGTTATTTTGTCGACCCTTCCGCCTTCTCCGAACCATGTGGTGGTGCCATCCGGTTTTGATATGGACCTTACGACATCATCCTCGCCGTAAACGATGAACGCGGCCATGTCTTCGGGAAGTGAGTAAAAAGGGATTTCCGCCGCAGAGCGGTTAATGATACCCATAACGCCGTAATCACCGTAAAGTGATATTTCAGAGTTTTTCAGGTAATCGGCTATCTCTCGCTGATCCACCCATACGGGAAGGTCGGGAAGCTCGGATCCGTCGCCAAGGGCCACCGATCCCATGTTAACGCTATTCACCTCATACCTTATCTCCAGGTCGCCCGAAAAAACGTCGGCGCCAGATGAGGGTTTTACCCTCAGCCCTATCAAAGCCACATTTTCAGGGTCGAAATCAACATGGCTTATACCGCTGTTAAAATCGTGCGGCGAGGGTGTTATCGTGACTTTCACCCACCCTCCCTCAATATCAAGAGACACCGAGGGACTATACGCGTCCCGCCAGAGCTCAGAACCGGAAACGTCCACAACAGACTTGGCGAACGCCTCTATTTCAAGAGGAAGTGAAGCGTCCTGGCTGAACCCATCCGACTTTCGTACATAAAAAACTATCTCCCGGGTGGTCATGTCAAGTGTGGCCCCATCCTGCCATATCCTGCCTGTCGCCTCTGACAGGTATCTCAGATCGAGGTATATCTCACCTGTTTTACCGGAAGAGATGTCAACATTCGCTTTAAGCGGTATTCCCGGATCAAGCCACGAAACTGAGGTTATACCCTTATTACCGTCAATA
Source organism: Candidatus Omnitrophota bacterium (assembly GCA_007135805.1). Classification (GTDB taxonomy): domain Bacteria; phylum Omnitrophota; class Gorgyraeia; order Tantalellales; family Tantalellaceae; genus SLID01. The sequence goes on along the minus strand of SLID01000136.1, from coordinate 1,970 downwards.
CTTTCCCACGGCTCCGAACCATAATATTTCCACCCGGCATATTGGCTCTCTATAACGCTGAAATCAACTTCCGGAACATCTCCACTGCCTTTATTAAAAATATAGCTGTAATACGCCTCGGGCAGGTAGTTAACCGAAGGGACCCTGATATAGTTATCGTCTTCAGTGACTATGTATTTCCTCACACCCCGGAGATCCATCCAAAGCGGCGCGTTACTGTAATGGACACCACCGGCGTTCTCGGAAACAGGCAGGAAAGAGGCCCTGATCTCTCCGCTGAATTCCGTAGCGGAACCCTCGGGAGCGACTACGCTTAAACCTATCCTGATTATTTTACTCGGGTCAAAACCCTCTTCAGTCGTCCCGTTCGGGATGCTTCCAAACGTCGGCACAATATCAAGCCTGTACCACTTCTCCGCCTCTTTGAGATTTATCCATGTGCCGTATTGAGAATTGTAATTAATATCCTCAACAAAAAGCCGGGCTCCGTTCGGATGCTGCCCGGATCCGATAAAACCGTCCGGTACTTTTATGAGCATGGATATGGGCCGCGCCGTGAGGTTCATCGTTTTTCCCCAACCAAGACCCGGCACTCCGCTTCTGACATCGAAGAATATTTCGCCTTCAGTTTTAGAGGGTGAACCCGAAGAAAGGTCGGCCATTATTATGAGTTCATTTGCCAGGGTATCCTTACTTACACCGGTGATCCCTTTTATTCCGGGCGCCGTGGTCTCGACCGTCCAGCTTATCATGTTTAGAAGATTTTCCTGGTAGGTGTCAGAAGGGCCTTCCGCTAAAGCTCTCATGAAATTATCAAGATAGTATTCAGCGGCGGGGGCCTCCTCGCCCGTGAGCTGGTTAAGGTCACGCGTTATCCCCAAACCGTAATAAAGCTCGTCAAGCGCGCTGCCTCCCCCGTCCACATTCTCAAAAATATCGGGCAAAACATCATGTTTCACGAAAACCCTGCCAAAATATCTTTCACCCTGACCCGCGGAGCTGTTCGGGGTTATCCTGATACCTATCATCGTAACTCGAGATGGGTCAAAGAAAGGATCCGTATGTCCGAAATTGATGTCATGTTCCCCCGGGACAAGTGACACTCTCACCCACCCGCCTGATACTTCTACAATACCCGGAGCCCCGTACTGGGTGCGCCAATTCGCGTCTTTCGCGAAAACCTGTACTTCCGGCGGATATCCGGAACTCGGGTCAAACGAATCGTCCAGCTCGAAAAGAAAACTTATCTCTCTATCCCGCATATCGATGGGGGCCTGCCAGTTAAGACCGGGGATATCGTACCTGAGGTCAAGATACATTTCCCCTGACGAACGATCGTCGGAACCCATCACCATGTCCACATCAAGTATCCACTTGTTCTCGGAATGATCCCGTACGACCCTGGCGATCCCCAACGAATCCTGATATGTCTGATGGCGCCAGTTGGCCCCGGCAATATCCGCTTCTTCGGTTAAGGATCCATCACTTCCGGAACCGTGCCGTACGTATATTGCCTGATCAAGTTCCTCAAGATCGTAAAGAGGCGTTATGCCCTGTGAATTCCCAAACGCTACAAGCTTGTCATCGTAAAAAATGAGCCGTGTGGAATCCTCAAGTTCTATCTGCAGAAAAGGCCCGCTGACTATGACTTTATGCCGGTCGCCGGAAGGCGCATGAACGGTAAACCTTTTGAGTTCCAGGGTGTAGGGATCAAACTCTATGTCATCGATAAAAGTACCGTCGGGTTTTGTTATCCCGACAATAGCCCCCTTGAAATAGTCGATGACCGTGCCGTCGCTCTCAACTCTCCGGCTGTAATTGACAAAAGTCAGCGGGGTACCGTCCTCGTCCACCACGTGATCATAATGATATGTCTCACCGTAAGGCGTTTCTATTTTGACCGCGCGGCCGTCGGCATCGTAATACCTTCTGGCGCCTATATCGTCGGTTATAATAACTCCGTCTTCTAT
>SLID01000016.1 GCA_007135805.1 Candidatus Omnitrophota bacterium | reverse complement strand
TTGTATCAATATTATCGTTAGAACTGGGTTGAAACCTTAAGGACTACTTCCTGGCTGGCCGCCGTATTTCTCCCCCAGAAAGTATTACCATACTGGGCTTCAACGTTGAGAGATTTTCCGGTACGTGTTACAACGTCGCTGACTTCAGAAGGATCAGCATCTATACCCCGAAGCATATTGTAAAGTGTGAAAAGTTCGATGGACGGTCCTATACGCCATATTGCCCAGGATTTGTCGTGGACCCTGTCGCCTTTTGTTGTGCCGGGCAATCCGAACATACAGTCCAGCTCTGTTTTTAGAAGCAGAAATCTAACTGGCCAAAAACCGAATTCATAGAAGAGAGGAGCTTGGTCTTCAACGTTTCGTGTATACCTTCGGTAGCCGGTTTCAATGCTCATGTAGAAGGGAAACACTGTGTCCCACTTTTTGCTGGCCAGGACCCTTAAATCCCAGAAATTGCTCCGGTCGCTGAGACCGGGCTGTTCCGCGACATCTTCAAGGGGTTTTGCCTCGTAATGAGGATTCCATATTGAATACGAGAATTGGCCGCTTAAAACTAAGGGTTCCTCAAGGAACCGCACTTTAACCCCGGGTTCTATAGTTACAAGTCCGTGGTTTTTAACAGAGTAAGGACCCCATGCGGGATCTCTGGCGTATTCCTTGTATTTAGCTTCCTTATATTCCATTTTGAAGAGAAAATCAAGCCAGTCGGTGGCTCCGTAATGTACCTCGGGTATCATTGCCCAACCCCAGCTTCTCGCGTCCCTGGGCATTCTGGAGACTTTACTGCCCGGAGCGTAGTTTTTCTTGGCCCAGAAATATTTCATCTGGTACTGTACCCATACATCACCTTTCGGTAGCGTCCAGGCACCGGCAAAAGCGAGATGGGGAGCTATAAGGCAACCTATAAGAGCGATGGAAATTATTTTCTTCATTTCCCTCCTTGAGGTTTTGAACCACCTTCAAAAAATTTTTCGTCTATTCTGGGTTTACTGAACTAAAATGTAACGCGGGCGGCAAAAGATAGCCCGGGGTCTTTTTTAAAACTCTTGCCGAGTAGTATATCCTAAGAACCTCTTCGCGTCAAGAATTCCGGGTGTGTTATTCGTTGACTGGTCCGGGAGGTGAGTGTATCATATGTCCGGGGAATGAATTTTCGTTTAAATGAACGTACGACAACCGCGACATTTCTGGAAAAATAGAGTTTTCGTGACCGGGCGGGGGTTGTCGAAGTATATAAAAAACGGCGCCATGAGAACAATACATTACATCGTTATATTGTCAGCACTGTCAGCGGCATTGTTTTTACCCGGCCTGGGAAAACTTGCCCTTACAGATCCGGATGAGACGTTCTACGCCCAGACAGCCCGGGAAATGCTCGAGGAAGGGGACTGGGTCACGCCGCGCATATTTGGAGAGCCCCAGTATGAAAAACCCCCACTTTACTACTGGCTGGTAATGCTCAGCTATAAGGTTTTCGGGGTGAGCGAGTTCTCCGCGCGGTTTCCGTCCATAATATTCGCTTTTCTAGGTATTTTAGGGGTATTTCTGACGGGCAGACTTTTTTATTCACGGCTTACTGGTTTTTTGTCTTCTGTCATCCTCGCCACCGGGATCGAATATTTTGTTGTCGGAAGGGCCTGTGTAACGGACACTGTTCTTACTGTTTTCATAATTTACACAATATTCTTCTTTATGTCGGCATGGAGTTCCGGCAGAAGATCCCTTTATCTGGCTTCCTCGGCCGCCGCGGCACTTGCCGTTCTGACCAAAGGCCCTATAGGGCTTTTTATACCGGGTGCCGTGATATTAATATATCTGATATGGATCAAAGAGGTAAAAGATCTTTTCAGAAAGGTACCCGTGTTGGCTTCGCTGTGTGTTTTTTTTACGGTCGCCTTGCCCTGGTACGCGGCTGTTTATTTTTCGAACGGAAGCGCCTTCGTGGACGAGTTTTTCGGTGTTCATAACGTGATACGTTTTCTTCACCCGGAACACCGTATCGGAGATACTCCGTTCTTTTTTGTACCGGTGGTTATTGCCGGTATATTTCCCTGGACAGTTTTTTTTCTATTTGCCGTTTGGGACATGTACAAAAGGCGCGCCAAGACACTGTGTGAAAACGCGCGAAAGGGTTCGGCGCCGCGTTCTCCGCATGTATTTCTGGCGGTGTGGTTCCTTCTGGTATTTTTGTTTTTTTCGGTTTCAAGGACAAAGCTTGTCACTTACATACTTCCTCTTTTCCCGGCTGTCGCTATCATTACCGGCAGGTTCTGGGAAAGAATGATGACAGGCGGCATGGAAAGGTTTTCGTCTCGAATGGTAAAATGGATGTCTGGTCTTTACGTGCTGAGTTGTTTTATGGTCGCGGGTGGTGTCATCGGTTTTGTTTGGTATCGTTTTCCCGCTTCCGATATGTTTTACGGCTCCCTCATCGGGTCGGCCCTGGTGATACTGTGCGCTTTTCTTGCGGCGAGTTTGCTTTTAAGAGGAAAGATACTCTTGTCTTTTTCCGCTATTACGCTTTCCTTTGTTCTTGCCATAATACCCGTGGTTATATACGTGTTCCCGACTATCGAGGAATATGAGTCCAGGAAAGCGCTTTCTTTGGCGATAAAAGATCTGGCTGGACCTGATGACAGTGTAGGCGCGGAATGTGATCACAGGAGAGGGGTCGCTTTTTATTCAGGCCGTACGGATGTAGAGGATATACACCACTACGCGGACCGGAGAAGGTTTTTTAGACAGGAAAAAAGCTTGTGGGGGATAATGAAAGACCGGCATTACGATATTGTGAAAAATGATCCTCGGGCGAAAAATGTCGCGAAGATCCTTCGTTCGGGCAATCACGTCCTGGTTACCAATGTACCTATTGAGAATATTGGTGAGAAAAAGGGAGAGTAGGGTATGGAGAGCGGCAGAAGAATTTCTTTTATGCTGCCGATGTACAACGAAAGCGGCAACATAGAGAAAACGGTGACATCTATTCACGGCCTGGCTTCTTCTTTCGGGAGTGGTTTTGAGGTAATACTTATTGACGACGCTTCTCGTGACGCTACCGCGCGTATAGCCGCCGACATAGCAGAATACGATAAAACCATAAAGCTTATTCGAATGACTAAAAACACCTGTTTTGGTGGAGCCTTTGCCGAGGGATTAAGAAAAGCCGCCGGTGAGGTTGTCGTATATGTGGATTCCGATATGCCCGTAAGTATAGAGGACATGAGGGCGTCGATACCCCTGATAGATGATTTTGACATAGTCACCGCCGTGAGCAGTGTGAGAAAGGGTGACACATTCCTGAGAAAAACCATGTCAAAGTCATACAATATGATTGTGCGTAAGGTCTTTGGTCTCAATGTCAAAGATATAAATTCCGGGTACAAGGTACTTAGAAAAAACATTTTTGAGGATATCGATTTCATTTCCAGAAGTCCTTTCGTTGGCGTGGAACTTTTTTTACATGCCGTGAAAAAGAATGCCCGGATAAAGGAGTATCCGGTCGTGTTCAGGACCCGTTGTTCCGGGAAGTCACGCATGGGGAGTTTTACGATGATATTCGCCACGTTCCGGGATATGCTGAGGGTGTGGTCACGTAATCGTCGCCGAAAATGAAATATCTCATAATAAACGCTGATGATGTGGGCGTGGCACGGAATGTAGACGACGCCGTAATAGAGCTTTTTAATACTTCGTCGATAACCGCTTGCAGTATTATGTCCGTGGGAACGTCTTTCAAAGAAGCATGTAAAGCTCTTAAAGGCCGGGGCGTATGCGATGTCGGGGTCCACTTCGCGCTAACCGGAAGGTTTAGGCCGGTTAGCTCCTGGGAAGGTCTTTCGAGTGGACTTTGGGGTGGTGAAGGATTTTTTAGTTCTTCCTACATGTCCTTGGCCCGAAAAATATGGCTTGGAAAGATAAATATGTCGGCGGTAAAACAGGAAATGATAGCACAGGTAGAAAGGGTGAGGGGGGAAGGGTTTGATATTACCCATTTTGACGCGCATGAACACGTACATATGCTTCCCCCTGTTCTTGATGCTGCCCTGGAAACCTGCGCGGAATTTTCTATACCCTATGTAAGGGTGCCTTTCGAGGATCCGTTCGTGGCCGCGAAAAGTTTCAGGGTCAAAGACCTTTTAAGACACAAAACTTTGAGGTTTTTCGCGGGTATGGCCCGGAGAAAAGTTAAAACTTTCGGATTGTCTTCAAATTCGGGTTTTTTAGGTCATTTTCATTCTGGGAGACTGACCCGAGAACTGTTTTTTTTCATGGCGGATAACATGCCCCAGGGAGTTACCGAACTTGCCGTTCATCCTACGGTACGTTCTTCAAACTTGCCGGCGTGGTATATCAACGGGCCGTCTGAGAAGCGGATCCTTATGTCCGAGGAATGGAAGAGTAGGCTTAAGGACCTTGGAATAAGCTGCATTACACATAGAGATATCATAGATATGCGCCAGTAGAACTGAGTAATAGGTTATGGATGGAGGGCTGCAAGTTGTATTTTTAGAGACTTGTCCGGAGACCAATAACCGCATCTTATCGGGGTAACACCTAAGGACAATACGCTAACAAAAAAGTACAGCCCTTTGGGCTGTACTTCCAGAAAAACTTCGGGATATGTTTACGGGTTAGTTTTTATGGTGCGGGTGAAGGGCAAACTGGCCCGCGAGCCGAGTTCAGCCAGGATCCCCGCCACACGCGAGATGTTTGATAGGACCACAAATCATAAAAGCCAGCTTTTAATGTTTTTG
>SLID01000090.1 GCA_007135805.1 Candidatus Omnitrophota bacterium | reverse complement strand
GAAAACTCGAAAGGGCGTCCCGTTCTTGTGGGTACCATATCAATAGAAAAATCGGAATATTTAAGTAATCTTCTTAACCGGAGAGGCCTCAGGCATAACGTCCTGAACGCGAAACATCACGAACGGGAAGCGCAGATAATCGCCCAGGCCGGAAGTTTGCGCGCGGTTACTATCGCGACCAACATGGCCGGAAGAGGTACCGACATTCTTCTCGGAGGTAATCCTGAGAACCTTGCCAGGGAAGAAGTTTTAAAACTCGGCCTGGAAGAGGAAGAAGAAAGGGAAAATGTGTACCGGAAGTACCTTGCCGAATTCAACTCGAGATCTGTTGATGAAAAACAGAAAGTGCTTGAATCCGGGGGGCTGCATGTACTGGGCACGGAAAGACATGAGGCCAGAAGAATAGATAACCAGCTCAGGGGACGAAGCGGAAGGCAGGGCGATCCGGGCTCCAGCAGGTTCTATCTTTCACTTGAGGATGACCTGATGAGGATATTCGGCTCGGACAGGATAAAATCCATAATGGACCGGCTGGGCATGGAAGAAGGCGAGGTTATAGAGAACCCGCTTGTTACAAAGGCCGTGGGAACCGCCCAGAAAAGGGTGGAGTCGCAGAATTTCGAGGTCAGAAAACATCTTCTGAAATACGACAATGTGATGAACCAGCAGCGGGAAATTATCTACGGCAGGAGGAACAGGATACTCAGGGAAGAATTGCTCAAGGACGAGTTTTTTGAATGTTTTTCGGTCGGTCTCGAGTCGCTCCTGGAAGGATGGGATGAACTTCCGGACGAGAAAGAGTTCTCAAAAGAATTGATGCTTAAATACGCTATAAGCGTAAAACCTGAAAAACTTGAAGGTATGCGCTCGGAAGAAGTGTCGGACTTTATAAGCGAGATAGCCGAAAAGACATATCACGCTCGGGAAAACCTTATAGGGCCCGAGAGGATGAGGCATATAGAGAAGATGCTGATGCTTTCGACAATAGATTCCAACTGGAAAGAATATCTCAGGGAGATAGACGACCTGAGAGAGGGTATATCGTGGCGGGCCTATGCCCAGAAAGATCCCCTTATAGAATTCCAGCACGAGGCGTTCAACCTTTTCAGCGGTCTCATGGTCCGTATAGACGAACAAACGGCCGAAGGCATAATGAAAATGACCGCCATGGAAGAGCAGTACAGGAAGAACATTTCCGCCAGCGGTAAGACCGTACTCCGGCACAGCCAGTTTTCCTCATTGGGGGCGCCTTCTGCCGGGCAGGACGAGGTCTATGACGCCCCGGCGGAAGGGTCTGTACCGGGAGGGTTTATGCCGGCGCATGCGCGCGGCGCCGGGCAGACGGCCACTTTTAAACGGCAGGACGCCAAGGTGGGCCGTAATGACCCGTGTCCCTGCGGCAGCGGGAAAAAATTTAAAAAATGCTGCGGCGCTTGACGGCCGGGAGATCCCCGAAAACCAATGCCAAAAAACATTAACGACACCTTAATGTCATATCTTACCGGCGTTCTGCCGGATCTCTTTAAAAAATCTCTCCGGAAGAGAGCGCTTCTCGCGGTTATCTCAGGTCTTGCCGCTTTCGCGGCTTTCCCGCCGCTTGAGCTGCCATTCACCGCCTGGCTGGCTTTTATACCTCTTTTCCACGTGATAGCGACTTCGGGATACAGAAAGTCTTTCTGGTACTCGTATCTCGCGGGTGTGGTCTTTTTCGCGAGTGTATTGTACTGGCTTACCGTGGTAAGCGTGCCGGGTTTTATACTTCTAAGTCTTCTGTTGGCCGTGATCTTCGGCTTGTTCGGCCTTATGAGCCGGTTTGTGATGAAGTATTCCATAAACCTTCTGGCGATACCTTTCGCCTGGGTCGTTCTTGAATACGTGAGGGCGCATCTTTTTACCGGCTTTCCATGGGCGCTTCTGGGGTATTCCCAGTACACGAATATCAATCTCATTCAGATAGCTGATATGACGGGCGCGTACGGCGTTTCTTTTCTTCTTATGACTTTTAACGTAGCGGTATGGGCCTGGCTGGCCGGGTCGAGACGTAAAGTATCGTATCTGATGATATCGCTTCTTCTCATAATAGCCGCGACAAGTTACGGTATGTACCGCCGCGACAATATGCCCGAGGGTTCACCCGCCCGGATAAGCGTAGTGCAGGGTAACATAGAACAGGACCTTAAATGGGACCAGAGGTCCGCGGAAGCGATAATAGATAAATATACCGACCTTACAAGAAACGCTTTAGCTGACGCGCCTGACATAATTATATGGCCTGAGACTTCTTATCCCTATCTTTTGCGCGACGTTGATATGGCGGGGTCTCCGATGGCGGAACTTTCCGAAGAGGCCGGCACGCCGATACTCGCGGGGGTAGCGTATGAACGTGATGATGTCATGTACAATAGCGCTGTTCTTTTTACCGGCGCGGAAAAACAGCCCGAGATATACCGTAAAGTGCATCTGGTGCCTTTTGGGGAGTATATACCTTTTGAGGAGCGTCTCGGCCCGCTCAGGAAATACATAGATAAGCCGATAGGGGATTTCAGGCCCGGCAATGATTACAAGATATTCTCTTTCAGGTCGGTCACCCGTTCGGGCGATCACAGGTCAATGCTGGTGAGAAGGACCACTTTTCACAAACTGGGAGTATTGATATGTTTCGAGGACGTGTTCCCTTACATAGCCAGGAACTTTGCGCGTGAAGGAGCCGGGATACTGGCCAACATAACGAACGACGCGTGGTTCGGCAGGACAGCCGCCAGCAGACAACATCTTCAGGCATCGGTTTTCCGGGCCGTAGAGAACAGGGTGCCTGTCGTGCGCGCGGCCAATACCGGCATTTCGGCTTTCGTGGACATTTTCGGTAAAGTTATATCGCGCGTCGAGGTTGACGGTCGGGAGATATTTGTCGAAGGGTACGATACCCGCGAGATCATGACAGTCCCCGTAAAGAGCGCGTATACCGAATATGGCGATATTTTTGTTTTTTTCGCCGGGTTCTTCCTGCTTTTTCTTGTGATCACGGAGAAGTTCCTCTCATTAACTAAAAAATAAAGATACATTGTTCCGGTGTCCGCGGTTTTTGGCCCCTTGCCTTGATTTGACCGGTTTGTAAGTGTAAACTAAAGCCGTATGGGGCTGTGTGCCGTTTTTTTTGCCGGCGCATGGGTTTTTATTAACGCTGTGAAAAGCGGGCGGATGTATGATCCTGAAATTTTCAGCGGCAGTGATTTTGTTTTTTCTTTCGGCGGGGCATCTTTCGGCGGATATCATAATCCTCAGGGACAGGGAGAGGGTGATGGGCCTTGTCGTGGAAGAATATAAGGACAGGATAATAGTTTCGACGCCCGACGGCGAGCGTGAGATAATGAAGCGCGATATCAGGGAGATGAAATATGACCTTGAAGAGCAGAACCATACACAAAAAGGCAATGTATACAGGGACCGCGGCATGTATTTTGACGCTTATCAGGAATACGCCAGGGCTTTGGATATAAACCCGGAGTACAAACCCGCCAGAGAGGGACTTGATCACATCGGCGCGATAATACAGCTTTTGGGCCGGAAGATGCGGGAAGACCATGTGGAAAGGATGAATATTGAAAGGGACTGGCGTATGCGCGCGGCGGGCCCGGACGGGGGCCTCAGTGAAAGGTTTGTGAGCGCGGTAGGGTTTTCGGTGGTACCCTTCGGTATAAATTTCAAAGTAGAAGATGTAAGGCCGCTTTCTCCGGCCTCGCGGGCCGGCATAAAAGAGGGTGATGTTATAATAGCTTTATGGGGACGCCTTGTGGGGTATAAAAGCCCGGAAGAGTTTATGTCGGACGTTATATACCCCCAGGTAAGGGAAGTAAAATTCGTAGTTGACCGCGATAAGGAAATAGAGGTCTCTGACTCACAGGGCGGGCCCGCGGGACTTATAGGAGCGCGTCTTTCGTATGACGACGAGGAAGGTTTCCGGGTGAGCGCCGCGGAACCCGAAGGGCGGGCGAGCGCTTCCGGTATCCGGTACGGTGACGTTGTGGTAGCCGTCGACGGAAAGTCCACCAGATATATGCGCCAGGAAGAGATGCTGGAAAAACTGGAAGAGAAAAAAGGTTCTACGGTGACCTTGACGGTAAGAAGAGACATATCCGTATGGAAAACATGAAGCGGGTTTTCCGGCCCCACGCCGCCGGTACCGGGCAATCCGGGAGAAAAATGTCCAGAATAAAACGAAAAACATACATAATCTCGGCGAAATTCCAGGTAAGGTACATACTTTACGTGCTTTTGTTCCTTTATCTGGGGGCGGCGATAGCGGGCTACACGGTGTATTATTCGATGTGGACGACCCTGGGAGAAAGACTGGCCAGTGTGTATCCCCGCGGAAGACTGATGTTCATATTCAGGCAGTCCAACATGACGCTTCTTTTCCGGCTTATTCTCGTCTCGCCCCTTTTTGTCGTAATAGGCGTTGTGCTTTCTCATCGTATAGCGGGACCTGTCTACCGCATCGGTAGGTACGTAGAGTCTTTGATGCGCGGTGATTATTCCAGAGGTCTAACGTTGCGTAAACACGACGAGTTCAAGCCACTGGCGGGAAAAATGACACAGTTATGCGAAAAAATGAGAGAAGACGACCTTAAGAGGAAAAAACGATACCTTGAGGTGGAACATATACTTAAAGAAAACAAGCTGAATTCCGAGACCGTAGAAAATATCCGTAACCTTCTCTGGGACGAGGACGAGAACGACGCGCCCGGAGATGAGAAAAACCCCCCGCCAAATAACTCTTAGTTACTGGT
>SLID01000024.1 GCA_007135805.1 Candidatus Omnitrophota bacterium | reverse complement strand
GATAATACATGCCATCTGTTCTCTGGTGGAGGAAGCATTGTGATAAGTTTTCCCCGAAAGATATTTTCCCGCGAAGATCTGGCCGTCCGGGTAGAGGAGATAAGGGCCGCCGGGGGAAGAGTGGGTTTTACTAACGGTTGTTTTGATATTATCCACCCGGGCCATGTCAGGTACCTGAAAAAGGCGCGGACCGAATGCGACGCTCTGGTCGTGGGAGTCAACAGCGACCGTTCGGTAAGAGCTTTGAAGGGCCCCGACAGGCCGCTCAACGACGAGTTTTCAAGGTGCGAGGTACTGGCTGCCCTGGAATGCGTGGATCTCGTCACGGTCTTTGACGAAAATACCCCGCGGGAACTTATAATCGGAATAATGCCCGATATGCTTTTTAAGGGAGGAGACTGGAAGGAATCTGAAATAGCCGGCGCGTCCGAAGTGAAAGATAATGGTGGGCGGGTAGTGATAATACCCTACGAGCAAGGCTTTTCTACTACGGGCATAATTTCCAGGATTAAAGAATGAGGTAATAATGGATCCAGGTGTTTACAGAATAATAGACGCGAATTTAAACAGAGTTATGGAAGGGGTAAGGGTCTGCGAGGACGTTATGCGGTTTTCTTCATGTAACGAGGCCCTCACGGCGAAACTGAAAGATCTCCGCCACGAGATCTTTTCCGAGATAAGGGAACTGCGAAAAGCCCATCTAGAGGAAATGTTCTCTTCAAGGGGGCCTGACGACGTCGGGGTAAGGTCCAGTGATTCCGAAAAGACCCGTGAAGATATAATCGAGCTTTTTCTGGCTAACGCCCAGAGAGGAAAAGAATCTTTAAGGGTCCTTGAAGAGGTTCTTAAGCTGCTGGATACAGGGCTTTCACAGAAATTCAAAAAGTTACGATTCAAACTGTATGATGTTGAGAGAAATGCTGTTGAGGAGATGTCCAGAACGTAAAAGAGCGGGGGATAAAATGTCCATTAGATCGGAGATTAAGAATGTGAGCGCGGAAACCGTGGAAGATATCGCTTCCAGGGAAGGGGTTCCGGCCTCTTTAATATGGGAAGGTCTGTCTTCCGGGGAAATAGTGGTACTCAGGAACCGGCTGCGTGATATTTCCCGTCCATGCGGTGTGGGCAAGGGGCTTTCCACAAAGGTGAACGCCAACATAGGCCTTTCAACAGGCAATTCGAACCCTGACACCGAGATCGCCAAGATGCGCGTCGCGCTGGATTCCGGGGCCGACACCGTCATGGACCTCTCCACCGGAACCGGTATAGGGACTCTTAGAAAAAGGATACTCGAGGAATGCCCTGTGCCTCTGGGGACTGTGCCTGTTTACGAACTTGCGTGCGATCCCGGTAAAAAGTTCCTTTCCATGTCGGAAGACGATTTTGTCTCGGTCATAAGGCAACAGGCCGAAGAGGGTGTTGATTTTTTCACCGTACATTCGGGGATAACTTTGGATTGCTTAAAAGTGGTCAAGAGTAATCCCCGAGTAATGAATATAGTGAGCAGGGGAGGGGCGCTTATCGCCTCCTGGATGGAAACCAACGGCAGGGAAAATCCTTTCTTTTCGCGTTTTGATGATATAGTCGACATAGCCGGGGAGTACGGGTTGACCTTGAGCCTCGGTGACAGCTTAAGGCCCGGGGCTATTTCCGACGCCACTGACAGGCTGCAGCTTCAGGAGCTTCTTGTCCTGGGTGACCAGAGAAAACAGGCTTTTTCCAGAGGGGTTCAGGTCATAATAGAGGGTCCGGGACACGTTCCGTTGGATCAGATAGAAGCTAATGTCAGACTGCAGAAATCTGTTTGCGGGGGAGCTCCTTTTTACGTTCTCGGCCCCCTTGTTACAGATTCGGCTCCCGGGTACGACCATATCGCGGGAGCGATAGGCGGCGCTATAGCCGCGTGGCATGGAGCCGATTTTCTATGCTATGTCACACCCGCCGAACATCTGCGCCTGCCTGACGCCGCCGATGTCAAGAATGGTGTGATGGCTTCCAGGATAGCCGCGCATGCCGCCGACATAGTTAAACTCGGCGCGCGGGCCTCGGGGCGGGATAACGCGGTCTCGTCCGCCAGGGCGCGGAGGGATTGGAAAGAACAGTTCCGTCTTTCACTCGACCCCGAACTTCCCCTGGCCGTCAGGAATAGTTCCGGCGGGGTGGAACAGGATGTTTGTACTATGTGTTCCGAGTATTGTTCCATAAAGATCACCGAGGAAAGTCTTTTGCGCGGAAATGTGAAAGAGGGTAAGTGATATGAAACTGGTCGTGGCCGGGTCGGCCGCTCTTGACACCATCAGGACCCCCCGGGAGGTCCACGAGGACACACTCGGCGGGTCTTCCGTTTATGCGTCTTTGAGCGCGTCATTTTTTTCTCGTGTAGCTCTTATAAGCGTGGTTGGTGAGGATTTTCCCCGAAAATACCTGAAAGTTCTCAGAAAAAGGAACATCGATATCTCGGGGCTCAACATGCTTCCCGGTAGGACTTTCCGGTGGGAAGCGGCTTATGACGGGAACCTCGAACATGCCCGTACTATAAGAACTGAGATTAATGTATTTGACGGGTTTACGCCCAGTATCCCCTATACTGTCGGCGGTAACAGCAATTTACTGTTGGCCAATATAGATCCGGGACTCCAGAACTACATACTGAAAAAAATAAAGCCCTCTGGTTTAGTCGCGTGCGATACTATGAACCTCTGGATAGAAAGGGATCTCAAGGGACTTCTTAAACTTCTTAAAAAGATCGACATTTTTCTGATCAATGACGCTGAAGCCCGCCAGCTATCCGGGGAAAAAAACCTTATGGACGCGGCCAGGTACATCTCGTCCAAAGGGGCCGGGATGACGGTAATAAAGAAAGGGGAGCATGGTGTCCTTTTCTTCAACAAAGGCCTTTGTTTTACCTCCCCGGCGTACCTTGTCGGGAAAGTAAAGGACCCCACCGGGGCCGGTGACACTTTTGCCGGTGGAATGATGGGGTACATAACTGGTAAGAAAAAAATCGATACCGGGGTATTGAGAAGAGCTCTGGTTCATGGTAGTATAATGGCGTCTTTTGCGGTGGAGCGCTTTTCCGCGGACTCCCTCGCCAGGATCGGCCCGGAGGATATCAGAGGCCGTTACAAAGAGTTCAGAGAACTCACAAGGTTTTGAGGTTTTAAGAGCGAGTGTAGCACAATGGCAGTGCTCCAGCTTCCCAAGCTGGCTACGGGGGTTCGATTCCCCTCACTCGCTCCATTTTTTTTTGGCTGGATATTTATCCGCCCTCGAAAAAGACACCCGCACTCTTCTTCAGATCCGCCGTTTCCGATGTCAAGGACAAAAAGTATTTTATTTTTTTCCGCTCGTGAGGAAAAAAGGCCTTAACCTGTTGACACACATCGGGCAATGGCATAGTATAGGAAAGGATATAACACTGAGCGTTCTTAATGGTTGATCTCCCTCCGGGTAGTCCCGCGATCTTTGGTTTTTCGGGCGGGGTGGTATGGGCTCCCGGATAAGAAGGATTTATATATACTTTTCTGGATCTTTTCCCGCCCAGTTTTAAGTTATACCAGGGGTACTTGAAATGTTCATAGAACCGGTTTCGGGCTCGATGTTTTTCGGGCGCGAGGAAGTTTTGGCTACGCTCAATAAGCGGGTGACCGCTCTCAAGGGAGGGTATCGCCAGAACCTGGCGCTTACCGGCCCCATGCTTTGCGGAAAATCGTCGATATTGCGCCACTTCATAAGAAATGCCAGCGATGATAATGTAGTCCCCATTTATATCGAGATGGATGGGGAGGATTTCAACGTTTTCGCGTCGCGTTTTATGGCATCCCTTATGAACGGCTATATAGTTTCCACGGGAAGTGCCTGTCCCGGAGCGCCTGGCGGGGCGGCGCGTTTAGCTTTTCCGACTGGTGACGGCAGGTCGGCCGAACATTTCGAGAGGCTGCGTGACATCTGCGGCCAGCTGATACCTGATACGGCCCGGTCTATAGCGGTCATTCTTGATCATATCCGCAAAAATAAGATCGACCACGCGTATGGGGCTCTTCTTGCTCTTACCTCAGTATTCAAAGCGGAGACCGGAAAGAACTGTGTGGTGATACTGGACGAGTTTCACAATCTCGCTAATTTCGGGTTGAAAAAACCGTTCCGAGTTTTCGGCAAGTTCATAATGGTGCAGAAAAACACTATGTACATAGTTTCAAGTTCCCAGCAGACACTTTTGAGGGATATACTTTCCACCAAACTGTCGCTTCTTTTCGGTAACTTTGAGGTGATAGAGGTTAACGGTTTTGACAACCACTCTGCCAGGTCTTTTATCTCTGGGCATATAGCTGATGCCGATGATGATGGTTCTCTGGGTGATTATCTGATACAGATGTGCCAGGGCAACCCGTTCTATCTGGAAACGATATCTGAGAGGATAAGCCGGATAGCGTCCGGAAGCGAAGGCCGTCCCGACAAAAGAGAATGCATGCTCTCGGCGATGGCCGATCTTGTTTACAGCTCTGACGGCGTCCTTAACCAGTATTTCACTAATACTATAAACTTTTTTCTTGAAAAGAAGAACAGGAAAAAATACATCCCCGTCCTCATTTCAATGGCTCAGGGCAACTCGACTTACAGGGATATACAGAAAGGTATGGGTAAACAGGACAAGGATCTGGGGGCCAAGCTGTCCAAGCTGGCCGAAATGGACCTTATCTGGCAGAGCGGTGTTTTCTACAAGATATCAGACAAACTCTTTGAGTACTGGCTTGTCCATGTCCACGCAGTCAAGACAAGATCCGTGATGGACGATATGGACCTCAAGTTCCTGGAGTTCAAGAACTCTCTGGGAAAGGATTATGACGAATACCGCAAGTTCAGGGATATCAGTGTTCCGGACCTTTTCGCGGGCATAATCAAAAAATTCAAAGGTGAGAAGATGGTGATCGGTCTAAGCCAGCGCAAACTTCCTTCTTTCAGTGATGTAAGAAAATCGACCCGCGAAAACAATGTCACCGCCATAACCGCTCAGGCCGGTTCGGGGCGGTGGGTCTTTCATGTGAAACAGGCCGACATCGGGGTGGAGCAGGACATATCCGAGCTGAGAAGGGTCCCCGAAAAGCCCGGAAGGGGCAAAGTCATGAAAAAAATATTTGTCCCCCTCGCCGGTATAGAACAGAACGCTTTTCTCATGGCGAAAGAGCATAATATATGGGTTTGGGACATAAACACGTTGAACCGTATATTCAGGATTTACGGCAGGTTTGAACCTGTAATATAAGGCAGGAGGATATGGTATGAGGATAGGTGTTATTTCAGACACGCACATACCCTTCTTTACACGCTCGATACCTCAACCGGTTCTTGAGAGTTTCGCTACCTGCGACGTCATAGTGCATGCCGGGGATATAATAGAATCCTCGGTCATAGAAAAGCTGAAGACCATGGCCGAGACCAGGGCGGTACATGGCAACATGGACAGCGAAGAACTCAAGAGGTTATTGCCCGATCGTCTTGTTTTTGAGGTCGGCGGCAAAAGAATAGGTGTCACACATGGAAAGGGTTCCGGGAAGAAAGTGCTGGATGAGGTCAGGAATATTTTCGACAAAAAGGTCGATATAGTTATATTCGGTCATTCCCATATGCCTTTCAACGAGAATATCGGAGGAACACTTTTTTTTAATCCCGGCAGCGCCACCGACACCCTTTTTCAAGGCAAGAGGACATACGGTATTATAACCATAGAAGGTGATATCGTCCGCGGTGAAATTATTGAGATAGGGCAGGGCTGAGATCCGTCCCGCCGGGAGGCCCGGAATGGTCTGGTTGGAGTTCACGGTATGCGGTGTTCTCATGATATTTTCAGCCCACGCTTTATGCGTCAAAGGTGTAGGGCTGGCCAGGGCGGCCCACATAGAGGAAAGTGTCATAGGTATATTTTTTCTGGCCGTAGCGACATCTTTCCCTGAAATAGCCGTGGGAGTTTCATCGGTATCATATGTCGGCAGGTTCTCGCTTGGATACGGTAACCTGTTGGGGTCTGTGATGATAAACAGCATGCTTCTTCTCGCTATAGACTTTTCCTCAGGAAGGGGAAGGGTTCTTGCTAATGTAACCGGGACGAATTTTACGACCGCCGTATTTCTGGGGATAGCGGCCCTTATCATCGCCTTGACGGCTCTTTTGGGAAAAGTCCTGTCTTTGGCTCTGCCGGGACCTGTCGGTTTTGAAAGCGTGTTGATAGCGGCGTTCTATTTTGCATATCTAAATTCTCTGAAAAAAAAAGTTTTGCCGGGCGGATCTGTAACGGCCGGTGCTTCACGGCGCGAAACAGCCTTATGGCCGGTATGGGCCGCTTTTTTGTCGCTTGTCCTTGTGGTGGCTGTTCTGGGCGTATGGATGGCGAATATAGGTGAGAAACTGGCCGTAACAACCGGCCTTTCCCACACTTTTGTCGGAGCTACGCTTCTGGCGCTGATCACTTCATTTCCTGAGATAGTGGTCTCTCTGGCGGCAGTCAAGACAGGCGCGGTACAAATGGCCGTTGGGAATGTTCTTGGCAGCAACCTTTTTGACTTGAGTGTGCTACCCGTGCTGGATCTTTTTACGAAAAGTCCGGCTTTGGGGACCCTTACCGCGGGGCAGATCGCGGTCGCGGGTATTGCGTTGCTTATATCCCTGATAACGCTGGCCGGCATGAAAATACGTTCGCGTTTTCCGGTCAGGGCGGGTTTGGATACGGCGCTGATATTCGCTTCGGGAGTGTGCGGACTTGCCATACTGTTTTTTGTCAAGTAAGGTACATGGTGGAGGGATAACCGATTAATGGAAAATAAGAATTTCACACGGGAGCTTTTGGAAAAACGCGAGGAAGACTGGCTTGCGTCTTACGCCATGAAGAGTTCATGCTCGGCCGGCAGGGTTCACAGCGAACCGGAACATCCCTACCGTACTGTTTACCAGAGAGACAAGGACAGGATAATATATTCTACCGCTTTCCGGAGACTTGAGTATAAAACACAGGTTTTCGTTAACCATGAAGGGGACTATTACAGGACGCGTCTTACACATACGCTCGAGGTTGCCCAGATCGCTCGTACAATTGCCAGAGCTTTGCGTCTCAACGAGGACCTGGTGGAGGCCCTCGCCCTGGCGCATGACCTTGGCCATACACCTTTCGGCCACGCCGGGGAGGACGCTTTGTCCGAGCTTATGGAGCAACATGGGGGTTTTGACCATAATTCTCACGGACTTAGGGTAGTGGACCTCCTGGAGAAGAGGTATCCCGATTTTCCCGGATTGAACCTTACCCAGGAAGTCAGAAGAGGCATAATAAGGCATTCGACGCCTTTCGACCTGAAGAGGTGTGATCATGCCGATATTACGGATATTCCCGGCCCGCTCCTTCTTGAGATACAGGTAGTGGATGTGGCTGACGAGATAGCCTACGACAACCACGATCTCGATGACGGACTTAAGAGCGGACTTCTGGGTGATACAGAGCTTCTGGATATTGATATCTGGGGTGAGGTTGCCCATCGCCTGGACAAGGAAAAATTTTTGCTTTCCCCCGGGGTAAAGCGTGCCTGTGTGGTAAGGGAACTTATCAACCTCCAGGTATCTGATCTTGTCCGGGCCACTACACAAAGGTTAGAGAGTCTCGGCATCAGGGATGTGTCGGATCTCGCGTCTCATTCGGAGAGGATAGTGGAATTCAGTCCCGGAATGAGAAAAAAAAGGGAGCCCCTGAGGGAGGTTCTGCTCAATAGTCTTTACAAACACTACAGGGTTATACGTATGTCCCGGAAAGCGTCGCGCTTCCTGAAAGAGCTTTTTTCGGTCTATAGCGGGGATCCCGAACAATTACCTCCGGATGCTTACTCGGACATTTCTAAAAAGGGCAAGCACAGGGCCATATGCGACTATATAGCGGGCATGACGGACAGATACGCTCTTGACCAGTACAAGAAATTTTTCGAACCTTACGAAAGGGTTTAATATGCCGGGCAAAAAACAAGATAAAATAATGGTCCTTTTTGACAAGTTTAACGGGAACTGGGATCTCCGCAGGGAAGTCTCGGTTTTTGGAGAGATACTTGGAAATCCCACCTGGGTGATCCTGCCTTTTGTTTCTACCGTGGAGGAGCTTGCCGGCACCGAGATAGCCGAGTGCGTAAGGGCGGAAGTCAAAAAAGAAAGCGCCGTAAGGGAAACTCTTTCAAGGGTGGTCTCTTGCGCCAAAAGATCTTTTAAACAGAAAACCACCGAAAGTTTCGTCTACGGTAGAAAAAAGTTCGGGATATGTTACGCTCTGGTGTCCGAGGGCAATGTTTTCGGGGCAATAGCGGCATGCGGTCTCGAAAAAGACATGCCTTCCGACATGAAAAAGCTCTTTATGTCCTTTACGGATGTTGTTATACGCCAGACGCGCCAGGAGATCGAACTTGAGGAACTCAACAAGACCGTAAGACCCCGCGCTGTGGCTCTTTCCACGGTGCATACGGTACACCGGCTGATGACCGCGACTTTTGACATCACCGAACTTCTTCCCAGAATAGCCCATCTCACTCTCCAGGTTACGCGGGCGAACCGGTGTTCTATAAAAATGGTGGACAAAAAAAGAAAAACACTTCTTCCCAAGGTCACTGTGGACCTGCGCGAAAAAAAAGCGAAGCTTAAAAAGGTCCAGATAGGCAAATACGCTCCAGGAAAGGCCGTTAAACAAGGGATACCTATACGTGGAGCTAAATACCTGTCAGCTCCTATGGTGGACGAGGACGTCATCGGGGCCATAACGATCTATGATAAGACAGACGGTACCGAATTCAACCAGTTCGATGAGGAGATAATGAAGACCCTGGCCGAGCAGGCCGCCATCGCTATCAAGAACGCCCAGCTTTACAAAGAACAGGCCGATATCACCATAAGCAGCATAAGGTGCATATCGCATATGCTTGCTAACAGGTCCAGTGTCACTTACTCTACGGAAGCGTCTTTCCTGAAATTGATAAACATAGTGGGGCCGCGCCTTGGACTCAATGAAAGTGAGACAAAAATGCTGCAGTACGCGGCCATGCTGCACGATGCCGGCCAGATAAGCGTTCCGGAAAAAGTCCTTATGAAGAAGGGAGGGCTTACCGGGAAGGAATATAGTATTATCAAAAGGCACCCAATGAAGGGCGCGTCGCTGTTGTCAAAGTTCAAACCCCTGAAACCCATATTGCCTATAATCCGCTATCACCATGAGAATTTCGACGGCACGGGATACCCCAAGGGGCTTAAGGGCAGGGATATCCCTTTGTCCGCGCGTATACTGGCTGTGATAAGTTCTTTTGAGGCGATGATAACCGAAAAACCCTATCGCAAAGCCCTTTCCATCACCGACGCTATAAAGGAATTGAAAAGAAATAAGGGAAAGCAGTTCGACCCCGATATTGTTGATGTTCTCTGTGATGTTGTCGCGAGGAAGGACGTAAAACGGCTTATCGAAAAGGACATCTCGATGAATAATAAAGTCACTTAACGGAAAAACTTTCCCCAACCTATGGAAAACTCTGCCCGAGATCTTTTTTTTAAGATATTGATTACCGCTACGCTCCTCACGGCGGTTCTGGCCTTCGCGCTCTGGGACCGCGCCCTGACCCTCGGACTTGAAAAATTGACCGGATGGGATATCTCATATTCGCGGTGGACCGGGAATCCCCTGGGACGGAGCGTGGTGGACTCCCCGGAATTCCTGGTGAAAGAACTCGGGGGCGGTCTTTCCGCCGGGCGCCTGGCTCTTTCCGTAGATCCGTCACGTTTATTGCCGGACCGGCGGATAAGTGTGGAATGTATTATGCGCGATGTTCGGCTGTTCATTTACCCCGGGGTAGACGGCGACGCGAAGACCATTTTGGAACTGGTGGCATCTTCTGACGGGGCGTTCGGGGAGACTTTTTTCCTGCTGACGGTAGGTCTGGACATTTTAGAGGTTACGTCTCTTGAGGCCGGATCGGACGATTTCAAAATCCGGGGAAACTTTTCATGGAAAAGGGGAGAGGGCACTGTATCCGTTGAGTTGGATATATCCGTATCTCCGGAGGCGGCTGCCGGTCTGGCTGAAGGTGTCAAAAGCCGGGTATTGTCGTTACAGGAGGACGGGTGGTACGGAACCTCAATAAATTTCCGGGGAGATCCGACTTTCCTTAAAGCCCTGTATTTCACTTTTTCCCCCGCCCGGACGTAATACGGCTCTTGCCATTTAAGGTCTTTGTGTTAAAATATAGCCCAAATGAGTGAATACAAAATTCAGGAAGATCTCTTCGGAGGAGGGGCTCCATCCTCTAAACCTCCTAAAACGCCTGTTTTGGGGGGATACGCGAAACAAAGGTACCTGCCGTATATAAAGATGCCGACCGAAGTAGCGGTCATGGCCGTTATAAGCATCCTTATATTGCTTATCGTGTCCTATGCCGTGGGTGTAAAGGTAGGGATCGAACAGGGGCCTCGGGACGCGGGGACTGTCGTGTTCGAGGATGAGATGGAAAGAGTGTCCGAAGTAACGCCCCCGGATGTTACGGTAACCCCGGTCATGCTTAAAGACGTCATGCCGGGACCCGAAAAGGTCGTACCTTCTCCGCATGGGGAACAACCGGTTTTGCCTCTGACCGGAAAGGCGGAACTGGAAGAGAAGATCGTTTTTTCGGAAAAGCTTGATATTCCGGAAAAAGAAAGCGGGGCGAAAGCCTCAGTAGACGAACTTCCCGAAGAGGGGAGATATGTGATATACCTGGCGGCCTTTAGACAGGAGGCAAGAGCGGATGAGGCGGCCGAACAGCTCCGCTTAGAAGGAGTGGACGCGCGTGTGAAAAAACGGTCAGATTGGTATCAGGTCTATACGGCGGGCTATCGCGACATAGATGAGGCGCGTTCAGCCAGGGATATCTTAAGGCAGAATTACGAGGATTGCTATATCCGGAGGTTGGATTAGCTTAATTGCCGGACGCGGTTTCATGGCGCGGAATCCGGCGCAATGAGAATAAGGTCAAGCGTCGGTGATCCGTTTGATCATAAATCAAAAAAGTGAGGGAAAAAGATGACACAGCATCCGAGTTTAAAAGGAGGCAAAACCGGGGCCAAATTCCGTTCAGTACTCAAGCGTTACGAAAAAATAAAGGAACTTGACGAGAAAGAAAAATGGGACGAGGAAAAGGATTCGGTCTATAAGCTTCCGAAGATAAAACGCATCAAGTTCAAGGTCAAGAAGACCAAGGGCCCCGCTGAGGATAAGGAAGAAGGCGAAGCCGCCTCCGAAGGCGCGGCTTCAACCGCCGCGGCCGCTAAGCCGGCCGCCGCTGACGCCAAGAAAAAAGAGAAAAAGTAGTCCGGCGTTTATTAAGGTCTCTGGCCCTTTAGTGAGAGGAGCGTACAGATGGTATCTTACGAAGATTTCCTGAAAATGGATATCAAAATAGCCGAGATAAAAAACGCCAGGGAGCATCCCGAAGCGGACAGGCTTATGGTCTTGGAGATCGATGTGGGCGGCGAGTCAAAGCAGATAGTAGCGGGAATAAAAGGGTTCTACGGTAAAGATGAGCTTGTGGGCCGCAAAATAGTCGTTCTCAACAATCTTGAACCCGTTGTTTTGAGGGGGGAGACCTCTAATGGTATGCTTCTCGCCGCTTCCGGAGAAGGAGGGTCCCCCATCCTTCTTGTCCCTGATAAGGAAGTGGCGCCGGGTTCCCCCGTAAAATGATATCATATAACAGCATGTGCCGTGACAGGCCCGGAAGAGGCTTCGCATGATCCCCGTAAGCGCGGAAAAGATGGCTGAAATAGACGAGCGGGCCCGTTCCGAGTTTGGTATAAAGCAATCGTACCTGATGGAACGGGCGGGAATAGCCGTGGCGGAAGCTGTTCTGAGCGCAATGGATCCCAGCCGGATGGCCGGAATATCTGTACTTTGCGGTACAGGTAATAACGGAGGCGATGGTTTTGTGGCGGCTAGGCACCTTAAAGGCAGGTTTCAGGGCGATTTGCTTTTGTTTGCCCCGCCGGAACAGAAGGTTCGCCCCGGAGCCGCGCTGCAAAATTTTAAAAAAACTGTTTCAGAAGGCATTGCCGTGAACGACCTTGCCGCGTTTTTGGAAAACCCCTCCGACCATTTATTAGTGGACGCTCTTCTCGGTACGGGTTTCTCCGGAGCCATGACCGGGCTTTACGCCGATATTGCCGAGAAAGCCAACTTATCAGGAGCTGAGATATATTCGGTGGACGTACCCTCCGGGCTTAACGCCACGACCGGAGACGTTCCCGGGGAGTGTTTCAAGGCCCGCTCGACAGTGACTTTTGGTTTACCGAAGACGGGTTTTTATTCCGGCAAGGGACCCCGGATGTGCGGGGAAATAATAGTGGCGGACATAGGTTTCCCGAAAAAGCTTATTGAGGACTTTCTGTAAGTTATCTTCGGAAGCTTTTGGGAATATCCTGGATATAAATACGGCGGACAGCGCCCCGCCTTTTATGAGGAGCGATCCAATGAAAAAGATAAACGTTGACCTCGGACAGCGGAGATATAGTATATTTGTGGGCATGGGTGTTCTTTCCGAGTTACCCCGTGTGCTTGGGGCCATATCCAAAGATTCTCCGGTCGTTATCATAACCGACCGGAATGTTATTTCAGCATGCGGGAAAATGGTACGTAAGGTTCTCCGGGATTTTCCGGCTCCGTGTGTGGAGATCGTCCTTGAGCCGGGAGAAAAAGCCAAAAGCTTGAAGGTTTTCTCCGGGGCGGTCGCGGCCATCGCGGAGAGGACACGCGGCCACAAACCCACGTTAGTGGCTTTAGGAGGCGGTGTCATCGGCGATCTCGCGGGCTTTATTGCCGCGACTTACCGCAGGGGTGTACCGCTGGTCCAGGTCCCGACAACTCTCCTGGCCCAGGTAGATTCTTCCTGCGGGGGGAAGGTGGGTGTGGACCTGGTAAAAGCCAAGAACATAGTAGGAGCGTTTTATCAGCCCCGCGCCGTACTGGCTGACACCCGGTTTTTGAAAAGTCTTCCTGACAGGCAGGTATTGAGCGGCCTGGCCGAGGTAATAAAATACGCCGTTATAAAAAGCCCGGCGCTTTTCGACCGTCTTGAAAAGAACATGGCTAAAGTAAAGTCTCTGGACAAAGATCTTATGGAATATGTCATAAGCCGCTGTCTGTCAATAAAAGCCGGAATAGTAGAACGGGATGAGTTTGATTCGGGTGATGTCAGGATAATCTTGAATTTCGGCCACACTTTGGGCCACGCCGTGGAGTCGGCATCAGGGTACTCCGGTATTTATGACCATGGTGAAGCGGTATCCATAGGTATGGTCATGGCGGGTGAAATAGCGGTTCGCCTGGGTATTTTCGCCCAAAGTGGCCAGCAAAGGATGAAAGACCTGCTGCGTTCAGCGGGACTTCCTTTATGTCCCGAGGGGGTGGCGGTCAGGAAGGTTCTCACCTCTTACAAATACGACAAAAAATTTACGTCGGGAAGGAACCGTTTCGTTCTTCCCGAAAAGATAGGGAAGGTCCGTGTTTTTGAGGACGTCCCTGAAAGTCTGATAGAGGATGTAGTGAGCGGGGTCTGCGGTCTCCGGAAAAAGGACTCGACCGGGCGGAGCGCGCCATGAAACGCCATACTATAGAGTTCAGGGTAAGGTACCAGGAAACCGACCGAATGGGCGTGGTTTATTACGCCAATTATCTGGTATGGTTCGAGGTGGCCAGGACAGAGTTTTTCCGGGCTGCCGGACTGGATTATCGGGAACTTGAAGAGAAAGATAATGTATTTCTTCCTGTGGCCAAAGCGTCCTGCCGGTATAGATCTCCGATAGGGTACGATGATCCGGTATCTTTGTCTGTGATCCTTTCAATGGTGGGTAAAGCCCGTATCATTTTTGAGTATGAGGTAGCCTCAAGAGGCAGTATACGCGCTACCGGCCAGACCGTCCATACTTTCGTGAACGCTGACGGCGTCCCTATACCTGTGCCTTCAAATGTCAGAGAGGTCTTGCTCAGGGAAGCCTGACTTCACGCTCCTCTCCTTCGAGAGAAAGCCTGACCCTGTCGGGAAATATCTTAAGTAGTACGATATTGTCAAGAGTATCTCCTTCCGAGAGGATGTGTCCGTTCAGGACAGCCCTCGGATGTCGGTTATCGAACATAATTCCACTGAGAGCCGGAAGGGGGTTTGGTCTTTCTTGATGGGCGGGGGCGGTCCCAGGTAAGGTAATATTGTCTGTACTCGCGAACCGGGTATCCCCGGAACCTTGCCGGGAGCGGGTAGTCGAAGTTGGCGAGAAAAGCCTGTTATCAGTACGTAGGCCCGCTATCGTCGTTACCAGTAACACGGCTGTAAGGGCCAGCAGTCCCGCCGCTATGGCCGCGGCACGCGTTTTCCTTCCATGTGATCCGGAACTTAAAGGCGGATCCGGACGGAAAGCCACTGGTTTTTCCTCCGCCCCCTGAAAAAGCCCGGGTACAGCCCGGGTAACGGCAGGGATCTTATGTTTTCCGGCGCCAGGGAGATCCTTTTCTCCGCATCTTTTTTCCTGCGCTTTTTTGAGAGCTTCCGCTATTATACTCATGCCATTACAAGGGGATAACTTCCTTCAATTTCTTTTATGCTTTGGTCGACCAGATCGCCGTCTATGAACTTCGTTTCTCTAACGAAACCGAAAAGAAGAGACTTGTCGCAGACCAGGTTCACGAGCCGGGGAATACCCTTAGAGTACGAGGATATCATTTCCAGGGCTTCCGGGGAAAAAGTGATATCCCCCTCGGATCCCGCCACACCCAGCCGGTGGCGCACATAGGGAAGTATCTCATTTTTTTCCAGCGGGGTAAGGTGAAAGCGTACACTTATTCTCTGGCGGAGCTGCAGCATTGATGGCAGATTAAGTTTGTCTCTCAGCTGGGGCTGCCCGACAAGTATTATCTGGATGAGTTTTTCCTTGTTGGTTTCCAGGTTGGAAAGCATTCGCATGGTCTCAAGAGTAGAGGGCTTCAGGTTCTGGGCCTCGTCCACTATAAGTACGCAATTCCTGTTATTTCGCAGCTGTTCCAGTAGAAAAGAATTAAGCGCTTTTATGAAAGCGACCTTAGCCCTTCGTTCGGGTTTTATCCCGAAATCGTCACATACGGCCTCGAGCAGTTGTGTGTCAGGCAGGGAGGAGTTGAATACAAGAGATATCTCCACATTATCGCCGAGCCTGTGCATAAGGGCCTTGCAGAGAGTTGTTTTGCCCGAACCGACCTCGCCGGTCACCTCTATAAAACCCTTCCTGTTATCGACGCCGTACAAAAGATGGTTCAGGGCTTCCTTGTGCGACGTGCTTAGATAAAGGAAATCCGGATCACTGGTAACATTGAAAGGGTTTTCCCTGAGTCCGTAGAAATCAAAGTACATCCGGCGGCTCCGTTACTTTTTGGGGGACGGCACAATAGTGGTCTTTTATCCTTAAGAACAAATTCCGGAACTTATATGTAAAACATTATACATCCAAACAGCTCCCCGTCAAAGCCCTTCCGGCGATTTATTTATCCGCGCGGCCGGGAAATAAAAAAATGGTAGAAAAACTTGTATTTGACCGCCCTCTTGTGTATAGTTATCCCTAATATGATTTGGGAAGGGATAAATAAAAGAAAATTCCCCAGGGTCAGTTACAAATGCCTGATACGTGTTTTCCGGGAAGGTGATGGGGAGGTCATAGAGACTTTTACCGAGAACATCGGTTCGGGCGGTATATGCGTGGCTCTTGAAAAACGGCTGGGACTCTTTGAAAAAGTCGAGATGAGGATATTTATCGAGGAAGGGACGTCTCCGGTGGAATGCCTCGGAGTGGTAGTCTGGGTGGTCAGGAAACATGATCAGAAGAATAAGGAAAAGAACCTTCACGATACAGGTATAGAGTTCCAGGATATTTCGGAAGAGGACCGTAAAAGGATCGCCAGACTTGTCGATGATATTTTGGAATCGGAAACTTGACACCGTATATGCGGCGTGTTATACTTCATTTGAAATAATGTTAGTTACATTACAAAGAGGAGGAGGTGAGAGAAACATGCAGAAAGCAGTAAAAATCATGGTGGTTTGTTTCGTCGTCATAGCTATGATGGGAATGGCTACTCAGTGCTACGCCCAGGATCCCGCCAAGAAACTCGGAAGAGGTCTTGCGAACGTCCTGACCGGTTGGGTAGAGCTTCCTAAGAATATCTATGATACAAGCGTAGAGGAAAACGTGCTTTCAGGTCTTACGATGGGTTTGGCGAAAGGTGTTGGTATGACGATAGTCAGAACCGGTGCCGGTGTCTATGAGACAGTCACATTCCCATTCCCGATCCCGGAAGATTATCAGCCGGTGTTGGAACCTGAATTTGTGTTTAGCCATTAATAAACTCACAGCAGTGTTGTTCAGGTAGCGAAAAGGGAGCGATGAAAGTCGTTCCCTTTTTGTTTGTGTTTCCCGGCGGGGAACCGCCCGCCGGGAACTGTTAATTTTTCGGATCCACAAGGGCATGTATTTTTCCGGTTATTCCCGGCTAATGAGGCCGACGGACTCTGTTAAAAAAACGGCGGTCCGGCGGCTCGAAACGGAGAAAAAATGGGCGAAAAAAGAAAATTCATGCGTTTCAACGTTATAATAGACGCTTTTTTCAACAAAGCGGGAGAGAAGAAAGACCTTCAAATAAAAAATTTCAGCAAAGAGGGTGTAGGAGTTGTAAGCAGGCATCCCCTCGGATCCGGTGAGAAAATAGAAGTTGAAATGAACATTCCGGGAGATAATGTCCCTGTAATGATGCGTGGAGAGGTCGCGTGGGTCTCGCCGCCCGCGCAGGACGGATGCCACTACCACGGCGGTATAAAGTTGAAAGACATAGGTAATGAAAGCAAAGCTAAGCTACTGGAATATATTTACAATAGGTGGATAGCTCCGGAGGACAAATAGAGGCGGTCATGTGTTTCGTCAGCTTTTGTCCAAATAGAACTCAATAAACAAATATAAAAGACAACGGGAGGATTGACGTGACAGAAGAACAGAAAAAAGACAACGAAAAAAACGCGGAAGAAGCCAAAGAGGAAGTCAGGGAAGAGGCCCCGGCTGAAGAAGTAAAACAAGAAGCCGCGGAGGAAAAGAAGGAAGAAGCCCCGGCGGAAGAAGCCAAAGAAGAAGCCGCGGAGGAAG
>SLID01000102.1 GCA_007135805.1 Candidatus Omnitrophota bacterium | reverse complement strand
TGACTTGTTGGTGGTTGTGGTGTATAATTCAGTATGTAAGGTTTTAAAAAAGCAAGATAGCAGTTTTAGTGTGAGCGGGAAAAAAAGTTTACACGCAGGGTTTTTGCAATTTGGCTTATGAAAAGAGATAAAAAAGGGAGAATACAAATGTCTTTCACTAAATTTAAAAATTCGCTTTTAGGGAAAATTGTTTCCTTAACTTTGGTCGCGGCTTTTTCACTTTACAACTGTGATATAGGTGCCGCAATGACCGAAACCGACTTGAAGACACCTGAGGTAATGCCTGATGCGGCGCCGTTTTGTATCGATGATATAGGTATTGCCATTGATGTTGGAACTGTCAGGTCTTCTTTTCGCGGTAATAGCGGCAAGACTATAGTGCATATACAGGATGCCCACTGTAATTTTGAGGCACAGAGTAATATAAGCCGCATTTTGGAGCAGCTTTCGAGGGAGGCCGGTATTGATATGATATCCGTTGAAGGCGCCGAGGGTACGGTGGATACTGCCTGGTTCCGGGCATTTCCGGATGCTGAGATACGCAGAGAGGTTGCCACTTATTTTATGCGCAAAGGCGAGATAACCGGAGCGGAATTTTTCTCGATCAATTCAGATTATAACGGTACGATATTCGGAGCCGAGACGCGTGACTACTATGTTGAAAACTTGCGGGCTTTCCTGGATGTTTTTCCTTATAAAGATTCGATACAGTCCTATCTAGAGGATCTGCGTACGGTGGGGGAACGTCTCAAATCGATCATTTATCCGCCCCTTCTGAGGGAACTCGACCGGAACAAGATGGCGTTTGAAGGTAGAGATATGGACCTTAGCGATTATGTGGAATATCTTTCGGATTCCGCCGCGGCCAACAGGGTGGATGTAAGGAGTTACGAGAATTTCAGGAAACTTATAGATACCCTGGAATATGAGAAGAAAATTGACTTTGATATTGTCGACGGGGAACGTACTCGCTACATAGACGCTCTTTCAGAGATTCTTTCCAGGGAAGAAATGGCCGAGCTTGTGGAGCAGAGCGTTCGTTTTAAAAAGGGATATATCAAGACAGTCGATTTTTATACCTACCTGCGTGAGCTTGCGAGAGAACACAACATCCCGATAATAAGGGAATATCCTAACCTTTTTTACTACTACATATATTCAAGGATATATGACGGCATCGAGATAGAAGGGCTTTTCAGGGAAATAGACCTTGTTGAGAGAGGGTTGAAAGAAAAGTTCATTGAGAATGAGACTCAGTACAAACTTGATAAGTACGCCGAAAAAGTAGGTAAGATCATAAGTCTCGTGAATATAGAGATGACAAATGACGATTACGACCGTTTCAGTACGTATTCTGACGCTTTTACTATAGACGATGTGGTCTCGTTTTTTGGTAGTATGGTGAGAAGGTACAACTTGAACTACTCCATAGGGCAGGTTCCGATGGTTGTCCGTGAGAATCTCCCCAAGATG
The DNA here is from genome assembly GCA_007135805.1 of Candidatus Omnitrophota bacterium. Taxonomy (GTDB): domain Bacteria; phylum Omnitrophota; class Gorgyraeia; order Tantalellales; family Tantalellaceae; genus SLID01. Next base: position 15,719 of record SLID01000102.1, on the reverse strand, counting down.
GTGGATTTCTATGAAATAGCCATGGCTCGCGACAGGGCGCTTGTCGAAAATACCCTGGCCCAGATGGAAAGGGAAGGAAAGAACGAATCGGTTTTAATAGCCGGAGGGTTCCACACGAGGGGGATGGTGAACCTTCTCGAGAAAAAGGGTGTTTCATATGTCGTCGTTACGCCAAAGATAACTAAGGATGTAGAGTCTCCCTATATACAGGTACTTACCAATCAGAGGACATCCATTGAGGACATCATAACCGACAGCGCCGCTATGCCGGGTACTCAGCGTTCCTCCGGGGATCTTCTCGCTGTTCCCTCTTTTGTGGGATGGCTCATATCCTCAGGGATAGACGTAAGGGAAATTTTCAGGAAAATGGGGGAAGATGAGATAGCGCAGGGATACCTCGACCTTCTTGAGAAGGTTATACAGGAAATTCCGACCGAAGCTTCCGAGATCTATGTTGAGACTGAAATGAACAGGATAGTCGAAGGCATGGAAACAGACCTTGGCATGACAAGGTTTGAGGCAAGAGATAAATTTGAGGGATGGCTGCGGGATGAGGAAATGTGGAAATGGCTTAAATCGGTGTTTATTTCCAGGTACGTGAGTAATTACGCGTCGGACAATCTGGAGCCCCGGGATACTATCGTGGAAATTATGGGAAGAAAGTTCGACAAGTACCGTGCTGAGTATCTCGGGACACCGGGAGAACAGGCGGCTGGCGAAGTTCTGACCGAGGCTCAGGCCAGAAGATTCAACGAAGTGCTTCGCGAGAGTTTTGCCGCCGGGAATGCCAGAGAAGAAATTGTCGCGGGTCTTGAGGACAGGCCGGAATTTAAGTTTATTGTCCATGACGGGCTTGCCGATCGTCTTCGCCGCGCCGGGCTTCCTGTTAATGTTCATCCGGGTAGAGGCGGAAGCGAGTTCGGTCATGGCCTACTTCAGGCGCATATAGATAGCTCGGTTTACGCTGAACTGAGAGACGCGGAAAAACTGGTGCTTGCGAGGCATGAACTGGCCCACCTTGACATATTCAACGCTGATGAGTCCAACGAAACTTACCAGGCATGGATCGCCGCTGGGAGCCCCACAGGTGAGGCGCAGGAACGTTTTGTTAACAGGACCCTCGGACATGATGTACGGCCCATAATGGCCAGACTTGGCGACGTCGCGGCCATGGAAGAAATTCTTTTAGAGGATACGAGTTTCGGAACCGCGGTGAGGGACCATATTTTGAGCGCCCGTGACGATATGAAGGCTCTCGGAATGGTGGAACCATGGTATAAGCCGAGCAGGGACGCGATAATCCGTGATATGCAGGAAGATCTTGAGAAGTTTATCCGGGAAACGTATACACGAAGAGTTAATGTTGACCATATGCGCGAACTTCTGACTGCGGAAACTTACACCGGTTATGATGTTATAATCGTGAGTTCTTCTTTCGAGGCTGAGGTAGAACGCCAGCAGGAGGATTTGGATAGATTGTTCGCCGGGAGAACAACAGATAATGACGCTCTGGGCAACAAAGTTTGTGTGCTTTCTGTTCTTGATGAGTCGGAAGGCGGTCAGATAATCGGACAGATGAACACCTGGAGGAGGGCTGTAGAAGCTTACCGTGAGTGGGCAGAGGAAAACAACGCTCCGGTCCCTGATCTGGACGAACTATTGGCAGAAGGCAATGCAAAGATCGCCGTTTACCATAACGGCGGAAAAGGCGAAAGATCATCCCCCGCGCCACAGGCCATAGGGAGCCGAGGCGCTCAGAAAACGATAGGTGAAATGCCGAACGCTCTTGGCGATATCGTACAGATGCGTCTCATAAACTCGATCGTTATGCAAACCGCACCGTTAGCGGTTTCCAACGACGGTTCCAGAGTCGACACCTTCTGGGCCAACCAGATAGCTTTCGGTACGACAGATTTCTCTGGTCTGGAAAGAACCGGTTACCATTTCGATAAGTTCGTGGTAAAAGTTCCCCAGGATCCAAACAAGAAAGATCTGTTTGACTATGGTACCGCGATAATTGATAAAGCAGGCAGAATAGTTAAGTTTCTGGCGAATCAGGTCCTGACAGTAAAGGGCGACAAGCCTGGCGCTTTTGTTGACAATCCTGATTTCGCTACCGAAATGCAAGAGCTGATGGAAGCCCCCAAAGGGGTTTTTGATTTCGGGTCTTTCAGCATGAGCAGGGAAATGCACGACGCCCTCATGGATTACTGGGGACGTGTAAGAGGTATATTTGATGTCATAGACAGCTCTCCCGACCATAAAGCCGGTATAAAAAGGGACATAGATCCCGCGCTGGTCCAGGTCATTGTTCCTCTGGCTAAAGGTCTTGAAGGTATCGATATCCCAAGCGATGTCTTGCCGGATAGAGAGCGGATCTTGCCGCATACGGACCTTTATTGGGAAGATCAGATGGATGCCGTTTACCACGGACTGGTAGGCCTTATGACCGATGAGGACGCGCGGAACGCGCTTAACAAAATTTACAACGATCGCAAGAAAAAGATGTTTGTGCTTGAATCTGTTGAGTTTTTCGCTCTTTACAGGGACGTTATCTTCCCGGATCTCAGTCGTGTGGTGGGACATATCGATATCGGGGAGAACAGCCATTGGTTTGCTTATAAGAGGATGCTGGATCTCAGCAATGAAAAATTCATCATGCTTGCTGATATGCTGGGCAGAACACAGGAACTTTACGCTACGGGTGAAGTTATATCCCGAAAGGCGACTATCGCGGATAAGATCAGGGCGGAAGACGCCAGAAGGATGAGACATATAGACAGCGGAAAGGTAGCTTCTTTCCGGCTCCCGGATGGGACAAGGGTTGACCTTACACTTGACCAGGTTATAGCCGGATATACGCATGAGGAATACGGCATAGAGATAAGGGGATCGATCATTCAGGGTGATACGGTGCTTTTGCCCGGATCGATAATAATTGACAGTGTTGTGAACGATTCTCAGGGGGTTATAATCGCCGAGAGTTCTTATGTTGAAAGCTCGACCGCTCCCGAAATACAAGCGGAGAGAAGCATAGTATACAATGTATCGGACGTTGAACCTGTTGCCGCTACGGCTGAAATAGTGGCGGATGCTTACCGTGAATCGATCCGTGACGACAGATTCCCGGAGGGGCAGACAAGGATGAGGGCTCCGATCGGATACGATCCTAAAGAGACCCCGACCAATTTGGAGAAGCACGATAAAAAACTTTTCGGCGATAATCTATACACGTTCGATGATATAAGAGAGATTCCCGTAGCCCGGGATGTAGATGACATGATAGAAACCCAGATAAGGCAAAGGGCGTTCTTTTCAATGATCCCGAGGCAGGAATGGGTAAAACAGTTCAAACAGCTTGGTTTCGGGACAAGCGGGCTTCGCGACGAGGTTGTTAATATGACTGATATGGAAGTCTACATAAATGCCCGGGGCTATGTGAGATTTTTGTTTGAGCAGGGCCATTTGGACGCGAAAGACGAAAACATAGTTTCTATAGGTATGGACAGGCGACCCAGTTCTCCGCGGCTTATGGCGGCAGTGGCGCGGGCTGTCCAGGACGAGTCCGCGAAATTGATAGAGGAAGAAAAACTGGACTATGAGATCCAACTGGACCTTGGAGGAGAAATGCCAACTCCGGCGCTTGCTGTCAGGGCTAAACAAAAAGGAAGCTTTTCCATAATGGTCACGGGAAGCCACATACCGTTCGATATGAACGGGATAAAGTTTTACCTGGCGGACGGAGAAGAAGTATTGAAGGAACATGAGGCCGCCATTCATGATAGTGTTTCGAGTGTCCGGAGCGATGAATACTCCCTTTCGTGGCAAGATACGCTTTTTGATGAAAGAGCCATGTTCAAACAGCCTGTGGAGGCCAATTACGACTTAAGTGAGCATCAAAGAGAAGCTCTGGAAACATATAAACAAAGATATATTGAGGGTTTTCCGGAAGGTATGCTTGAAGGTGTGAAACTTGGTTTCTGGCAGCATTCGGCCGTTGGCAGGGACATTATAGCCGAGATTCTCAGGGAGCTTGGAGCTGAAGTTGTAGAGTTGGGACGGACCGAGGAATTTACCCCGGTCGATACAGAGAAAATAACTCCCGCTATGGATCAAACGCTTCGGGGTTTTGCCGACAGGGAATTAGAGGATACGGGCAGGAGATTCGACGCCATAATATTCACAGATGGCGACTCGGACAGGCCCGGTGTGGCGGATGAGTACGGAAAATTCCTTACTGGCGACAAACTGGGGCTTCTTGCCACAAAAGAGCTTTTAAGGTCTATTCCCGAGGGAATGGAGCTGAGGGCGGCTCTTCCGGTAAGTACCAACTACGGTGTTATCGAAGATATCAGAGGGATTCAGCATGCCGAGGTCGTGAAAACCAAGATAGGTTCCCCCCATGTTGTCAAGGCGATGAACGATGAGATGGAGCTGGCTCGCGCCGACGACCGTGAGATCTATACTCTTGGCTGGGAAGCTAACGGCGGTTTCCTTCTTGGAAGCGATGTAAGGATAGAAGGCGCTGAAAGTCATATAAGCCGTCTGGCGACCCGTGACGCTTTATTTCCTATGCTTCTCGCCCTGCGTTCGGCGAAAGAACACGCGCAAAGGGAGTCGGAAACGAGGGGTCTTGCTACGAAAATGTCTATGTCAGGGCTTTTTGAGCGTGAGATACCCAAGGTGCACAACCATACGGGAGGATACGAGGGGCTTATGCATCCTGTCCGAGAAAGCGGTTTCGGCCTGGAACGCTCCGTAGCCATGGAAGTCAGGAAAGGTATAATAGACATGCTTATGCCCGAACTTAGCGATACTGATGTTGTCTCAGTTGATTTTGAGACCCTTACCGCGGAAAGAATGAAAACCGCTGTTATAGGGGAGAAGACAGTAACACTTTTCGAGACCGAAACAATCGCGGTAGACCAGACTTCTGGGGACTGGCAGGAATGGTTACGCGTTAAATCTGAACTGGAAAAAGTTTTTACCCAGGACAGAGGATTTGCCGAAATAAGGTCTATAAACATAATGGACGGCATACAGGTAATATTCAAAACTGACGAAATATCTCATCTCCGTCCTTCGGGCAATGATCCTGTTTTCAGGAATTATGCTATGTCCGGTGTAAGTGAGGACAGAGCCAGAGAGATCGCTTCTCTGGGAGAAGAAGTTATAATTCCCGAGCTTGCCAGAGCCGTTATGGCCAGTAAAGGTATGAGCGTTCCGCAACAGGAGGCTGTACCTGTTTCGTCAGCGGTTTCGTCAGGGGTTTTGAGGCTGGATACTGCCACGGACTCGACTCCGGGGATCTACTCGGCGACCATACCCGCGCAGCCTTCAGAAGAGGTTCGCGCTGTAGGGGACCTTTTGATGGAGGGCCTCCCCGCCAGAGTCGTGCCCCGTAAGGATCCCAAAGTATGGGGAGCGGAATACTGGTACGGCGAGGGAGCCGTGGTCGAGATTATGGATAGCTCCGGACAGGTGCATGAAGCTCCTCTGAGTGAAGTTATAAGGTACGCTCCCGAGGTCCTGGGAACCGCGGTTCTCGAGAATTTCGGTACTATGCTTCCTCTTGTGAAAATACTTGTCGCGGAAGGCAGGCTGTCAGTTCAGTTCCATGATGCCAAAAACGAGCTTTGGGTAGTTACAAAAGCCGAACCCGGCGCTGAGATAATTTACGGATTCAGCAAAGACGCCGTTGAAAGATATGGTGACAGGGTGACAGAGGTTTTTGAAGAGGCTCTCACAAGGTACGGAGACAGTCTTAATCTGCTTATAGATCTCGCTGAGGTAAGAGGCATTACTCTTGATTTTCAGGGAGATATACGCGATAAAGCCAAAGAATATGTCGCGCAAAATCCCCAGGACAGGGAGATGGCTGATAGTGTAAGGGATCTTGACGAAGCTTTGCTGGGGATAGCCGATAAGGATGCCCCCGAGACAAGGTTGGCGGGCCGGGAAGGTCTTGAATGGTTTTACGGGAAAAGACCTGTTCAGGCTGGGGATATTATACCTATTCCCGCCGGAACATTGCACGCTCTTGGTAAAGGTGTAGAGATAATAGAACCTCAGATAGAGGGCGATACCCAGCCGGTGGTAGATGGAGCGAATTACCCGGTAAGGTATTTCTTTCCCGGACACGAAAGGCCCGGCGCGCAAAGACAGCTTGATACGGCGCGCGTGAATGAGATAGATCCAATAGTGGCGAGTCCTGCAAGGCCGGATATTTTGTCCGAGACATCCGCGGCCAGAGTAGAGAGGATGCCGGGTACTTTTGAGGCGAAGGGTCTTGAAGTTCACAAGGTAACCTTTAAGGGGCCGAAAACCGAAGTTACGGCTCCGGATACGGGAAGCGTCCATAATCTTGTGGTGATAAAGGGCGAGGCTTCCATAATCGTGGACGGCCAGGAAACTACAATACCTCTGGCGTCGCCGGACAACCCGATGCTTATAGTTCCCGCGACGGCGGAACCTTACAAGATAGTAGCTGAGGGTGATACTGAGGTACTTGTTACATTCACCCCGAAACCGCTTACATGGGATTTTCCGGCTCCGGTGGAATGGGGGCGTGACATGACGCTTAACGGCGAAACAGAATACGATTATGATGTTACTCCCAGGTTTATAGAATACGACACCATGGTGGATGTGAGGGACGAGGTCGGGATATACGGCGGACAGGTAGCCCCTCTTTCAGATGTAGTTAAGGGGCGGAAGCATACCCTCAGGGTCGGTGAAAGGCCTGTGGAAGTTGTTATGCAGGTCTCCGGCGAAGTTATTCCTCTTGAACCGGGCAGCGAAATGCCCTTTGCCGCGGACGCGCCGCTATATGAGGTCCGTAATCCCGCTGATGTCCGAGCGGTCGTGGAAGTAGTTTACGATCTTACCCCGCAGGAAAGAATAGCTTATGAGACACTCTCAGCGATCAAAAAACATATACCCGCGATACAAAAGAAAAGGATGAGGGTTTATGTTCCGAACGAAATGTTCCGTAGCGGTGACCGCAGAACCCCCGGGTCTCTCCAATGGACTGAATTGCTTCTAAGAGGTATAACAAATTCTGACATATCGTTGATGGGATATACCTCTACCGCGGGTTTAGATGATTTCGCGAGTCGTACGGTGACATCGGAATTCGTCGAGATACTGGTTGCCAGTGACACGAACCTGAGTGACGCGAATATGTTGGAAGGAGCCAAGGATTTCATTTCCAATGTGAGAGTTCTTCCCGTACCCCAAAACGCTCTTGAGCAGGGGGGATGGGATTTTGCTCTTGAAACGGCGGGTTGGTCCGCCATTCTCGGAGCGGTAGAGCCGGAGCAGATCCAGGATGTGGGGAACCTTACCACTCCGGCGGCCGATCTGCACAAATTCCTGACTAAGGTCCTCAGGAAACAGATAGAAATGGCCCATTTATACCTGATGCTGCCGTTTGAAACGACAAGGACATTCGTAAGCGGTCTTTCCGAGGACGAACAGGAAGCGGTGTCCGCTATAGTCGATACGCGAAGTTTGGTATCTTACATGGCAAACCTGGTAAAGGAAATGCTGTTCTCGATGCCGATAAAAGCTTTTGACCCGATGGATGCTCTGCGCAGGCGTCTCCAGGTAATGTGGTCAGCGTAAGGAATTGCAGCGGGAAGGGTTCGCGAGAGTGCAAACTCTTTCCCCAGGACAGACAAGTGTTCTATCCGGGCCTGTAGAGGTCCGGAACATACAGAGAGAGCATCAAGCCAAACCACCTCCCCCTCGGCAAGGCAAGCTCTCTCTGTTTTTTTGTCCCGGGTACCCGGTACAAAGTATTTGGAAAAAAGAGCGGGTTGTCGTACAATTAGCGGTATGAAAGATGACAGAGATCCCTTGGAAGGGCGGGCTCAAAAAGACCGAAACCTGAGTTCGGTATTGGATATGGAACCTGGTGTTCTTGCCAATGTAAGAGCCATGTTGGACGCCCCGCGGCGAGGGATCGGCCCTGATATCGTTATAGTGGTCAGTTCTTCTGACGAAGGCGCGTCTTTCTGGCAGAAGAGGTTGACTTGTTCCGATGACGCGCGCGGTTCTGGTTCAGTTGTAAAACCTTCATCCGTAATACTTTCCGTAAGCGAATCTAACTGGAACGGCCCGGCGGGTAATGCTTTGGGGACAATAAACGCTTTTTATCTTGCGGGGATAAAGGCCGCCGGGATGGGTCTTTTCCGGCCCTCGTCTAAAGGATTTCAGGATGTTCTAAAAAGTTTTCTAAGCTTCTCAGCGGGTAAAAGCGTGTTTATGTATCACACGGCCGGCCAGGGGACAAGACTTTTTCCTTTGACGGCTGCCGAGTATAACTCAAAGTCAAGAATCAAACTGCCTGGAGTAATAAATGTGGATGGTAAGGAAGAGCCTATGACCGTCCTGGAAGCTTCTATAAGGGCATCCTCCATTTACGCGCCGTCAAGAGAGGACCGGCTTTCTGTTTTTTGGGGAGACCAGCTTTTTTTGAACGAGTTTGACGCCGCGTCTGAACGAAAACATCATGTGGAGATATTTGCCCAGCCGGCGAAATTGGACGATACCATAAAGTCCTATGGCACAATTGTCCCAATGGAAAGCGGGGATCTCCTGCTTAGGGAAAAGCTTGATGTCGCGCGGATAAAGGCTATGCTGCCTGAGGGGACGGATACTGTTTTTAGGAGCGCGGGCTCTTTCAGTATAACTTTTGACTTTTTCGAACAGCTCGCTTTAGCGGAAATCGAGGCGGTCACAAAGCGGGAAGGGTCTCTCAACACTGATAATGACTGGTGGCAGGCGCTGACTTCGACTCTTGATGAGTATGCGGATATCTCAAGAGATATCGGTGTCAACGGGCAGGGCGCCAAAGAAAGATGGAAAAAGACCCATGAGGCATGGGAGAAAACGAGTTTTCGGAGAAAGTCCTTAAAGATGTTGGGGATAAAGAATACCGGAGAGAATTCTTTATGGATAGACCTTGGTCGAAACTCATGTTTTTTTGAGAATATTCTCGGCCTTACGGGACAGGATAAGAGGGCTCAAGAGCTCAGGGCGTTCTTTCAGATGAAGGTTACTGACCGGGGAAGGGGAGCGCCCGGCGAAATGTCCTGGCGGAACTCGGCTGTAGCCGGAGCGCTTATTGGAGAGGGAAAACTCATTAACTGCGTTGTGGTTGCCAGCGAGATCGGCGAGATCGACGCGGAAGATTCTGTCATAATAGGTAGTAGTGTCACAAAACTTAATTCCTCGGGGGCGTTGTGTTACAATGTGGTTTCTCCCCGGGAAGATCTTAAGAGGGGGGATATCCTTGCCAATGTTTTTCACCCGGATAAAGGCCGAATAACAATGCGTACGCATGTTTCTCGTGACGGCAGGGCGGATTGGAGGGAAAATACAAAACTGGGCGCCAATAAATTTTCTTATCGTGAATTGACAGAGCTTGTCGCCGGTGTTCCGGAAGACCAGGCCAGGACGATAAGGCAAAATGAGGAAACATTGCTTAAGAAAGGAAAGGATAAAAATGGGAACTGAACTTAAATTTGGCACAAGCGGCCTCAGGGACACCGTCGAGAATATGACTGATAAAGAGTGTTACATAAATACCCGTGGTTTTATCGAGTTCCTCAGAGGATCCGGTGAAATAAGCGGAAAAGATCCTGGTATAGCCCTGGGAGGGGATCTCAGGGAGTCAACCGGCCGGATAATGGCGGCGGTGGCCAAAGCTGTGGAAGATTCGGGGTGCCGCGCTATTTCATGCGGTAGGCTGCCGTCCCCGGCGCTCGCTTACTATTCTATTAAAAACAATATGCCCGGTATAATGGTCACCGGAAGCCATATTCCGGAAGATCGTAATGGGATCAAATTTACTAAGAGATCGGGAGAAGTACTCAAGTCCGATGAAGAACATATACTCAGAGGAGTCGCTTCAATCCGGGAGAAATGGGAAAAGGAACCCGGCATGAAAGCTCTTTTTGATAAGGATGGGAAGTTCAAGGTATCTTGCCAGGAACCCGATCCATTGGCCGAGCGGGAAGCGGAAGATCTTTATGTGGAAAGATACACCCGGGTTTTCCCAAAAAATTTTCTCAAAGATTTCAAAATAGTGTTTTACCAACATTCGGCGGTGGGTAGAGATATTGTCGAGCGCGTGCTTAAAGATATGGGAGCCGAAGTTGTAAGTGTGGGAAGATCTGAAAGATTTGTGCCGGTGGATACCGAGAAAATATCAGACGACACTTTACGTCTTTTAAAAGGATGGGCCGCCGAGTATTCTCCTTCGGTCATAGTATCCACCGACGGGGATTCTGACAGGCCTCTTGTAGCGGATGAGAAGGGGGCTTTTATCCCGGGTGACAAGCTTGGGGCTCTTGTTTCATTGTACCTCAGGCCGGATTTTGCCGCCGTACCCGTAAGCGCTAATGATGCCGTATTACCTGTTCTACAAGAGCAGAATATAAAAGTAGAGCAGACAAAAATAGGTTCACCTTACGTGATAAAATCCATGATAGAGGAAAAGCTCCGCGTGCCTGGGGCAAAAGTAGTGAGTTGGGAGTCAAATGGCGGATTCCTTTTGGGAGCGGATTGGAAAATTGAAGGAGCTGAACTTGAAGCCCTTCCCACAAGGGACGCTATTTTGCCTGTATTGGCGCTGCTGGCTTTTGCCAAAAAAACAAAACTTTCACTTTCAGAGTTGGTCGTAAGGTCCCTTCCGCCTCGATACACGGATGCTGGTGTCGCGGATAATTCTTCTCCCGGGTGTGAAGAGTACACGGCTGAAATTGGCAGAAAAATAGTGAAGATGTTCACTCCCGTTTCCGGAGATGTATCCCAGGTTGTTTTTAGGGGTGAAGAAATAGAAGTCATGGGAAAACCCGCAGAAGATGTTATAAGTAAACAACTTAAGAATATATCGGGGGCTTTGCGGGAGTATTTTAACCCTACCAGGGGGTTTAGTAGCATTGAAAGCGTGAACTTTGTTGATGGTATCAGGATAAAGTTTTGTAACGGTGATGTTGTTCACCTTAGGCCATCCGGGAATGCCCCGGAATTTCGTGTGTACGCCAACGCGGACACGCCTGAAAGGGCCAGAGAGATCGTTTCTTTCAAAGATACTCTGGTGGCGGCCATGATGTCTGATATCCTGGGAGGAAAGCCCGGTTCTTTAGGCGCTATGGCGGCTTTTTCAAATAATACTGATCCTGTGGTGGCTGCTGCGGTAAGAGACGGTATTCCTTTTCTGATAGAACCTTATCCCGAAACCAAAGTATGGGGTATTAATGGAATAGGCGAATTCTGGTATGGTCCCGGAACTGAGGATAAAAGTTCCACCGCGGTCGTAGACAGCCATAGGGCGTCTATGTGGTCTTTGATGTTGGACTTCCCGGGAGAACTTTTGGGGGGGAGGGTATTGGAAAAGTTCGGGCAGATGGCTCCGCTTGTCAAGATACTTACTCCCAAGGGAAGATTATCAGTACAGTTCCATGATTCCAAGAATGAGCTTTGGGTTGTAACTTCTTGTGATGACAAGGTTTCCGGAGGCAGGAATTGGGTCATATTGGGTTTCAGCCGTGACTCTATTGAGAAATACGGAAAAGATGTTACAAAACATTATGGTAAAGCCCTTGCTTTCTATGGAGAGAAGCTTAATGCCTTGATAGGCGCCATAGAAGCGAGTGGTGCGGATGGCGAGAAGATTCTTATAGAAACGGGGAATGTCCTCGCGGCGTCAGATGCGGTCAAAGATAAAATACCGGCTGTGGCAAATGCCAGTGAAGTTTTTATCAAAGCGAAAAACGAAGTGGAATTTTTCTATGCCTACAGGTTTGTCTCCCCTGGAGATGTTATCCCAGTTCCTTCAGGGACCCTTCACGCGCTGGGCCCCGGGGTATGCGTAATAGAACCGCAGATACCCGGTCCGACACAGTCACTGGAGGATGGTACGACATATCCTGTGAGGTACTATTTCCCGGGATATGAAAGGCCCGGGGCGCTGAAAAGTTTAGATACGGATCGTGTTGATGAAATGAGGCCCGAGGTGACCCCGGACATTGTTCCTGAGATAATAGATCGCCGGGATGGATATTTTGTGGAGCGTTTGCCGGGAAATTTTGCCGAAAAAGGCCTCGAGGCGCATAGGATCACATTCAACGGCACTTCCCTTATCAAGGTAGAGGGAAATTCCGTGATGCGCAGTATGGTGGCTTCAAAAGGCAGGGTTTTCATCTGTTTTGACGGCAGGGAACTTCCTGTTCCGCAGGCGTCGCCCGGAGGTAAAATGGCAATACTTCCGGCGACTTTATCTCGCTATGATCTACGGTCCGAAGGGGATGCCCAGATAATAGATACGTTTACACCTCTTTGATCCGGGAGCCTTTTCCGTGGGGTGATATCTGAGAGGGCAAGTTGACAACCCCCCTAAAATACTGTAGAATGAAAAGTCTAACTTATGGACATTTTAAAAGAATACAAGAAGGCGCTTAATGGAAGATAAGACTTTTGTGCAGAAGTTGAATGAACAGAAAATATCCTACCTGTTCATCGCCCTTCCGTTTACTTTGTTCTTTGTTTTTCAGCTGGCTCCCGTTGTGATGTCCTTTATGTGGTCATTCACGGAATACAATGTCGTACATGCGCCCAGATTTGTGGGACTTGACAACTACAGGCGATTATTTTTCGAGGATCCGCTTTTCTGGAAAGCCCTGGGCAACACCGTTATATATGTAGCCGGAGTAGTCCCTTTAGGAGTGGCGCTTGCTCTTCTTTTGGCTGTAGCTATAGACCAGAAAATAAGGTTCAAGAATTTCTTTAAATCCATTTTTTTTCTGCCAACTGTTACAGCTATGGTGGCTATCTCGGTCATATGGAAATGGCTGTATGCCGGAGAGAAATACGGTCTTTTGAACCACTTACTTATGGTGCTGGGTTTCCAGCCTATAGACTGGTTGGCCAGCCCGGTATGGACACTTCCGGCCATAATGATAATGTCCATATGGGCAGGTGTGGGGTACAGTATGATAATATTTCTCGCGGGATTACAAACCATCCCGCAGGTGATGTATGAGGCGGCGGAGATAGACGGGGCCGGGTTTTGGCACAAATTTTTTCACATAACACTGCCATTGCTTAAGCCCACGACCGTTTTTGTCACGATAATGAGTTTGATAGTTAGTTTTCAGGTATTTGAGCAAGTCTACATAATGACAGGCGGTCAGGGTGGGATAGGAGGAGTTCTCAACTCCGCGCTTACCATAGTGGCCTACCTGTACGACAGGGGTTTCGAGAAATTCCAAATGGGATACGCCTCGGCTATAGCGTACGTTATATTCGCCATAGTGTTCGTGATCACGATGCTTAACAGGCGTTTTATGAAATTTCGAGTGGATTATTGACCCCGAACAAGGAGTTCAAGACGATAGATGACACCTGAGATTACAGCGCACAGAGAGGGTTCATGGGTTAAGGCTACAGTATACGCTTTTCTCATAGCGGGAGCGATCACGATGGCTTTACCTTATGTATGGATGCTGGTGACGTCAATAAAACCCATAGAAGAGATACAGGCCTATCCTCCGAGTTTTGTGGTCAGCAACCCCACGCTGGAACCTTACAGGGACCTGTTCAGAATGATACCCATGGCGAGGTACATACTGAACAGCTTTTTCGTGGCGGCATCAATAACCGTTTTTAACGTTTTCGCCACATCTCTGGCCGGATATGCTTTCGCGAAACATAAATTCTGGGGTAGAGACAAGCTGTTCTTTCTTTTTATAGGATCCCTCATGATACCCTGGCAGGTTAATATAATCCCCGGATTTATAATAGTCCGCAATCTGGGTTGGCTTAACACTTACAAGGGGCTCATAATACCGTCTATGGCGTGGTGCGCTTTCGGGATATTTCTCAACAGACAGTATATTTACAGTATTTCCGACGATCTTATAGATTCGGCAAGAATAGACGGGTGCAGTGAGTTCACGATATTTTTCCGGGTGATCTTTCCCCTGATAAAACCGGTGGCGGCAACCCTGGCGATATTTACTTTTCTTCAGCAATGGAACAATTTTGTCTGGCCTCTTGTCATAATACATACACCCGATATGAGGACGGTCCCGCTCGCGCTCGCTGTTCTTACGGGGCAGTTTGGAGCCAATATCGGTATGGTCATGGCAGGTGCGGTAGTAGCTACATTTCCCATGCTTGTGGTGTACCTCTTTTTCCAGAAATATATAATGAGAGGTGTTACTATGGCGAGACCAAAGGCCTGGGGAGATATAGCTTAAAGTAAGGAAGTGTTTAACACAACGGGAAGGGAGAAAAATGGCAAAAAAGATCATTATCAGGATGGGAATTCTCATGACCACGATGAGTTTGGCTGTTTTCGCGGCAACGGGTTGCGCCAGACAGGGGGAGCAGGAAGAGGTGGAGGTCAATGTCGCCGCTGTTTCTCCGACAACGCCTGTAGAGGACGTTGCGGACGACAAAAAGGCCGACAAATTTACCGCGGTACTCGAAACCGTGGATGTACCGGAAAATGAACAATTGGGATACCTTAAGGCAGTTGACGCGGAGGCGTCCAGTTTCGACCAGGCTCCGGACTGGGCTCCAGACCCTAACCCTATGAACGCTTATGACGGTGACATGCTTACAAGGTGGTCCAGCGATTACTACGAAGGCCCTCAGTGGATCTACTTTGACCTTGGGGAGGAAAGTGTGATCAATAATGTGATAGTCAGGTGGGAGCGGGCGTATGCTACTGACTACAAGATACTGGGGTCACAGGACGCTGTTACCTGGCAGGTACTGGCGCGTGAAACAGAAAGTGGCGGCGGGACTGTTGAAACTTTTTTCCCTCCCGTAAAGTGCCGTTATGTGAAGATATTTGGTGTTGAAAGGGTAAATCCGAGTTGGGGTATATCGATATGGGAAACCGAGGTGTACGGCCCCATGTCACTTAATCCACACTCTGAGTTGACCAAGGAAGAATACCTTGAGGGAGAAGTAAGCGCCGATGCCAGGAGGGAAGCGGACGCGGCTCTTGCGGCTCTTGCGCAGCCTGTAGTTCCGCTTAGTGAAGAGCCATTCCAGAAGGGTTTTGTGTACACTTCGTGGATGGGGGAGGAATTTCTTTCTCCCGCATCAGACTTTATGCTGGCTTATCTCAGAGAAGTGGGATTTGATTCGGTGGCCATAATGGTCCCGGCGTATCAGGAAAGGTTAGATTCCAAAGTGATATACACCAATGATACTCCGGACGGCGACACTCCCACTGATGAAGCTTTGAAACATGTTATAGCGTCAGCGCACAAGATAGGCATGCGGGTTATGCTGAAACCTCACATAGACCCCAGGACGGATGAGCCTCGTATAAACATCATGCCATCCGAAGAGTGGTTTGACAGTTTTGAGGAATTTACTTTGCGCTACGCGCAGCTTGCGGCCGATACCGGAGTCGAGATATTTTGCGTGGGGACGGAACTGGAAGCTACCACGTTTGACGCGTGGGCGCATAGATGGGAACAGGTTATAGAGAAGGTAAGGGATATCTATGACGGTGTTGTCACATATGCCGCCAATTGGACAGAGTATAAGGAAGTTCCTTTTTGGGACAAAATGGACTATATAGGTATAGACGCTTATTTCCCGCTTTCCAACGAGGAAGATCCTTCTCTGGAAGAACTTGTGGCGGCATGGGATGCTATAGCCGATGAAATAGAACAGTGGAGAGAAGA
>SLID01000130.1 GCA_007135805.1 Candidatus Omnitrophota bacterium | reverse complement strand
TTTTTTTGAGCTCGGAAATTCGTTTTCGCTTTTCTGTTGTATTCTTGAAAGTTATATTTCTGTATGAATTCCCTTTCCGAGGTCACTTGCTGATATTTGTTGGACAATATTAAAACTTAATTAAACTCCGGGCTTAACATAATATTCATCACCATCCTTTAAGTTTCTTAAGAACATCCCTGACCTTTTTTATTTTACTGAAATGAAAGCAGACAAAGACAATATATTTCTCGTAGACGGGAATTCCTTGTGTTACAGGGCCTATTACGCTATTCCTTCCCTTACAACCTCAAAGGGGGAGCCGACCAATGCCGTTTACGGCGTGGTTTCCATGCTCAAAAAAATAGCCCGGGATCATCGTCCGACCGCCCTCGCGGTAGCGTTCGATCTTCCGGGCGAGACCGAAAGGCATAAAAAATATTCGGCTTATAAAGAAAACCGTCCTCCGATGCCTGATGATCTGGCGTCCCAGATGGACAGGATAAGAGAGGTTTTCATCGCATACCGCATACCGGTTTTTGAGAAACAGGGCTATGAGGCGGACGACATAATCGCCACTCTGACGCGAAAGGCCCGCGAAAAGGGCCTTGACGTAACCATCGTGACCGGAGACAAGGACGCGTTCCAGCTTGTTGATGAGCATGTCACGGTACTTTCCCCGCATCCTTCGGGTGAAAAGATATATGATGTTGAGGGAGTTTTTTCCAAATTTGGTGTTCTTCCGGGTCAGATGACCGACCTTATGGCCCTGATGGGAGACTCCAGCGACAATATCCCGGGAGTAAAGGGTATTGGAAAAGTTACGGCCGGCAAGTTGATAAACGAACACGGCAGTCTTCGCGGCGTATATGAGAACCTCGACAAAATAACGTCTTTGTCGGTCAGGAAAAAACTCGAGGAGGGTAGGGATATGGCCTTTCTCAGTAGGGAACTGGTTTTGCTACGTACAGACCTGGATCTGGGAAAGAAAAGTTTGCCTCGAAGCTCGGAAGAACCTGATATCGAAGCGCTGAGAGGATTGTACAGGGACCTGGAATTTTCCAAACTGCTTAAGGACACAGACCCTGCACAGGAGGAGGCTCCTGTCGTTGAAATGTCGGTGGTTTCATCTCCGGACGATTTAATTAACCTCCGGAAAAAGCTTGAAACAACTCCCGCGGTGGCTTTCCGGATGATCCCCTCGGAAGGGTATGCGTTATCATTCCCCGGGGGAGACGTTTTTTATGTGGCGCTTTCCGGCGGCAAAAAAAACGTAAAAGCGGCCCTTGACCTCATAAAGGATGCCGCGTCCTCGGGTAAGTCCGTAAAAGTGGGACATGATATTAAAAAGGAGATGCTGGTTCTGAGTGGTATGGGGATCGATCTCAAAGAACCGTATTTTGACGTCATGATAGCTGATTACCTTATAGACCCGTCATTGTCCGCTTATGGCCTGGAAGACATAGTTATGAGGCATTTTGGGGAGTCCCTTTCCGCCGAGTCTTCCGGCGGCGGACCGGTAAAAGGTGAAAGGGTAATGGATTTTGCTTTTGCCGAGGACGGACGCAGCGCTTCTGTGATGTGTTCCGCTGCCATGCGCCTCTACGAGCCGTTGGCCCGGGAATTAAAGGATAAAAAATTAGACGAGCTTTTTTTTGACATAGAGATGCCGCTTGTGAGGGTCCTTAAAGATATGGAAGAGGCCGGTGTAGGGGTGGATATCGATTATCTCAGGAAAGAAGCGGAAAGTGTATACAGCGAGATGCAAGAAGTGGCGTCCCAGGCGTACGAGCTGGCAGGAGAAAAATTTAACATGAACTCTCCTCGCCAGGTACAGGAAGTGCTTTACGGCAAACTCGCTCTGCCCGCGGGTAGGAAAATTAAAACGGGCAGGTCGACCGATGAATCCGCTCTCAAAAAACTTTCAACACTTCACGAGCTCCCCGGCAGGATACTGGAATATCGTCACCTGAGTAAATTGAGAACCGGATATTATGATTCCATACTGAATTTTACGGATCCCGGAGACCGCATTCTTCATGCCAGGTTCAATCAGGCCGTTACCTCGACCGGTCGGCTGTCTTCCAGTGAACCCAACCTGCAGAACATCCCGGTAAAGACCGAGCTTGGCAGGCGGATAAGGAGGGCTTTCCGCTCCCGCGAAAAAGGTAATGTCCTCATAGCGGCCGACTATTCACAGGTAGAACTCAGGGTACTGGCGCATCTTTCGGGCGACGAAGGACTCGGCGAGGCTTTCACGCGCGGTATGGACGTACATGTTTTTACGGCTTCCCAGATCTTTGGAAATGAGCTTGATGATGTTACCGAAGACATGAGAGACGCGGCTAAAACTGTCAATTTCGGGGTAATATACGGTATGGGTTCTTTCGGCCTGGCCCAGGGGCTGGGGATATCACGCGATGAAGCGGAAAGCTTCATCGACGCGTATTTTAGAAGGTATAGCGGGGTGAAAGAGTTTATCGACGCCACTATCCAGAAAGCGAGACGGGACGGATACGTGACCACGCTCTTCCGCCGCAGGCGGTACCTGCCCGGGATAACAAGTTGTAACGACAGGGTGAGATCCTTTGCCGAAAGGGCGGCTGTAAATACCGCTGTTCAGGGTACGGCCGCCGACATAATAAAGATGGCGATGGTAAAATGCGGCCGGCATTTTGCCGGCAAAACCGTCGCGATGACGATACAAGTACATGACGAACTGGTTTTTGACGCCCCCGCCGAAGGTCTTAAAGACACCGCCTCCGAAATAAAGAATATAATGGAAAATGTTGTTGACCTGTCAGTGCCTCTCGAGGTCGACGTAGAAACGGGGTATAACTGGAGAGACCTGGAGCCTCTGGATCTGTAGGGGAAGCATGAAAGTACCGATAGGAAAAGAGAAAAAGATAATAGGTATAACGGGCTCCTTGGCTTCCGGGAAAACAAAGGTGGCGGATATCTTTGTTTCGCTCGGCGCCGTTAAAATAGACGCTGACGCGATAGCGCATAAGCTTCTTCGCGTCGACGAGGATATAAAGCAGGAGATCGTAAGGGTTTTCGGGCCTTCCGTGGCGGAAAACGGCGCGATAAGCCGGAAGGCACTGGCTTTGGTGGTGTTTTCCGACAGGAAAAAGCTGGAGGATCTTTGCCGGATAACTCATCCCGCTATAATCCGTGAGATAAGGAGCGCCGTATCGAGAGCCGAGGCGGATGTGGTGGTTGTGGACGCGCCCCTTCTTTTCGAGTCCGGATTGGACAGAGAAGTGGATATTGTAGTTACCGTGTCCGCCAGCGAGCGGACCTGCCTTAAAAGGGCCGTCGCCAGGGGAATCCCTGAGGATATGGCAAGAAGGATAATGGAAAGCCAGATGTCCTCGGACCGGAAAATAAGTATGGCCGACCATGTCATAGATAATGAAAATAATGTTGAAAATACCAAAGAAGGAGTGAAAAGAGTATGGCAAAAGATGTGAAGAAAAAGGGTCAGGAGCTTGATATCGTACAGCTGAAGAACATGAAAATATCCGGGCTTGCTGATCTGGCAAAAGATCTGAAGATAAACGGCGTGAGTGGACTGAAAAAACATGATCTAATTTTCAGGATACTGCAGGCAAAAGTGGAAAAAGACGGATTTGCTTACGGGGAAGGCGTTCTGGAAGTGCTGGAGGACGGTTTTGGTTTTCTCAGAAGCCCGGACTACAACTATCTACCCTGCCCGGACGATATATATGTATCACCTTCCCAGATAAGGCGTTTCAATTTAAGGACTGGAGATACGGTCAGCGGCCAGATCAGACCGCCCAAAGAGGGCGAGCGCTATTTCGCGCTTCTCAAGGTGGAGGCCGTCAATTTCGAAAATCCGGAGACAGCCAAGAACAGGATACTTTTTGAGAACCTTACGCCGCTGTATCCGAATGACAGGTTTGTGCTGGAGACCTCTCCCGATGAAATATCTATGCGGATAATGGATCTTCTTACCCCGGTCGGTAAGGGGCAGAGGGGTATGATCGTAGCCCAGCCCTACAGTGGAAAGACAGTTTTTCTGCAGAAATTCGCGAACAGCATAAGCAAGAACTATCCCGATGTTAAGTTGCTTATACTCCTGGTCGACGAAAGGCCCGAGGAAGTTACCGATATGCAGAGGTCAGTGGATGCCGAAGTTGTGGCCTCCACATTTGACGAACAGGCCCAGAGACATATACAGGTATCGGAAATGGTCCTGCATAAAGCCAAGAGACTGGTGGAACATAAGTATGATGTAGTGATCCTTCTTGATTCCATAACACGGCTTGCCCGCGCGTACAATTCCGCGGTCCCTCACTCTGGCAAGATATTGTCGGGTGGAGTTGATTCCAACGCGCTCCACAAGCCGAAAAGATTTTTCGGCGCCGCCCGTAACGTGGAAGAAGGGGGCAGTCTCACCATTATCGCGACCGCCCTTGTGGATACAGGAAGCCGCATGGACGAGGTGATCTTTGAGGAATTTAAGGGTACGGGGAATATGGAGATACAGCTTGACCGTAATCTTTTCCAGCGGAGGATATACCCGGCTATCGACATTAAACGGTCCAACACCCGGAAAGAGGATCTTCTGGTGGAAGAGGATGAGCTAAAGAAAATATGGCTTATGAGAAAAGCCCTGAGCGATCTTGACTCTGTCGAGGCCATGCAGCTTCTGATAGACCGTTTACATAAGTCAAAGACTAATATAGAGTTTTTGGAAAATATGGGGAAAAACTGATCCCTCTCGGCCTATAGGACGCAAATTGCCCATTTACAGGTCTTTCAGAACTTTTACCCGGTTCCGGCCCGTTGACTCATTAATAAATGTTACCGAAGGTATGGGTTAAAGAAGCATAAAAATAGTAGCAGTATTTTCTCTTTTTTTGGTTCTTTTTTTCTCTTTGTGGATAGCTGTTAATATGTG
>SLID01000005.1 GCA_007135805.1 Candidatus Omnitrophota bacterium | reverse complement strand
GAGAGGTTCGGAAAACTCTTAACAGGACGGGAGAGATAGCTGGATACGTGAGAAGAGAGTCTTCGCCCCAGAAAAACCCTGAAATAAAATGGTGGGCCGGGGCCCTCGAAGACGCTTGTAACAACTGGATAGAAGAAATAGACGCGTTTTTCCCCTGGTTGGAAATAGGCGTGATGGAGGATCTTTTTGAGTCCATTGATATTTCTGATAGCGAACTTGCCTCGGAATTCAAGGAGAGTATCCGAAAAGCCATGTTCCCGGGAAGTCTGAGTTCCTTAGCTATGGTAGACATAAGAAGTATAAGGGAACTTGCCGGCGCGATCTTTGGGGATAAAACATCCCTAAACGAAACGCGCTACGGAAATATTGAGGATCTCCTTTCCGGCATAGAAAAAGCCGCGTCACTGGCTGTCGACAGGATGATAGAAATAGACCGGCTCGCGCTTGATTGCTCGGAGCTTGCCGATATGGATTTTGATTTTCTCTTCGACAAGGCGTACAACCTGCTTTCAATAGGATACAATGTGATCGAAAGGCTCAGGGACAGGAGTTGTTACGATCTACTTGCTTCTGAAGCTCGTATGGCCAGTTTTGTCGGGATATCTTCCGGAAGATTGCCGGAAGACCATTGGTTCAGTTTGGGACGTCTTTTCACCTCGGGCCGTTCCGGCGGCGCGGCGCTTCTTTCCTGGGGCGGGTCTATGTTCGAGTACCTGATGCCGCTTCTTGTAATGCCCACATACGAAAATACTCTGTTGGACGCGACATATAAAGCCGTGGTTCGCAAGCACATGAAATACGCTTCAAGGAGGGGACTCCCCTATTGGGGTATGTCGGAATCGGGGTACAATGCCACAGATGCCCATATGAATTATCAGTACAGGTCGTTTGGCGTACCGGGTCTGGGTTTCAAGAGAGGGCTTGGGGACGATCTTGTGGTAGCGCCTTACGCTTCCGTTATGGCGCTTATGGTATTTCCGGAAAGGGCCTGCGCCAATATGAGAAAGCTCACGGCAAGGGGGGTTGTGGGGAAATACGGGTTTTACGAAGCGGCCGACCACACTCCTTCCCGTCGTCCTTTTGGACAGCAGGATCCAGCCTTGGTCAAGTCTTTCATGGCGCACCATCAGGGCATGAGCCTTTTGTCGCTTGTTTATGTGCTCCTGGATAAGCCGATGCAGAGAAGGTTCATGTCAGACCCCGTGTTCCAGGCCGCGGAACCACTTTTACACGAGAGGCTCCCCAAGTCTACGCCTTTTCACCGCAGGTTGAGCGAGCCTCCTGAGATATTAAGGGTACCAGCTGAAGGTGAGACCCTTTTCAGGGTTTTCAACGATCCGATCACCAGAGAACCGGAAGTGCATCTCCTTTCAAACGGTTCTTACAATGTCATGGTAACTAATTCAGGTTCGGGTTACAGCAGATGGAGGGACTTGGCGGTCACTCGGTGGGAAGAGGATATAACGCGGGAGGGTTCCGGCGCTTTTTGTTACATGAGAGACATGGGTACAGGAGAGACCTGGTCGATGGGATACCATCCGACGCGCAAAATTCCCGAAAAATACGAGGCCATTTTCCCCAGAGGTAAAGCGGAATTCAGGAGAAGGGACAGTGAAATAGAGACGCATGCCGAAATAGCAGTTTCCCCCGAAGACGATATGGAATTGCGCAGGATAAAGATAATCAATACGTCAAGAGAGACAAGGACGATAGAATTGACCAGTTACGCGGAAGTTGTGTTGGCTCCCGCCGGCGCGGACGCCGCTCATCCGGCGTTCAGTAAGCTTTTTGTCGAGACCGAACTTATTAAAGCTAAACAGGCCATATTATGTTCCCGCAGGAAAAGGTCCCGGGAAGACGAAAGGCCTTACATGTACCATCTCGCGGCTATCCATGGGACATCGGCGGGACCGGTATCTTACGAAACAGACCGGTCAAAATTTATCGGCAGAGGAAGAGACCTCTCGGATCCCGCCGCCATGAGGAGTATGTCCGATCTTTCGGGAGCTGAGGGAACCGTGCTGGATCCCGTGGCCTCCATAAGATGTCGGGTTACCATCGAACCTGAACAGGCGGCGGTAGTGGATTTTGTGACAGGTATGGCGGAAACACGGGAAAAAGCCCTGAGTTTCATAGAAAAATACAGGGACCGCCATCTTTCGGATCGTGTATTTGACTTGGCGTGGACGCATTCCCAGGTTGTTCTTCAGCAATCCAACGCGGATGAAACCGAGGCCCAGATATTCGGCAGACTGGCAGGGTCAATAATTTATCCCGGATATTCTCGCAGGGCGGCCCCTGGGATAATAGCGAGGAATAGGCGCGGACAATCAGGTTTGTGGGGCTACTCGATATCCGGGGATCTACCAATAGTGCTTGTTAAAATATCGGATATGGCTAATCTGGACCTGATACGGCAGGTCTTTAAAGCTCATACTTATTGGAGGAGCAAGGGCCTGGCTGTGGATCTTGTAGTGTGGAATGAGGATCATTCAGGTTACAGACAGGAACTGCAGGACAGGATAATGGGGATGGTAACATCCGGTATGGAGGCGCACTTTTTAGACAAACCCGGAGGGGTTTTTATAAGGCGTTCCGAACAGATGTCGGAGGAAGACAAAATACTTTTTCAGACCGTTGCCCGGATAATTATTTCTGATACCCGCGGCACGCTTGCTGAGCAGGTCGAGCCGAGGGTCAAAACCTCTCCGCTCGCCCCGCGTTTTGTCCCATCCAGGATGATCCCCGCGAATTATGAGACCATAGACGTGACTCCCACGCAGGAGCTTCACTTTTTCAACGGAAAAGGAGGATTTACTACCGATGGCAGGGAGTACGTGATGACGGTAGGCAAGAACAGCGTCACACCCGCGCCCTGGGTAAATGTAATAGCCAATCCTTTTTTTGGGACGGTAGTCTCGGAATCGGGAGGGGGGTTTACCTGGAGAGAAAACTCCAGCCAGTTCCGGCTCACTCCATGGAACAACGATCCTATACAGGATATAAGCGGAGAAGCTCTGTATATCCGAGATGAGGAAACCGGTAAGTTCTGGTCGCCGTCACCTTTCCCCGCTCGGGGCAGGACTTCGTACGTCGTTCGGCACGGCTGCGGATATTCGGTGTTCGAACATTGTGAAGAGGGTATAATGACGGAACTATGGGT
Organism: Candidatus Omnitrophota bacterium; assembly: GCA_007135805.1. Taxonomy (GTDB): domain Bacteria; phylum Omnitrophota; class Gorgyraeia; order Tantalellales; family Tantalellaceae; genus SLID01. The sequence goes on along the minus strand of SLID01000005.1, from coordinate 1,743 downwards.
CTATGTAGCCATGGATGCCGCTGTGAAGTATTCCGTTCTCAGGATAAAGAACGTATCGGGAAGGGACAGAAAACTTTCCGTTACCTATTACGCGGAACCGGTGCTCGGCGATACAAGAGCAAAGACGCAGATGCACATAGTCACAGAGATCGATCCCAAGACAGGGGGTTTTTTCATAAGGAACAGATATAACCCCGATTTTGGGGAATACACGGCTTTTGTCGATGTTAACCTTCAGGAAAAGAAATTCACCGGTGACAGGACTGAGTTTATAGGGAGGAACGGTAGCTTGTCGGATCCTGAGGCGATGAAAAGGCAGCATCTTTCCAATTCTGTGGGTGCCGGTTTTGACCCTTGCGCCGCGGTACAGTCGTCACTTTTTGTGCCTGACGGACAGGAAAGAGAGGCGGTCTTTATAATGGGCGCGGGCAGGAACACCGACGAAGCCAGGACCAACGCTAACAGGTACAGGGGAGTGATGCGGGCCAAAGATGAGCTGGAAAAGGTATGGAACCATTGGAACCACCTTCTGGGAGCGGTGTATGTAAGTACCCCTGATCCCGCTGTCAACATTCTTACTAACAGCTGGCTTCTTTATCAGACAGTTTCGTGCAGGATGTGGGCCAGGTCCGCGTTTTACCAGTCGGGAGGGGCGTTTGGTTTCAGGGATCAGCTGCAGGACGCCATGTCTCTAGTTCATTCCGCGCCTTGGATGCTGCGCGAGCAGATACTGAAGGCCTCATCCAGGCAGTTCAAGGAAGGTGATGTACAGCATTGGTGGCATGAACCTACAGGGGCCGGTGTTAGGACAAGGTTTTCCGATGACTTTTTGTGGCTGCCCCTTGCTGTAGCCCGTTATGTCAATGCCACGGGGGATACCGGATTATTGGACGAAAATGTGGGTTTTCTCGAGGGGCACCCGGTAAGCCCGGATGAAGACGCTTATTACGACAGCCCTTCTCCCGCGGAGATCTCAGGCACGGTTTATGAACATTGCGTAAGGGCGCTCAACAGGGGATTCACTTCCGGGGCCCATGGTTTACCTCTCATGGGTACCGGGGATTGGAACGACGGGATGAACCTTGTAGGCGCGGAAGGTAAGGGAGAAAGCGTATGGCTGGCTTTTTTTATTCACCACGTGGTCAGCGAATTCTCAAGAATAGTTTCCATCAAAAAAGATGAAGATTTCCAAAAGAGGTGTGAAAAGGAAAAGGCGCGTCTTTCGGAAAATATCGATAAACACTGCTGGGATGGAAAATGGTACATAAGGGCGTTTTTTGACAGCGGGGAACCTATGGGATCCTCGGAAAGCCAGGAGTGCCGGATAGATTCGTTACCACAAAGCTGGGCTGTCATATCCGGCGCCGTGGATAAAAGGCGAACTGGAAGCGCCATGGAGTATGCCTACCGCAACCTGGTAAAAAAACAGACCCGGATAGTGCAGCTTTTTGATCCTCCATTCGATAAAGCGTCCTGCGACCCGGGATATATAAAGGGGTATCCACCGGGGGTAAGGGAAAACGGCGGACAGTATACACATGCCGCTGTATGGATGGGTATGGCATTTGCTATTATGGACGACCGTAACAAGGCCTGGGAAATATTCCGGATGATAAGCCCTATGGAACATTCCTCGTCCCCCGAGGACGCGGGTATTTATAAAGGAGAACCCTATGTAATGCCAGCCGATGTGTATTCTACAGGTGATCATGAAGGCCGCGCGGGTTGGACCTGGTATACCGG
>SLID01000063.1 GCA_007135805.1 Candidatus Omnitrophota bacterium | reverse complement strand
CTCGAAAACGGGTTAAGTTTTGTAAGTGCTCATCTTGAAGAGGTGAGTGCTGCCGAGAAAGAAATGCGCGCAGCGGAAAAAGCTGCCGAAGGAAAAAGCGAAACGTCACCTGAGGCCCGAAAATACCAAGAAACCCAGACAAAGTTTCGGGGAAGTATAAGCCGCCTGGATACAGCCATAAAACATATGTTGACTTCCGAGCTTAACGGGATCAACGAACGTCTCGGCGAGCTTGCCCAAGCCGGAGAAAAATACGAAAACCTTGAGCAGGAAAGATCCTCTCTCATAATGGTGGAAGGACAAGAAGACAGGGTCGCCCGAATAGAAAAAGAATTGGCTGAACTTGAGGACGACTATAAAGCGTATATCAAGGGTACGGAAGCGCAAAAACTCCAACGAAAAAAAGACATCATCCCCGAAACAATAAGTCTGGTGAAGGGAGATATTTCTCAGATATTCGGATCTTTGGAACAACTCTTCCGAATCGAGAAAGAGGGTCTGGCTTCGGAAATAGCCGATCTTCCCGAAGTTCTAGGGTCAAGAATGGGAGAATCCCTCCAAAAAACCATCCAAAATCTTGATGCGGTCTTTGGCAAAGATAAAATATCGGATCTAAAAGTTCACTTCGGTACCGCGGAGAGAATAACGAAGCGGGCAGTTAAAACTCAAAGCGCGGTTTCTTATCAGACAGAAAAAGGGACGGAAGCCAAAGTCGATGATGTTTACAGAATGCGACACCAGCAAAAAACAATCCCCGCCGGCCATATAGGGGTAAGTGAAAAACGGAAAACTTTGAGCCAAGACCGTGAAAGCATTTTGGAGCTTGCGCTTACAAGGCTTGAAGCTCTTGTTTCCGGAGAGGACCCCACCCTGCCCACTCCAAAGCTTGACAGGGGCCGGGTCAGATCGTTGAGAGGGCGTTTTAAAACAATGCAGGAAGAAGACCTCACAACTGACGCACTGATCAGCCGTCAGGACCTAATACTCAGGGAGATGGCGGCCATACTCTCAGATTATGTCACGACCCAGGACAATAAGGAAAAAGCTTTTAACGAGATTTCAACAGTTGTTTACACCATGACGGCGCTACATGAACAGAACCTGCAGTCTTTGGACCAATTTACACAGAAAGAGCTGGGAGCGTGGCAAGACTGGTTCGCGCGGACCCCTTCAAGGAAGGAAGGCATAATTACAACTCTTACATCTCTCGGAAAGATGACTATGCCGGAAAAAACCCGTATCCGTTTAAGGGAAACCCTTGAAAAAGACCTTAAAAAAGGTATGGGGGAGATATTGAAAGACCTCGGAGCGCATATACACGAAGATGGGGATAGGGCTGCTCTCCTTGAAAAAGCCAGGGCAAGACTTGATACCATCGATGATATGGAATCCGCGATAATGGTCGTAAATAACGAGATAGCGCCTTTACTTGTGGATTTTCAGCAATCAGTTATGCGAGAAAAAAGCGTGGCTGAACTGGATGACATGAAAACCAACAAGGACGTCACTAATATCATGAACATCATCCTGAGAGTTTACGACATGTGTTCGGCTGAGTCCGGAATTACCGGTATGCATGGCGAAAAGAAGGGATACTTTCAGGCGATGGAAGAAGGGGAAATAAAGGCCTTTGCCCGCTGGATGAAGCAAATGTCAGATGTTGTCGGCCAAGACATTCGAAACTGGAACTTAAATAACATGAATGAACTGATAAACCTTGCGATAGCTGACGCGGATGTCTCAACTTCGCGTTTGGCCGGGATATTCACCGAGATAGAAACGCGCTTGGAAAACGACATACAGGGGGACCTTTCCGATAGCCTTTCGGTTCGCATTTCCGCCCGGGAGGAACAGATAGCCGAGGATAGGGAAACACTTAAGAAAGAATTAGCTCCCGACCAAGTAGCGGCGGTCGAAGCCCGTATCAATGGAAATATTGAAGAGATAGACAAAATGCGGGAAGAAAAGTTAAAACTTGAAAAGGAGATGGAAACCGTAATAGCGCTTAGAAAAGAAATGGTTGACAACAAGGGGAACATCAAGAACAGAGCCCTTCTTGAAGATGTCCTGCTGAAATACCATACCGCGAAAAGGGTAGCCGCATTGAGAGACGCGAGTAAAGAAAACGCGGCCCGGATACTCGGTGACGACATCAATAACAAGGAAAAACAGAAACAGGCCTATGATTCCATCGAAACCGCCCAGAAGTTCCTCATGGCTTCATTTGCCGATATGAGCATGGAAAGAACTCTTGGGTACGGCCATTACGAGGTCCAGCTTATGGCCGGAATGCTCAGCGCCGACGGTAATATAATGAACATCGCGACTGGAGAAGGTAAAACGGAATTCGCGGTAGTGGGACTCAGTATCGCTTCCATGCTGGGGCTCAAGGTCTTTGCCGAGACTTCCAACCAGAACCTCGCGCGCAAGGACCACTTCGTGAGGAAGGCGATATTCGACTATATGGGCCTTTCCTCCGGCCTTTATTCCAAGGATGATGTAGACAGGGCCCAGAACAAACAGGATGAGTTGAGAAGATTTTTCGACGAAAAGGCTGAGGGTCCTGATATCGTTACGTTCGATACGGCGGGTTTCAACTTTACCCTTGCCGAAGAAATAGTGAAAGACGTAGAGGACAGGGTGATCGAGAAGGGAAGGCGATTCTTTTTTGTTCTTACCGACGAGGTCGACGCGGCCATGCGAGAGGCCGCGACACAATACAGGATAGCCCTCCCGGCGAATGACCTTCTCGGGGGAAAAGTCGAGGGCGGGCCGGCTAAATACGCCGCGATAAAGGCAGCGGTTGAGTATGCGGCCAGTCTAATGCCGGCCGGAAAAAAAGAGATCCAGAGACTTGAGACGGGCCAAGAACTGGATCAGAAAGGAGGGGGAAGCAGTCACCTCTTTTTCCAGAGAGGGAAAGAGGTTATAGCTACGGATCGCGGTCAAAGAGAAATGAAGGCAGCTGTCAAACAAATAGTTGAATCCAACCCTGAGATCACTATGACAGTAGATGAGATGTATGAATGGGTCATGAAGGCCCTTAAGATGATATCCACTACGACTTTGGGAGTAGACCATGCGGTATCAAGACATGGTGAGGTAAAACTATATGATACTGGTGGCTTCCTGGGAAGCAGGCGCTTAAGTGATGGGCTGCATACGGTCCTTGAGATGTACCTGAAAGAGGTTGTTTACAAAGACAAAGAAATAGCTTCCAAGATAAAGGTTCATGAAGACTCTGTAAGCAGTTCTGAGATCGGCGGAGGTGTGGCAAGAACTGAGTTTTTCAGTATTATCACCGGGGCAAGCGGAACGGCGCTTACATCGGAGAACGAACTTACCGGTATACTCGGAGCCAGGGTATTCGATATTCCGACGCATATCGCGCGGCATCCGCATGACTTTGAGATGTTGCTGGTAAACGGCCGTGAGGACCGCCGGGACCTTGCCCGTGAATGGTTGAAAAGAGGGTTCGAAGATTTTCTCGTAGACAATGAAGTACATTTTGCTCTGCCTTCTTCCTTTATGTATGTGAGGGATTTGGACCAGGCGATGGAACTTCAGGACATCGTAGACCTCGCTCTTATGGAACTTCGCATGTCAGGAGAATACGACAACCTTGAGGACATAGAGATACAGATAGTGCATGGCGAGCTTAGAGGCGAGGAACTCAATAAGTTCATCAAAAATTCCGGGAAAAGCAATGTGCTTACCATATTCACCGATGCCGGCGCCAGAGGAACTAACTATCAGGCTGTTATGCAGAATATACGTGTCTTCTCTGACGCTGTAAGAGCCGGGCAGCTCGAAAGGTTCCTTAAGGCCTCGAACGATCAAGATCCAGCGGTCAAAGAGGCCCTCGGATCATTGGAAAACTTCCGGACTGACCCCAGCAGAGTAAATGCCAATGACCTCATAGTTCGACTCGAAAAGTTATCTTCGAAACTTTCCAGCAAGATCGATGAAATAACCTCGGGTCTAACGGGGAAACTTAAGGGTTACTCTACCATTACAGATGCCGAAGAAATTATAACTGCTTTGAAAACCGGACTGCAAGAATTACAGACCATCGCCGACAAAATAGCCGCTAGTATTGCTGAAGAAAAACAGATAAAAGAAAAGATTGAAAAGGCGCAGCTCGCCGGACAGGATGCGGAAGATGATATCAAAAGTCTTGAAATGATCCGGTCTAACCAGGAAGCTTTATTTACCGACCTCTCCAGGCAAAACAACTTATTGCAAAAACAGGCCGAACGTAATATCGACACACTTAAGCTTGAGGAAAAAAATATTTCCAGCCAGATCGTAGAGAGAGAGCGGCAAAATCGAGAAACAGCTGACCTGGATGAAGAACGCGCCCGGTTGCAGAATGAACTGGAAAGTTGGAATGCCGCTCTTACGTCTTTACGCGAAAATGAGACAAAACTTAGTTTCGATCGAGACAGAACGGGAAGGATCGAAAATTTAAGCAACACTATCGGCTCGCAAAAAGGAGAGGTTGTTGCGCTACTTCAAAGCAAAGACGAGAGCGGACAACTTTTAGGGGTCAAAGAATTTGCCGCAGCCGCAAGAGCGCTCGACTTGGACAATTTTGAAAAACAGATAGGTATCGCGGGATACCAGACATCGGAAAAAACGCAAAAGTTGGCTCTTCACCTTATTGAGCTCGACGAACCAGCCTGCAGGGAAGGGGACGACCTTTATGTAAAAACGAATCGCGAAAATAAATTTAGCGAGATAAACGTTCTTTTGGATGATGTTAGGAACGACTTGAGTGAAAAAAGCGATATTCTGGATTTTGAGAGTTTCCGAATAGATCTTAACACACGTTATACAAAAGGCTTCCGGTTGCTTGCCCAGGTGTCCGGAAAATCCATCGGGGACCTTTTACAGGCCCTGGGAAGGATAGGCCGGCAGAGTGACCCAGCCGAGATAAGCTTG
>SLID01000051.1 GCA_007135805.1 Candidatus Omnitrophota bacterium | reverse complement strand
TATCTCTGCGATTTTTCCGTGTATGACGACAATCGGAACTTTTCCACTTCTTCCATCGCGAGACGTGAGAGCCCTATTATGTCAAGATTGAAAACGGCGTGTTCTGCCACGGAATGGTGGCCCATTTTAAAGATAATGTTGGAATTAGAACTTCTGGCTTTCTCCACCTCGAGCCGGGCGTCCTTGCGTATCTCCTCTATGGACCGGGCGTCACGGCTTATACGGGCATACGCGGCTGAAAGGACCTCGGGGGTCACGTCGTCGCGCTTCCCCGCCGCGTCCTGAAGCTCTTTGAGGACATCCGTATCAACATTATATCCCGCTAGACGTACTTTCATGGCCCATCCTTAATTGTTTTCCGGCGGCGGAGAAGCGGCCGCGAGAAGGTTTGAGTCAAACTTAGGGGCCTTTGCCTTCGCCCCGATGTAATCTTTCCTTATACGGGTAACACTATTAAAGACATTGGTCTTGACGTTAGTTCCCGGAGTTGCCTGTTCTATCTTGGAAAGTATATCCTTAACGGCCTTCCTCTTGGAATTCTTACCGAATGGGCACTGGCAAGACTGGAAAGGTATACCCGCCTGTCTGGCATAAGACTTTATCAGTTTTTCATCGACATAACAAAGGGGCCTTATAAGAGTGAGCTTGCCTTCAAAAAGCTTCTGGCTGGGGTTCATCGAGGATATTTCTCCCTTGAAAAGCAGGTTCATCAGAAGCGTCTCGACAATATCATCCTTGTGATGCCCGAAAGCGACTTTGTTGCATAAATTCTTCTCAGCCAGTTCGAAAAGGGCCTTTCTTTTATTCCACGAACACCAGAAACAGTTGGTTTTTCCTTCCTGGTCCAGAACATCAACATGAGAGAAAAAATACTCGACTCCAATCGAATTAAAAACCCCGGTCAGATGCTCATGCCCGACACATCCCGAGCAGCTGAAATCGGTGGTTATGTGGGCCGCGAAAATGCTGAAATATACCGGGGCCCAGCTTTGTATCTTCTTGAGCATCCTTAGCAGGGTCAAACTGTCCTTGCCGCCGGAAACAGCTACAAGTATACGGTCTCCGTTACTGATAAGATCATGATCACTTATGGCCTTGCCTATTCTGGAGTTTATTTTTGCTTCTATTTTTGTAAGTTTTTTCACGTTTTGAGTGGGTCCTCTAACCCGAAAAAGGCCATACATAAAAAAGCCGCCAGGAACAGACTCCCGAAAAGCGTCCGGCAACTCAACAATTAAAAGCGTTTTAACGTCCGACAAATATTATCCACAAAAGGACGTCTGCTGTCAATCTCAACCAGAATTAGGTGGTATGCGCTTAGAATACTATAAATAAGGAGAGTGCTCGAAAGGCACATCAAAACACACCGTTCAGGCGCTTAACATGCCAAACGCTGAATATCGGCTACGCGGTTTCACGTTTACAGGCAGGCACTTTCCGGCTTTTTACAGCTTCTCTAAAGTCTCTACACGGTTACGACCGTTCTCTTTGGCCTCATAAAGCCCGGCGTCAGCGCGTTTCATTATGGTTTCCACGGTATCTTCTTCCCCTCCTCTGTACTGGGAAACACCCGCGCTTACCGTAACTTTATAATGATTCTTCTCGTCCCTGAAATCAAACCGCTCTATGTTCCCCCGGATCTTTTCCGCGACGCGCATGGCGTTACGGATATCCGTAACGCGGAGAAGCACCACCATTTCCTCTCCCCCGTAGCGAGCGACTATATCCGAGGATCTGACGCTGTTCTTCAGAACATCGGCCACGCCTTTAAGGACATAATCGCCTACCGCGTGACCGTAAGTATCGTTGAACTTCTTGAAATGGTCTATATCCAGCATCACGACGCAGAACCCCCTGCCCTCGGGTTCTCGTTTGGCCAGGAGATATTCCGTGTTAAGTATCATCATGAAATACCGCACATTAGCTATACCCGTAAGACTGTCAGTGACGGCCATCTGAAAAAATTTCTGACGCTCAACTGAAACCCTCACAAAATGGTAAGTAGCGACAACTGTATAACTGGCCAGGAGAGCGCCAAGCGCGAGCACATAATTTATGAGGTAGTGATTTTCGAAGAGTTTTACAGTGACAAAAAAGAACAAAACCGCTATAAGCGCGACGGCCAGGATCTCGCGCAAGGATTTTTTACCTGAAATAAAGAAAAACGGCAATGTCCCCAGAAAATAAACCAGGGCATAGTTTGTAAATGGGCCCGCCACGGACAACATCTTGCCGTCCAAAAGAGTACTTATCACAGTGGCGATCGCGCCAACTCCGGGATATTCCGCTTCCAGAGGGGTGGGACGTATATCGTATAGACCGATCGCCGTGACAGCTACCAGGCAAATACTGTCTTTTATCGGCCGGATATCTATGTCAAGAGGCTCTCCTGAAAGCAGTTTCCTATAGTTGGCGATAACCTCGACGTAAGAAAAGTGAGTAAAAGTATCTTTCCATTTTCCCAGCCAATTTATCCTGGTACTGTTACCGTCAACCAACGGGGCTTTAACCTTCTTTTCAGGAGAGGTAAGAATGATCCTTTCGGGCGAAATCCCCGTTATATCAAAATTGCCGTAATCCATAGCGATCTGAAGAGCTATATGCGGATACACTTCGTTCGCCTCCCTGAAAAAAAGAGGCATAGTGCGAATTACACCGTCTATATCCGGATAAACGTTTATTGAGCCGGTACCTTTGAGGTTTTCAGCGAGTTCCGGGACAGGCCATAACGCCGTTTCCCTGTTTACGCTACGCTCCTGGTAAGCGAACGGCAGGTAAACATTTCCCGCTCTCTCGATCGCTTCGGCGAAAGCCATGTCACTTTCGGGTTCTCTTGACGGCTCGGAAAAGATGATATCAAAGTAGACGCTTCGGGCGCCCATATCCTTAAGCGCCATGGCCATGGTGGCATGCCAGGTCCGGTCCCAGGGCCATCTCCCGACAGCCCCGAGATCTTCATCTGTTATTTGTATAATTAATATGGACGGATTAAATGAAGAAAAACCGCGGAGCCGAAAAAGAAGATCGTAACCCGCGGCTTCTACCCTTCTCAGGTAACCCTGGCCGGAAACACCTATAAGAATAGTGGACACGAAAAATCCCAGCGCAAGGTTCAATAAGAACTTTTTTTTCCGTTTCAAACTTATTCCAGTCCCTCTACTTGAACCTCGAACGTGGTCCCTCGTACACCAACGACAGATGTCGGGGTCTTAACCTCGAAACGTGACTTTTCGCTGTGAAGTCTGTCGGCTCTTATCAGCACCTTGCCCATAGCAAGATCGAGCAATGTGCTCTGGCTGTCCTCGGCCGCGTCGAAAATAAGCTCACTCAACAAAAGCCGTGAATTTTCGCTGATATCAAGAGTCGCTGTTTCTTCACCTTCAAGACGCACAAGAGCGAAAGCCCCCTCTCCGGTAATTATGGCGTCTCCCTGCCCGATTTCCATACCTATTTCGGCAGGTACATTTATGCCATCGGAAAGACGTACCGATACTCTTCCATCCATGTCCAGTATAGTCGCTGTCCTGGCAGTTTCAGCGCCATAAGAAACAAAAGACATACCCACGATCACCAAAGCTATTAATGACACCTTAATCACCTTCATGCCACCCACCTCCTAAGTGGAATATACACACCGCGTTCCGAAAAGTCAAACTGCGGCGCCAATTGTATCTGAATTTACAATGCCCTAACTAAAACTTACACCACATGGACCGATAAGTCAAGTTCCCCCCCAAATAAAATCTTTATCACCCTCAAAAGTTTAGTATAGCCCCATCGCCGTTAGAGCCCTGTCTAAAATATGTCAAAAAACACATCAAAACTATCTGTTCTTTAAAAACCCGCCAACTTCTATTAAATATCACCAAAAAAACACCGCCTGATCTATGATGTCCGGATCATTCGCCCACCCGGCCATCTATCGCGGTACTTTGACCGCCGGTAAGCTCTACCCCTTCATCGTACCTGGGACCTTCCTCATCATAAGGAACAGCCATAACGCTGCCTTCGTACACTATGATCACCGTCCGGTAGCTTCCCGCGGCGTACCAACGCCGTCTCCAGTCTTCTTCTGCTTCATCGTAGAAAATAAACCCAAACCAGATATCTACCATCAAACGGTCTTCCAGATCCACGTCAAAAACGGGGTCGTCAATGGGAGGATCTATGATCGGAGGCGGCACATCCCCATCCGTAATAGTGAGCGTTCCATCCATAAACGTTATATTGTAATTCGCCGATGTCAGCCCCCCCGGCCTTATTACATATGTACCCACGCTCTTCGCTCCCTGGCTCGAACCCGAATAAGTGAGCGCTCCGCCAAGCACGCTTTCATCCTCGCTGCTTACAAAGCCGTCATAAGTCACACCCGCACCGCCGCTATACGCCGAACCATCATAAGCCTTACTGTGATTGTTGGCGGTTACCGTCAATTCCGCCTTATCTACCGTAAGTGTGCCGTCTACATGCGTTATCTCGTAGTTTGCCGCCGTGCCGCCTGATATCGTTATCGTGTGTGTGCCGGCTGTCGCCGCCGCACCCGTAGCAGTAACGAGGTTCACGCCCGTTATTACGTCATATCCGTCCCCGTAGAACAACGTACCGCTCGCCTCGTACGTAAGTTCCGGATCCGCCGCGCCGTATACTTTACCTTTATCATCCGCCGTTACCGTCAGTTCCGCCTTATCTACCGTCAACGTGCCTTCTACATGCGTTATGTTGTAATTTGCCGCGACTCCCCCTGTGATCTCTATCGTGTGCGTACCCGCTGTCGCCGCAGCGCCCGTAGCAGTAGCGAGGTTCACGCCCGCAATTACGTCATAATCGTCATCATAGTACAACGTGCCAGAGGGTGTGTACGTTAGAGCGGGATCCGCGTCGCCGTATACTTTACCCTTATCATCCGCCGTTACCGTAAGTTCCGCCTTATCTACCGTCAACGTGCCGTCTACATGCGTTATGTTGTAATTTGCCGCGACTCCCCC
>SLID01000045.1 GCA_007135805.1 Candidatus Omnitrophota bacterium | reverse complement strand
TTCCCTTACCAGTATTTAATATGTAACTCCAGCATTTATAAAGGATTATTCATAGCGTCTGCTATAACCTCTGCTGCATTACTAATTAACAAAAAAGCCCCTGTTTCAGGGGCCTTTTCTGTTAAATGGCGGAGAGGCAGGGATTCTATTCCTATTCGCCTATCTCATTATTTTAAAACAGGTTATGATACCAGAAAAGCCAACGTGTTAAAAATGTGTCACTTTTTCAATATTTGTTTCGTGGAAACGAGAAATCTCTCCGCAGCTTTTATGGAGGCGTTGGCTCCTTTTTCTGAAAAACTCCTGCCATAATCAGCCTCTTCCTTTAAGCCCATGGCATTCTTTGAGTCCTCAGCCAAGGAATTCCATCTTCCCTGATTTCTAGATCGATCCGCTTTTCTACAAAGCCCAGGTGATCCTTAATACTACCTGTTCCCAGAAATCGGAAGGTTTCAGCCTCTACGCCCCGACTCACTGATGTTTCTTTTATTTTCTACCGAACGTCATTGTGTTGTTTTTGTTAGTATTTCTAAGGAAGGATATACTCTGGTGGAATATTATTCTTTCTACACTCATTTTATTTATAAGCGCTTTTATCTCTGATTCAGCTGAAGACACCGTGACAACATCTCCATCAACGGCTCCGGGCACACTTCCAACATTAACTCCCAGGAACATAAGGTCTTTAAGGATATTATGGATAACTGAAGCTAGTACCCCGGTATTCTGCCCGGAAAATACTATATTGTCCACCCCTCCCATAGCTGCCATTCCTTCGGCCATATATTTCATTATCTGGAACCTGTAAACATCAAACGCGAGGTCTATTTTTTTATCTTTGCCGAGAAGTTTTACCATATCCTCGATTGATATATCGTAACCGGTCAAACCCACGAATCCGCTTTCATTTTTAAGCATGTCGTCTATTCTTTGAAGCGAATACTTCTGCACATTCATTAGGTAGAACACGATCCCGGGGTCGAGGTCTCCGCAACTTGTCCGGGACATTATGCCCTCAAGAGGCGTGTATCCAAGGCTTATGGAAAGAGGCTTCCCTCCAGATATTGCGGAAACCGTGGTCTGAATATCAAGAACTATGGATATTGTCCTTTTTTTCAAGCCCGCAACTACGGAATTCTCCTCGTGGAATATACCGTGAAAACCCCATTTTCGCACCCTGTGCTTTTCGCAGTATTCATACGGGAGGGCATAACATTTTTCTTCTTCCGGTAAATCCCTGAAAAATGAATTCTCAAAAAACGCTATTAGAGGTACATCCTGAAAAGCAGATCGAAAAGTTTTTATCAGATCTATCATAGCCGGCACATATAATGAAAAAAATTCCGTCAGTTTTACCATGTCCGTCAAAAGTGTTTCATCTATAAATACCGGGCCTTCAGAAATATCGCCACCAAAAAAACACCTGAAAGAAATAGCTTCTATTCGGCTTTTTGTCGTTGTTTTCAGAATAGCTTTCCTAACGGAAACGGCGGTGTTGATGCCATCTTCCAGGATGATCCTGTAAAATGACCCATCTTGCTTAAAACACGACACCTTAACGTTTTTACTATCACGGTCAACAACCAGTATCATCTCTTCACAAGCTCCTTGTACGCCTCGCGCGCTATCATCATTTCTTCGTCTGTTGGTATGACCAAGACCCTGGTTTGGGAGGCCGTTCCCGTAACATCAGTTATCCCTGTCCTATAATTATCATTCAGATCCCTGTCGATCTTTATCCCCATAAAATCCATATTTTGACAAACGCTTTCCCGTAAAACCGAAGATCCCTGTCCCAGGGAGTCTGTGAATATCAAGATATCGGCTTTTTTTAATATGAGAGCGTAAAAGCATACGTATGTCCTTACCCTTCTTACATACATATCGTAAGTCATCCTGGCTTTTTTATCAGAAGACATGCTTCTTATGACGTCCCTGAGATCAGACGATGTATTAAAGACCCCAAGCACCCCGCTTTTCTTGTTGAGTATCGTCTCTGCTTGCTCTGAAGAAAATTTCTCTTTGAACATTATATAAAATATGGCTCCCGGATCTATATCCCCACATCTGGTGTTCATCATGAGCCCTTCAAGCGGAGTAAAACCCATGGAATTATTTATTGATCTACCATTTCTTACGGCACAGACACTGGAACCGCCTGTCCCCAGATGACAGCTTATTATCTTCTGTTGTGAAAAACTTCTCCCTATGTATCCGCAGGCTTCTTCCGCTACATACCGGTGTGATATCCCGTGAAACCCGACTTTTTTTATAGCGAACTTTTTTGATACCCTCCATGGCATAGCATAACGCGAAAACCCGGGAAGAATATCACGATGGAAAGAAGTGTCAAATACCGCGCATTGCGCGATACCGGGATATTTTTTCCGACAAACTTCAATAAGGCCGTACGACACCGGATTATGAATAGGAGCAAAGGGAAATGTCTTTTTTAATTTACTTTGCACATTTCTCGTGATCTTCACCGTTGACTCAAAAAATGTCCCGGGATGTACATATCTATGCGCGACCGCCTCGAACATTAATTCCCGCTCAACGCCAATATCTTCCGCCATCAACTCAAACCCGGCATTTAGCGCCGCCGGATGATCCTTCAAGGAAAGCTCAACTCTTTTCTCTTTACCGCGGACAAAATGAGATATAACGGATTTTTCCTTTGTCTTTATCCCTACTCTTTCCGCTTCACCTTTAATAAGTTCTGTTCCCTCCGGCATCTTCAAGATCTTATATTTCAGAGACGAACTCCCGCAATTCAAAACCAATATATTCATAGCTTTTTCCTTAAATACTGTCAGAACTCCATCCAAAAAACGGCATCCCTATGTTTCTTTGTACAATAAGAGCCTGGCCATACACGGCTTTTTCTATACTTCTCACATTTAATTTTTCATCACCGGTATAAATCTCATCTTCATCTCCCGCGCCGAATCCTATGGTGGGTATTTTTAGCTCCGCGCAGGTATATGATCCCTCTGTAACTATTTTTTTCCAAAACCCGAAACGTGACCTGAACCCGTTCTCTGTCAGGCACTTCAAGGATTCCGTAGCGAAAGGCTGATGGCCTTCCATTATCCACGGTTTGAACTCTTTCTTGGACATCATCTCAAGTCCTGTGTGGGTCCTGAACCGTTCTTTAGCCAGCATGGTACGCACGGTCACTTCGGGCTCAGAACTATATACCTTTTTCGCTATGGTCTTAGCTTTATTCAATATGGCCCCTCCGTTCTCATCCGGAACAAAAACCCTGTCAACGACCACCCGGAATTCGTTAATCTCGTCACCGGCACTATATCCACGGTAAAGTACATCTTTTATCCTTAGATCTGACCGGCCCATATTCATATCATTGGGCAGTTCTTTTGAAACCTTTTCCAGTTCGCTTATAAGCGGGAACATCGTCCCTAGCATGTTCATCCCGCGATTCTCCAGAAAATTCCTTTTCAGCTTTCCCCTTACCACTATTTCGTACTCCATCCTTCCTTTATGCCCTAAATTGATATTGAAAGCTGTGGGCTCACAAAGCATAACCCCTTTTATTTTGTCTTTCCGGTTTTTAAGAAAATCATCAAAAAGATATTTAACACCGGGATCGCTGTATTCATGCCTGGGCACACAACATACTATAAGGTCTCCCGTAAGCGGCAACATACACCTTTTCACCAAAGCCCCCGCGTACAAACTTGAGATAACTCCTGCTTTGAACCTTGCCATTCCCCTGTCATTAAAATCTTCCATTTTTTTACGTATCTCGGGCATGACATCGACATGCGATACCATTACCATAGCGTCTTTGTCGCTATGCCCTTTTATAGTCCCCACTATATTACCCGCTTTATCTTTCTTTACGTCATTGAAGGCCATGTCCTCCATTTCACTGGAAATAATATCCATGAACTCCGCAAACTTGCCATTTCCGGGATCAAGTTTTTCTATTTTTTTTGTAAACTTGTCGATCGGTTTTTTTAACCCCTGCATTTTCATCATCATCAGTTTTTTCACGATACACCTCTCTTTTGTTTTATAATATTTAATATATTGCAGTATTAATTAACTTAACGCGCAAAAAAAAGTTGCTTCCCTTAGAATGTAGGCGGCGTTACAACCCAAACGGCCTCGGCTTCTTCTTTTCCAAGATTTTTAAAAGCATGCGGCACGCTTGAATTAAAATAGATACTATCCCCTTTTTTTAAAATGTACGCAATATCGTTAAGTGTGATCTCTATAGCCCCCTTAAGGACCAGAACAAATTCCTGTCCGAAGTGTTTGTATGAAGCCGCTCCTGAATCAGCCCCCTCCTTGATCTTAAATAACAATGGTTCCATCTGTTTGTTGGGGTCTCGAGACGTCAACAGGTACATGTTCATCCCCTTACCCGCTTCATGAAGGTATTTTCTTTCATTCGCCCTGACAATAGGATTGGTCTCTGTTTTTTGCCCGTCATCTATTAAGGCGCTTACCGTGTATCCTAAAGCGTCAGCGATATTCTTAAGTGTGGACAGCGACGGAGAGGCCTTTCCGCTCTCAACCTGAGAAATAAAACTGGCACTTACCCCGAGTTTTTCGGCCAGTCCCCTCAAGGTAAGCCCCATTTCTTTTCGTGCACTTTTTATGTTTACACCAACTATCTTCATTTGTCCTCTTTTCTGAGAGTATACCCCGAGCAAAACTTTTTGTCAAGTATGATTTAACAAAAAATCACATATTTTAACTATTAATTAACATTGTCTTGTTTCTTTCCTCGGGAATCTTAGATTAAAAAATGTTTTATAAGCCATTTATTTACATTATGTTATGACTTAAATCTAGTGGTGTCAATGTCCTCCATTTACAATATTCTGTATGTTAAAAAGTTCTCTCAGCTCGTCTTCTTTATGATTTGAAGATGTGAGATGCGAGTAATAAGAAAGTGGAGACTCCATTCCCAAAACCCCCATCCGCCGGATTATCTTTTCCTCAAGATCCTTCAGATTGTGATCTTTGAAATAAAGTCCGCTCCTCGAAGCTATGAACTCCTTAAAATTGCGCTTAAGATCCTCGGATATGAATATTGTGCTCATGCGATTTTATAAAAGATCAACTCTTTCAAACAGGAAAGAGTAACCCCTAGAGTAAAGAATAATGACAATTATGGATATTCTTGCCGACCGATCCCGAGCGATCAGAACTCGAAACTATTAATCCTTTGCCATCAGGAAAACCTGCCATCTTAGACCATTCGCTCAATGCCGCGATATGCTGAGAGTTTATTGTTGAAGCTAATTTGAATTCAATAGGAAAAATTCCCTGGGATGTCTCAACCAGGAGATCAACTTCAAAACCGCTGACACTACGCCAAAAATAAAGTTTACAATTATCCATAAGCGCAGAAAATCTCTTAATGAATTGCATAATACACGCTGTCTCGAACAATGCTCCGGCCATAGGCCCTTTTATTAAGTGATCCGGATTTTGTAAACCCACTAAATACGAAACTAATCCTGTGTCAGTAAAATATAATTTAGGGGATTTTATAACTCTTTTGCCGAAATTTTTGTAATACGGATACAAAAGATATATCAAAGAGCTTGCTTCAAGAAAAGACATCCATGATTTGATTGTCGGTACCGAAACTCCGATCTCCCGAGAAAGCGTTGAAAAATTTATTTCTTTCCCGGTCCTGCCGGCCAGTAAAGTCAGAAACCTCTCGAAATCATTAAGATTAGCTGACTTAATGTTCCCTCTCACATCACGATCAATATATGTTTGAATATAGCTTGAAAACCATATTTTCCGTGAGATCTTTTTATTGACAAACAGCTCAGGATAGCCGCCCTGCAAAATCCAATCTCCTGTGGTACCGTTTTTTTTAACCTTCTCACTACCCGCGCATAGATGCTCTATGTAAGCATCTGCTGTTTTTAGATCACTTCTTAGATTACGGCTTTTCTCCGCTTGTGAAAATGACAACAAAGTTAAGACCGCCACCCGCCCTGCCAAAGACTCACTAACATTCCTCATTAGGGGAAACTGCTGTGAGCCGGTTAATATCCATTTCCCCGGCTTCCTATCATTGTCGATCTTAGATTTGATATACGACAGTATTTGGGGCGCGTTTTGAATTTCATCGATAATAAGCGGGCTGCCGTATCTTTCCAAAAAACCTCTCGGGTCTTGGACGGCAAAAGATCTTATATCCAGTTCATCCAGTGAAACATAGTTATATTTCTTGCTTAGAAGCTCTCTAACCAATGTAGTCTTACCGGATTGTCTCGGACCGGTGATAAGCACCGCGGGGAAAGTCCCGATCGCTTCTTTCAGGGTTTTTTCTAATAATCTGCTGATATACATATTTACCATTTTAAAGTGTAACTTTAAAATGTCAACGGTTTTTTGTTTCATCAAGCTTGCTCAAATTAACAAAATATTTTGCCCAGATCGGCAATAGCTGTCCGAAAACACCACCTATGATAAGCAGGCCAAAATGTGCAAACTATGTGCTCGGAATAAAGTGTAAAGGATGTGCCCGGAATATATCAGAAGAGTTTTACCGATCTATAAACATTTTATTAGAATTAATGCTGTGCTTTTCACTAACCATCATCGACAGGTGGATCTCTTGAAACTTTTTTAGATAAATCTTTTTTTCAGGAACGCAAATCCTGATCCGGATTTTAAATATCTTTCAAATTCAACGGCTTTTTTCTTTTGACTGAAGGTTATGTATGTTTCTAATTCCCAAGGTCCGTACTTACGACTGTAAGGCGATTTATCGGCATTATGCTCATTTACTCGACGAGAAATGTTTTCCGTCAAGCCGATATAGATCCTGTCTGGATATTTTTTGCTGATGAGAATATAGACTGTGTGCATATCAGTTATTGTCCTGCTTCGCCCTTCAACACAAAAACAATGGTAGGGCTTCGCAGAGACATTCTGCTTTCAACTTGCTACAATTCCTGCGAAGCCATACCTGAGGTTCTCACGTTGAATGGGGAAGCAGAATGGCGGAGAGGCAGGGATTCGAACCCTGGGTACATTGCTGTACACTAGTTCTCCAAACTAGCGCCTTCGACCGCTCGGCCACCTCTCCGATTCTATCGTCAGCTCGGGAGTTCTCCGCTCATGTTCTCAGAGGGCAAGTCCCGCAAGCTATTTTACAACAGTGTTCATCCCCGCCTGATGCGGGAGCGGCACAAGTGAAATTGTATCACGCCCTAACTGGGCCGTCAATCAGGGTTTTTGTCCCTCTATTCCCACGGCGTCCATTAAAGCGCGGGCTTTGACAAGCGTCTCTTCATATTCAGCCCCCGGGTCGGACTCGGCAACTATTCCCCCGCCTGCGTAAAAATACAGGTCGTTACCCTTAAGTATCATGGTCCGTATAGCTATATTCATGTCCATGGTCCCATGAAAACTTAAATAGCCTATCGAACCGGTATATACCCCGCGAGCGCAGCCTTCTATATCGTTTATTATTTCCATGGCTCTGATCTTTGGACAACCAGTTATGGACCCTCCCGGGAAGGACGCTTCCAGGATATCCATATTATCAGTATCATCCCGGACTTTTCCCGTTATAACAGATATAGCCTGAAAGACCGTTGGATAAGTTTCGATACGCCTCTGTTCGGCTACTTTTATAGTTCCAGGAAGAGCCAGTTTACCCATATCGTTCCTTTCAAGATCGACTATCATTAAAAGTTCCGAGATGTCCTTACCGCTTCTATCAAGGTCTCGCCGGTTACTCTCGTCCTCTTCCGGAGAAACGCCGCGGGGCCTTGTCCCTTTCATCGGCCTGGTCTCGACAGTGTCGCCCCGACGGCGCAGAAAAAGTTCAGGAGAAGACGATATCACTGTGAAATCCTCGACATTCAAATAAGCGCCAAAAGGAGAAGGATTTATGCGGTCAAGTTCCGCGTAAAGCCGGTACGCGCTGTCCTGCCACAAAGTGTTGAACCTCTGTGAAAGACATGCCTGGTATATGTCCCCTTCCCTTATATGCTCAAGAACCCGTTCAACGGCACTTGTGTATCCCTCACGAGTAAAATTAGAGTGTAAGATACCTTTATTGTCCAAGCTTTTTTGACCATACGGCCGTTTTCCCGTTGAAAAACAAACATCATCGGGCAGGCTTTTTTTGACAGTCTGTTTTACACGGGATATCACCTCTCTCGCCGGAACATCACTTCCAGAGGCGATGTCAAGCGCGCTTATATAAAATTCCCCGGGGGTTTTTCTGTCAAATATGAGTATCGCCCGGTAAAAACTAAAGAAAATATCTGGCATTCCCATATCGTCCAGGGATGGTTCCGGAAGTTTTTCCATGAGGTTTTTGGCTTCGTAGGAAAAGTATCCCGCCCCTCCGGCGACAAAAGGAAATGGAGTATCGTTCACAACACGATAAGCATTTGAGGCGGACTTAAGTATTTTGAGGGGGTTACCGAAAACTTTGATCTTATGGCCGGAAAATCTTATCTCTGCCAGAGCGCCTTTCGCCTTAACGGAAAAGAAGGGATCTATCCCAATAAAGCTATACCTTGAGGTATCCGTTTGCATTGAACTATTAAGAAAAGCAGACCGGTCGTATCCGGCGAAAAAGGAAAAAACTTGCTCCGGGGTAAGCGCACAGGATATTTTTTCTATAACGGGTCTTTCTTTTAAAGAAGGAAAAAAATCTCTCATCTCAGGCAAGGTGAAAAAACACGGCTTTAAGACAGTCCTCTTATTAAGAAATTCTCAGAATAACACTTTGCCCTCACGGCGCGCGGTCATATCCCGCCACTCAAGCTGCCCATCTTAGCGAATGACATTTCCACAAAATCCGTAAGGTGTTTTCTGGAAGTCCGGGACATCTTAAGCCGCGGAATAAGTTCCCCGGAAGTGGCAAGGAGAGAATCGGCCAGCCCGCGGCAGTAGCTTGCCGCTCCGGAGGACGTTATAAGATCACGGAAATCTTCCATATCGGAAACTGTTTTAGCGTCCTTAGCGAGTATAGCGGCGGCTCTCTTTTTGTCCCGGCCTTTCAGCGTCTGATAGGTTTTCCAGGCCATAAGTGTTTTCTTGGATTCAGCTATGTCCGACAACACGGGTTTACCCGTCTTTTTGGCGGAGGAAAATATATCCAACATATCGTCCTGAAGCTGGAACGCCTGTCCTAAGGCTTTCCCGAGACGAGACAGTTTCTTTATTTCGGCATCCTCAGCGCCCGCGAGAATGGCCCCTACTACAAGAGGGGCCTCGAAAGTGTACCTCGCGGTCTTGTACATATAAGTAAGCAGGACATCGTTCTCTTTGACTTTTTCAATACGTGTAAGGTTGTTAACTATGTCGATGAACTCGCCTACACCGGTAACAGACATCGCCCTTGTAAACTCGAGCATCGCCTTTTCTTTACGGTCCGCTGGGGCCTTGAACGACAGCAGAGCCTCAAAAGCCATAGCGGCTATTATATCCCCGGCAACTATCGCAAGATCTGATCCAATAGCGCTTCCGGGAGCTACCTTCATTTTGCCGTTAAACACCTCGTGAAGAGTGGGCTTCCCGCGCCTCAGAGATGAGTTGTCTATAACATCATCATGGACGAGGAGAAAATCGTGAAGAAGTTCAAATGCCAGCGAACACCTTATCAGATCCTTCCCGGGGAGTGACCTTTCTTTGGAATATCCCCGGTAGCTGATGGTAAAAAGTACAGGCCTTATCCTTTTGCCGGGTCTTGTAACAAACTCCAGGATCCCGGAATGCAGGACCGGGGAAGCTTTCTTTATGCCTATCCTTTTTCCCGAAGCGTCCACGAATTCCCGGAGAGAAAGGTCTATTTTTTTCATTGTCGCGTCAAGCATAGCATATCCCGTCCTTTTGCCGGCGCTTCAAAAACCCCGAAAATTAAGATCAACTTTTCCTGTTAACCAAATATATCCCCGCCAGGCAAAAAATAGCCATGGCCAACCATGGCGCTATCTCGGGCCTGATATATCCGCCCTTTCCCAGGGCCAAACTCACCGCCACAAAAGGCAGGTAAGCTACACCGGCCGCTATCCCTTTAGCTATACCCACCAAAGCGTTACCCCTTCCGGTCTCGATACTGAAAGGCACCCCGATAAGGACCGTCACCATCGCCATGAAAGGGAACGCCAGCTTGTAATAAAGATCCACCTCAAGACGTCTCACAGTATCCTTGAAACCCGAATGCATCCGGCCGATATGAGCCTGTAGCTGGGCGTAGCTCATAAGGGCCGGCTCGGACCTCGCCGTCCTGAGAACCTCGGGGGTCTCGGATATCCTGACGATCTTTTTTTTGAAGACGGCCGGATCCCCCCTGAAAGCGCCTGAAGGTTCCAGCTGAAAGACCATAACATCGGTGCCTTCCCAGTACCCCCCACTGTTGCCTCCGGGGACCCACATCACCTCGCGGGCACTCACCTTTTCCGTTATTATATTGTCGTCATCCTGTCTGTCGATGATGAGGTTTTTCAGGATATTTTTGTCCGTGTAAAAATATTGGGCGAATATTATCTGTCCGCCGTCAGCGTACACTGCCAGATCCCGTATCGCGGGGCCTTCGGTATCGTAGACCTTGTAGGCCTCCAGTTCGTCACGTTTTATGGTATTAGCTTTTTCGAGCGTGGGGGGCACTATTTTGTCGCTGACTATGAAAGTTATAACGCAAAGTATGAATGTCGCCGCCATTACTGGTTTCAGCAACTTCCACAAGCTTATACCACTGGCAATAACAGCGGTTATCTCATGATGTTTGCTCAGTGAATTAAAAACATATACCGCCGCCAGGAGGCAGGCGAAAGGCAACATGTTCACAAAAGCGAAAGGCCCCAGATAAAAATAAAATCCGAAGATGCTGCCCAAAGATATATTGTGCTTAAAGATATCCTCGATAATACTGAAAATATCCCCGATCACCCCCACGACTATAAGCATGGTAATGCAGAAAACAAAACTCGCCAGGTAACTTTTAAGAACGTGTTTTTCCAGTATCTGCATATTTTACCTTTGTAACACTCCGCGGAACATCACAACACTGAGCAAAGTAAGCGAAATATTAGCCAGCCAGACCCCCAACCAGGGAGGAAGAATACCTTTCACCGCGAATGCTATACCGCCCAGCATTACGCCCCAATAAACTAAAAAAAGAACTCCCGCCATGGCCAGGCCAATGAACTTTTCCCTGCGATGAGTAGTAATGGCAAGAGGAATCCCCAAAAGCACAAAAACAAAATTCGAGAAAGATAACGCCAGTTTCTTGTGAAACTCCACGCGGAGCGGTATAGTCCGAGGGGAGTCCCCCAGCTCCTCTATCTCCCGCGTGAGTTCGCTCATGGTTTTTTCCCGGGCCTTTTTCTGTATACTGTCCACATCAACTATCCTGTCCAGATTGAGTGTCATTTGATAATTCTTAAAAGATATCTTGTAGAACTCGTCTGGGTTTTCGGGCGAGATCTCATCCGCGGACCCATCCATCAGCTCAAGACGAACACCCGTACCGTCGGCGAGGGGATATATTCTGCCCGTTCTAGCGACTATAGTCCTTGTGGGCTTCCCCGTCCGGGGCTGATATATTCTTACATCCTCAAGAATATCACCCTTCTTGTTATGGACAAACACTATATAATCCTGAAACCCTTTCACAAAAACCCCCGGTTCTATGAGAGCCGTGGGATTCTGCATGCCTATTTCCTGTATGAGTTTTCGGGCGGCAAACTCCGATTCGGGCAGTATACGGTCATTCAAAGGCACATTTACAAGACTTACGATAAAACCGCACACGATCACTGGTAAAATTATTTTATGCAGGCCGATACCGCTGGTCCTGAGAGCGGTAAGCTCGTTGTCGCTGGATAACCGCCCAAACCCCAGAAGTACCGCCGCCAGAACCGATATAGGAATAGTGAAAATAAGGACATACGGCATAAAGTACATAAATACGCGCATGACCTGAAAGACATCCACTCCCCTGTTCATTATCATATCGGCCATCTGCACTATGTTCCCGGCCGCCAGTATAATGGTCATGACGAACAGCGAGCCCATGAAAGGTCCGCCCATTTCCTTAAGTGTATATCCGGTTATTATTCTCATACTGTTGTTTTTGTCTTGAGACAAGTTAACAAAACTTTTGCGGGGCAAATCCCTCTAAGAGGCCAGAAGTTTGGTTGTGGAGTAGAGGTCACTGTTGAGCTTTTTATCTTTTTCGCGCTCGAAACAGGCCTCTTTGTAATCTACAAGATCCAGCCCATGCCCCTTTATCGCGACCATTTTACCCGTTTTCCCAGACACAATGGATTCTACGGCATAAGCGCCCATCACCGAGGCAAGTATGCGGTCGGGGGCCGTGGGAGAACCTCCCCTCTGTATATGTCCCAGCGTGACCGGCCTTACTTCATAACCGGTAAGACTCTCTATTTCACGCGATATGGCCACCGCGCTCCCGTAGCCCTCGGCGACAATTATTATCCAGCTTCTTTTACCCTTCGTCTTGGCTTTTTTTATGTCTGAAGCCACAGTCTTAAGATCCATTGTATTGCCCGGGTAAAGGACTTCCTCCGTTCCCCCCGCAAGGCCCGCCCTCACAGCGATGTACGGTTCTTCTCGCCCCATGACCTCGACCACGTATACGCGTTCCATACTCGTAACGGTATCACGTATCTTATCTATGGCGTCAAGTACCGTGTCTACCGACGTGTTACAACCTATGGTGTAATCGGTGCCGCCAAGATCGTTGTCTATGGT
The DNA here is from genome assembly GCA_007135805.1 of Candidatus Omnitrophota bacterium. GTDB lineage: Bacteria > Omnitrophota > Gorgyraeia > Tantalellales > Tantalellaceae > SLID01. The sequence goes on along the minus strand of SLID01000045.1, from coordinate 32,166 downwards.
CCCCGGAACACCTATGGTCCTAACGTCTCCTACCCTTTCGAGGGCCATGGCTCCCTGCAACGAGCCGTTCCCGCCTATAATGACCAGGGCGTCAATACCGTTGTCACGTATTACTTTAACCGCCTTCATCTGGCCGGCTTCCGTGAGGAATTCCCGGGACCGAGCCGTTTTGAGAATGGTCCCGCCGCGGCCAAGTATGTTGCTTACACTGCGCGAAGAAAGCTCGAATATCTCTCCCGCTATCAAACCCTCGTAGCCACGCATTATCCCTCTGACCTCGAGCCCCTTGTAAACCGCGGTCCTGACAACGCTCCTTATAGCGGCATTCATCCCCGGGGCATCTCCCCCTGAAGTCAATACCCCTATTCTCCTGATGTCAACACCCATTCTAACCTCCCACACTTGTCATAAAAGCTCACCCATCAATACCTGTAATGTTCGGGTTTATAGGGCCCGTCTAAAGGCACCCCTATATATTCTGCCTGCTCCGGGGTCATCTTTGTCAATTTTACCCCTATTTTCTCGAGATGAAGATATGCCACTTCCTCGTCAAGATTTTTCGGCAGGACATACACTTTATTCTCGTACGCGTCCCTGTTACGCCAAAGTTCTATCTGGGCAAGAGCCTGATTAGTAAAAGAATTTGACATCACGAAAGACGGATGCCCGGTGGCGCAACCAAGGTTGACAAGGCGCCCCTCCGCCAGAAGAAAAATAGCTCTGCCATCGGGAAATAAGTATTTATCCACCTGCGGTTTTATATTAGTCTTTTGGACCCCGGGATATTCCTCAAGACTCGATACCTGTATCTCATTATCAAAATGGCCTATGTTACAGACTATCGCCTGGTCTTTCATTTTTTTCATATGATCGATGGTAATAACGTCCTTGTTCCCGGTGGCCGTGACATATATATCCGCGTTTCCAAGGGTTTTCTCAACGGTAGTAACCTCATAACCTTCCATGGCGGCCTGCAAAGCGCAAATGGGATCTATCTCGGTAATGATCACACGGGCTCCAAACCCCCTCAAAGACCTTGCTGATCCTTTACCCACGTCACCAAAACCGCAGACTACGGCAACCTTGCCCGCTATCATAACATCCATGGCCCTTTTAAGGCCATCCGCCAGTGATTCACGGCATCCGTATAGGTTATCAAACTTGGATTTCGTCACCGCGTCATTTACGTTTATCGCCGGGACCATTAGCTCTTTATCCTTCATCATGCGGTAAAGCCGGTTCACTCCTGTCGTAGTTTCTTCTGAAACGCCCCGCCATTCAGATGTAAGCGCGGACCACTTACCGGGCTCGGCGCTTATTGAGCTTCCAAGAACTTTCAAAAGCTCTTTTTCGTCCTCACCCGAAAATTTCCTTTCAAGCACAGCCCTATTCTTTTCAGCGGCCAAGCCCAGGTGCAGCATCATGGTCGCGTCCCCACCGTCGTCAACCACGAGTTGGGGCCCCTTATTCCCGGGAAAAGTAAGCGCTTTTTCCGTGCACCACCAGTACTCCTCAAGGGTTTCGCCTTTCCAGGCGAATACCGGAACTCCTTGCTTTACCATGGCGGCGGCGGCATGGTCCTGGGTCGAGAAAATATTGCAACTTGCCCACCTGACATCGGCGCCGAGCGCAATAAGTGTCTCAATAAGCACCGCCGTCTGGACCGTCATGTGAAGCGACCCCATTATCCGGACACCATCAAGGGGCTTGCCCGAGGAATACTTCTCCCGGATAGACATGAGTCCCGGCATTTCTTTTTCGGCTATGTCGATCTCTTTTCTCCCGAAATCCGCGAGAGACAGATCCCTTATCTTATAATCTCTGTCAGGTCCCATATCTTTTTTCTCCATGATTTTTGTATCTGGACAAGTTTGCTTCTTTCCTTCCATGGCCTCTATACTCCTTCAACTAACTGGCGGCGCCTTTGAGGACATCCGCCATATCTATCTCTTCCCACGTAAAACCTTCCTCGTCCCTGCCGAAATGTCCGTACGCGGCCGTTCTCCTGTATATAGGCCTTCGCAATTTCAGTTTTTCTATCACCCCGGAAGGGGTAAGATCGAATTTCTCTCGCACAAGCCGGCAAAGGTCCGTTTCAGAGACCTTTCCGGTTCCAAAGGTATTTATCATAACGCTTACAGGTTCCGGAACACCTATCGCGTAAGCAAACTGGACCTCACATTCTTCGGCAAGCTCCGCGGCCACTATATTTTTGGCCACATATCTTGCCATGTAGGACGCGGACCTGTCGACCTTGGTCGGGTCTTTACCGCTGAAACACCCTCCGCCGTGGCTTCCCACTCCCCCGTAAGTATCCACTATTATTTTTCTTCCCGTAACCCCGGTATCCCCGTGCGGCCCGCCTATCTCGAACCTTCCAGTGGGATTTACAAATATACGGGTGTTGTTGTCCATGAGCTCGGGAGGTATTATCTCTTTTATTACAAGTTCCTTTATGTCATCCGTCAGGTCGTTAAGTTTGACCCTGGGGCTATGATGGGCGCTCACCACGACCGCCTCTACTCTCACGGGCCTTGTCCCTTCATACTCAACAGTTACCTGACTCTTACCATCCGGACGCAGATAATCCACTCTTTCTTCTTTTCTTATCCGGGCGAGCCGACGGCTAAGTTTATGCGCGAGTATTATGGGTAGAGGCATAAGCTCGCGGGTCTCATTGCACGCGTAACCGAACATCATCCCCTGGTCCCCCGCCCCGCCGGGATCCACACCCATGGCGATATCAGGGGACTGCCCCTGTATGGAAGTAACGACCCCGCAAGTAAGGTAGTCAAACCCGTACTCAGCGCTCGTGTACCCTATTTCCTTTATCGTATTTCGTATGACTTTGGGTATGTCCACATAACATGATGTGGTTATTTCCCCCGCGACCATCGCGAGACCAGTGGTCACCATAGTTTCACAGGCTACTCTTCCGGAAGGGTCTTCTTTATATATCTCGTCCAGTATAGCGTCAGAGATCTGGTCACAAACCTTATCTGGATGCCCTTCGGTGACGCTCTCTGACGTGAACAGGTATTTTTCCTTCATCTTCCTCCTTAACTCTTCTGTATATCGTCCAGCTCTTTTTCCCTGTACTCTATGTCCGCTTTCTCCAGAGAGACCTTGTCCCCTATGTCATACCACCCTTCGTCGAACACATAGCCGTACACCTTTTCTTTTTCCGAAAGCCATTTAACAAAATTCCCGGGCGCGTCCTTCGCCATTGAAGTCTCCATGTATTCGGACAGCATGGCAAGTTTGGTCCTGGGAAAATAATAGATCCCGGTCGAAGCCAATGTGCTCGCGGGAGACGAGGGTTTTTCCTGGAACCCTTTTATAAAACTTTCGCCGTCGAGTGATACAATGCCGTATCTCTGCGCCAGTTTGATATCCTTGACATCGTAGAGCGCGACACCGAACCTGTCGGCTTCCCTGATCTTGGTGACAAAATCAAGTATGCTGAACTCGAAAAGATTGTCGCCGGCCACGATAAGTATGTCATCATCGGGATCCTTATCGCCGATGACAAGGTCAATATCCCCTATCGCCCCAAGCCTGTCGTCGTTGGAGGTAGTAAAATCGTTGACCACGCTTATCGGCACGTTAAAACTTTTACCCTTTATCCATTTGTCTATCCTGTCGAAAAACTTGTCATTCGTGACAATATAGACTTCGTCACAGAAATCTATTTTCTCGATCTTTCTAAGCAACCTTTCGAGTATTGTCTTCCCGCCCACCTTTACAAGCGGTTTAGGCCTGTCAAGCGTAAGCGGATACAGACGAGTCCCGTATCCCGCGGCCAGTATCAAAGCTTTCATAAGTATCCTTTCCCTTGTGTTTGTCCTTAAAACAACCTTATCCGTTCCGGCTATAAGAGTTCAAGAGCAAGATCCGGAATGAACTCATACAGTTTTTCCCGGGCAAAATTCCTCACCTCTTCCCCCGTATTGAAAGCGAGGACCTTCTCGGCGACTTTTCGGGCATCCGAGAACTTGATGGACCTGACAACTTTTTTTATTTCAGGGACCGCTATCGGAGAAGTGCTGAACTCATCCAGCCCAAGCCCCAAAAGAACCATGGTAAGTGATATGTCCCCTGCCATCTCACCGCATAAAGACACAGGGATGCCTTCACGGTGGCCGCTGTCTATGACCATCTTTATGAGCTTCAGCACCCCGGGATGAGCCGGCTCATACAGGTACGCTATCTTCTCATTTACCCTGTCAACGGCCAGGGAGTACTGTATGAGGTCATTGGTGCCTATGCTGAAGAAATCCGCCTCTTTTGCCAGGATATCGCTCATTACAGCGGCCGCGGGCACTTCGATCATAGCCCCAACAGGAATATTCTCATCGAAAGGCACCTTTTCTTTACGTAACTCTTTTTTGACCTCTCCAAGGAATTTATTAGCCTCTCGCAATTCCGACAATCCGGAGATCATGGGATACATGATCTTTATCTTGCCATGCACGGAAGCCCTCAGCATCGCCCTGAGCTGGGACCTGAAAATATCAGGCCTTGCCAGACAGAAACGTATGGCCCTCCATCCCATGAACGGGTTCATCTCACGGGGCACATCAAGCTGGGACAGGAACTTGTCCCCCCCAAGGTCCAGCGTGCGAATAACTACCGGGTTCGGATACATACGTTTCACTACCGACTTGTACGCGTTGAACTGTTCCTCCTCACTGGGAAGATCAGCGCGATTCATATAAAAATATTCGGTCCTGTAAAGACCTATCCCCTGCGCCCCATGGGACAATACACTTGCCACGTCCTCCGGGAGCTCTATGTTGCCCGCTACACCCACCTTCTTCCCGTCCAGCGTTTCCCCGGCAAGAAGCCTTAACTCTCCCAGGTCCCTTTCAATGCTTTCGTACTTCTCTTTTTCTTCCTGGTACTTGTCTATTAATTGGCGCGAGGGGTTAACCAGCACCATCCCGTGTATGCCGTCAAGTATCACGAAATCGCCGTTCGATACCATATCCGTTACGTTTTCCAAGCCCACAACAGCCGGTATTTCCAATGACTTGGCCATTATCGCGGTATGAGAAGTCCTTCCGCCGATATCGGTGGCAAACCCCAGAACCCGCCCCTTGTGCATCATGGCGGTATCCGAAGGAGAAAGGTCGTAAGCAATGATTATGGATTTTTCGCCGAGATTCTCCATGCTTCTTTCCTGCGCGCCCACAAGATTTTTCAAGATGCGTTTCCCGACATCCGCTATATCTCCGCTCCGGTCCCGGAGATATTCGTCTTTGGCGGAGGAAAGCGCCGCTATGTAACTATTCAGGACTTCCGCGAACACAAAAGAAATGTTCCTTTTGCGTTTTTTCATCCGGGATATTACCTGTCCGTGAAGCACCTTGTCCTCAAGGACCATGAGATGCGCGTTGAATATCCTGCCATGTTCCACTCCCATTTCTTTTGATATCTTTTTCTCTATCGCAAGCAGCTCTTTGCGTGTTTTAGTTATGGCATCTTCAAATTTTTCGATCTCACCGGCCATTTCGTGAGCGTTTACGGGGATCTCCGGAGGCGAGACCGTCTCGGTGCCGAAAACATAAGCTCGGCCCATAACTATTCCCGGAGCAGCGGGTATCCCCTTAAGTTTCTTTTGCTTTTTCCTGCGCGGTGTTCCCTTTGATTTTTCCATAAGTTCCACCTGTCTTACGAGGCGCCTGCCGGCTATATCAGGACATTTCCTTTTCCAGATCGCCGGCCAGAACCTCCTCAAGTTCCTCCATGGCCGCTTCGGCGTCTTCGCCGTTTATGACCAGTTTTATTTGAGCTCCCTTCTCAGCGGCAAGCATAAGTATGCCCATTATGGACTTGCCGTTAACCTCCTGATCGTCTTTCAAGATCTTCACATCACTTTCGTACTTATTGGCCTTCTGCACGAATAGCGCCGCTGGCCGGGCGTGAAGCCCGGTCCTGTTCTTTATTATTATCTGTTTCTCAAGTTGGGGCATTGTATCACCTCATACGAACAGTTATGGCCTGTTCAATTTGCTCATGGCCCTCGGAAAGCGCGTAGCTATCTCCCATCACCACACATATCCCCTGAAAAGTCTTACCGAGCCCCCGCTCAGTTTCGTTGACGGTATAAACCGGATACGTCGTGATCTGCAGCGGAGTATCCGACACGATCTCGATGGTAAGCCCCGAATATCTGTCCTCAAACTGTACCGAGGCGGCCGTATATGTCTTCGGCCCTTTCATGGCCTCAGTGTCCCATACCAGAAAGTTGAATTCGGCGCATATACTGATGCCCTCCGCGTGTTCCGAAAAGGATCTCGCGCTCTGTGAAATATTAAAATCCCGGGTAAAACCCAGCGTTACCTTTTTAGTTATTTCCATATCGATCGAACGGCCAGCGTTTGCCTGAATAGTTTCTCTCCTTGTGTAAACGCGGGTTACGGAGCCGTCACAACTTACCGGATCCATTCGATAATTGCCATCCATGAAACCTCCGGGGGACTTATCGACGTCCACCAAGCTTTCCCACTTCACGCGGCCAGGTATGACCCGCGTAATGAAACCAACTCTCCTGTACCCGTCGTAAGACAATAACTTTTTGAGACCCCTTTCCCCTACACCTAACAACTCGTGTATGTCTATGTCTCCCAGGTCGCCTCTCAATGCCTTTCTCCGGGCCTTCCTTATAACCGAACCGTAACCTGTTTCAAGCTTTCTGTGGTATTTTTCCTCGCGCCTGGAAAAAGCGGTCAACGGATTTATTTCCCTGGCCATAAGGTCTATCTCCTCTATGCAGGCTCCACGGCAGGGGTTCACGTAAAGTTTAAGATGACTGTTGCCAAGAACTTCTTCGGCCCCGCCGTCTCCGGTCTTTCTTTCGCCGCGGTAAACATCGCTTTCCGGCCCCTCAGGCACGGCGCGCAGCATCTTTTCAGCCCTTATTATGTGCGTATACACCCCGCTCCTCAGGTGGGGAAGGTACACGCCCCCGAAAGTCCCGTGCCAATACGGACAGCTTGTCTGCGCTTTGAAAAGTTCCTCTTTCGCATTTTCAAAACGGGCGGCGCTGTCGGGGTGGTCTGCCCGCGAGACCATATCCGATACTCGTCCGCTCACATCAAGCATCCTTTCGTACATGCGTCCGGATTCGGGATATTTTTTCATGAAATTGGTAAAGTCCCCTCCGCTCCAACCGTCCATTTCTCCATAACTTCCAGGCGGGAGGACTCCCAGGTCGGGTTTCCCCTCGATGCCGGCCAGTTCCGCGTAAGTCGCGGTTTCTAGCCATTCACTTTCTCTCTCCAGAGCTTTGAAAAACTTCTCAAGCCATTTTTTACTGTAAACATGAGCGTGTGTGCGGGGCCAGAGGCCGAATTTTTCCAGGTCATCCGCGAAAAAGAAACACGGAGCAACTCCTTCACTCCTGGACATAACGTCTTTCATGTATCTCAAGATCTCCCTGACAGGCCGGAAAGGTATCAGGTACCTCAACTGGGCTGATGAAGGACAGATGGTTATATCTTCAGTATCGCCCGAGGTAACACACGGGGAAAACTTTCCGCGATCCCCGGAATAGGTCGACAAAAGATGGTTGTCGTCAAGAATGGTATATTTTATCCCTTCCTGCCTGAAAATATCCACCAGGTTTCTGTGCCATACTCTTTCTGTGGTCCATACTCCCTCCGGCTTCAAGGCGAAAATCTCATCCAGTTTCGCGTTCATCATTCTCAATTGTTCAACCGCGTCGTTGCGGGGAATAACCGACATTACGGGCTCAAAAAACCCGCCTCCCATGATCTCTATCTGGCCGCTTCCAAGCATATCACGCAAAGTCTCGATATATTCGGGGTGTTGTTTCGACAACCATTCCAGCACATTCCCTGAAAAATGAAAAGTGCCCTTTATGCCGGGGAATTTTTTCATAACTCCTAAAAAAGGCCCATACGCGAGTTGGAAGGCTTTCTCCAGCTCCTCCTCAAAATTAAACACCGGCTGGAACGCGTGAAACGCCATGGCGAATTTAGCTTTCTTCTGTTTTCCGTATGATCGGACGTTCCTCATTTTTCTATCACATCCATCAAAATTTCTGTCAACTTTTCAGGGTCATGCCGGACAAACTCTCTGGCACAGGAGATCTGAGATTTCACCAAAGTTATCTTTTCATCTTTCATCCACTTCTCGTCCATTTCATCGAGCTTAACGGGAAACTGCCCTTCCGATCTGTATCTTTCGTAAAGATCTTTAGGAACACGTGAGACATTTGCCACACAGCAGTTGACAATACCCGGGCGAGTATGTTTTATTATCGCCTTGACATGGTCGCTTACCGAATACCCATCGGTTTCTCCGGACTCCGTCATCACGTTGCATATGTAAATCTTAACAGCCTTTGACCTCACTATCGCGTTCTGTATGCCTTCAATAAGCAGATTAGGCATAACGCTGGTATAAAGACTTCCCGGCCCGAGAATTATTACGTCCGCTTCTCTGATCGCGTCAAGGGACTCGCTGGTAGCGCGGCAGTCTTTGGGGTCTAACAAGAGCCGGTCTATGGGACTGCCTTTTTCATCCCGCAGATGGCATTCTCCCAGGGTTTCAACCCCGTTCTCCCGCCTGGCCACGAGTCTTACGGTTTCCAATGTAGCGGGATATACTCTGCCCCTTATCGCCAGGACCTTGCTCGATTCCCTTATGGCTTTGGCAAAATCCCCGGTAACCCTTGCCAGGGCCGTTATGAAAAGGTTACCGAAATTGTGTCCGTCAAGCCCTTTCCCCTGAGTGAACCTGAACTGAAAAAGAGGTCCCAGGATATCTTCCGAATCGGACAACGCGACAAGACAGTTCCTTATATCCCCGGGCGGAAGAACCCCGAATTCCTCACGCAGGCGCCCCGAAGACCCTCCATCATCCGCGACCGTCACTATGGCCGTTATGTTGCTTGTACGGTGTTTAAGGCCTTTAAGGAGCGTGGAAAGGCCTGTCCCGCCTCCCACCACAACCACTTTCGGCCCCTTTTCCAATATCCGGCGCTCATATATCTTCTCGACAAGATCGCTTCTGCCCATTCCCCCTACGGGCGCGATAGCCGTCATAAGAGACCTTAGTATCCGCTTGACCGCGAAAATAACACTTCCTATCCCCAGCATTATTACTACGCCGGCCATAGCTTTGTTCTGGGGATTGGGCTCGGCTATTACCACCACAAAACCCATCGACACCATGAATATCCCGAATACCGCGAAGGTTATCCATCTCTTGACGAGCATACCAGGGTAAAGCCACTTAAGCTTTTGAATACTCATAATTTTCCGGCAACTACCGGCGTTCCGTTCAGCGCTGACCGCCTGGATAATTATCCTTTTTTCAGCTCTTCTTCCTTGATGATGCGTAAAACTTCTTTGGCGCTTGAAGCCGCTCTAAGTTTATCCCGTATGAACTTGTCATCGAGTAAGCGAGAGATCTTAGCTAATGCCTTGAGATGGGGCCCCGGCGTTTCACCGGGAGTAACCAGAAGGAAAAAAATGTGGGTCGGTTCTCCGTCAAGAGACTTGAAATTCAAACCTGCTGTCGATATCCCAAATGCCGCTCCCATTTTTTTGAGCTTGGCGCACTTAGCGTGAGGTATGGCTATTCCCTTTCCTATTCCTGTGGAACCGAGGGTCTCTCTTTCCCTGACTTTTTTGAGTATATCCGCTTTGTCCTCTTTCCTCACACTACCCGAGGACACGAGAAGCCCTACCAGTTCCTGCAAAACACTTTCTTTAGCGTCTGCCTCAAGATCTATACTTATCGCATCTTTGTTGAGCATTTCGTATATGTTCATTTTCTCCTCTTCTTGTAAGATATGGTTTGTTTTCGCGGGATCTCGAAACTCAGGGACAACTTGGCCATGGGTTTTATCACTTTAAACCCTGTTCATCCAGGCTTGACATATGGAGCGGGTGATCGGACTCGAACCGACGACAATCACGTTGGCAACGTGATGCTCTACCAACTGAGCTACACCCGCCCTTCATACTCGTTTTATTTCAATGCCTCTGAGGAATCGGCACCCACACAACCCAAAAGCATCCCGAACTTGTGCCTCATGCCGGGCCCCAACATCCTTTGAAACATCCAGAAACATGGTACCCGCACAAGGATTCGAACCTTGGACCCACTGATTAAGAGTCAGTTGCTCTACCAGCTGAGCTATGCGGGCTCTGGACTCTTGCCTTACAGCTATCTTCGGCCTGCGTATTATATCACAATACCCGAAAATTCCGCAAGCGTCGAGTTCGCTTTTTTCAGCATCTTTTCGTAATGGGTCCCGGCCTAAACACTCGGTTCCGGAACACCGCGGGTCTTTATAAAATCTACCAGCTCACCCAGATCAGCCTCAGCGATTGAGATGCACGTATCCGCGCAACCGTAATATATCCTAACTTTATCTCCCAAAACTACCGCCGAGGAGGGAAAAACCACGTTGGGGACATCCCCGACCCTCTCATAATCCTCCGTGGGCGCCAGAAGATAATCTTTTGTCCTATGTAACACCTTCCACGGTTCATACTTGTCCAGTATCGCGCCGCCCGCGTAGTATATATACCCATTGCAACTTGTCCATACCCCATGGTATATCAGGAGCCACCCTTCCTCTATCTCTATGGGTGCCGGCCCGGGGCCGACTTTGGTCGACTGCCAGCTGCTCCTCTGCGGACCGAACACAAAGCGATGATTGCCCCAATGCACCATATCGGGACTGGTCGAGTAGAAAATGGCCCCGAAAGGCGTGTGTCCCATATCGCTGGGCCTTGAATACATGGCGAACTTGCCGTCGACTTTTCGGGGGAAAATCACACAATTCCTGTTCGCGGGTAAAGTAAGGTTCTCTTTCTGGGAAAAGGTCTTAAAATCTTTGGTTGTGGCCATACCGATAAGCGGCCCCTGGGGCGAGTCAAGACACCACGTAAAGTAATATGTGTCCTCTATCTTTGTAAGACGCGGGTCGTATGTACGATCCTTGATCTTGAGATATTCTTCGGGACAATCCAGATTTACGGCTTGCGGATCGATCTCCCAGGAAATACCGTCCTTACTGAAACCGACATGCATGGTGAAATTCAGGTCTATCTCATCCACCCTGAAAACACCCGCGTACCCGTCCTCGAACGGCACTATGGCGCTGTTGTGTATACTGTTCGCCCTGGGCACCGCCGCGGGGGTCACTATAGGGTTGCCTTTATAACGTTTGAATACTGTTTCGTTAGCCATGCCTCTCCTTCTTTTAATATTATTGGTATTTAGTCGCTTAGTTACTTTTCCTAGAGATGTACTATATATGCTTTAGTGATATTTTTCAACCCTGATCTTGCTGTCGAAAGATACCCCTTAAGGCCCGGGCTCCAAAAAAACGCGCCGCGATATTACCGGATATCCTCAAGCGGGATGCCCTGCGGGCATTGTCGCCTTTTATACTCCGACGTCTCTATCGCCCTCAGCACCTCATTCACCGTGCCGGGATCAAACCCTCTCTCGACGATACCGTCTCGCGGAACTTTTTCATCCAGATAAAGCCGCAATATCACGTCAAGGACATCATACGGCGGAAGAGAGTCCCGGTCCTTCTGCCCCGGTTTAAGCTCGGCCGAGGGCTCCCTTTCGATAGTAAGCGTTGGAATGATCTCCTGATCACGGTTTATGTACTCAGCAAGCAGATAGACATCGGTCTTTGACAGATCCGATATGACCGCGAGCCCCCCTACGGTATCCCCGTAAAGAGTGCAATAACCCATCATCGCCTCACTCCTGTTGCCGGTGGCGAGGACCAGATGACCATATTTGTTGGAAAATGCCATCAATATGTTGCCCCTTATCCTTGCCTGTATATTCTGATGGTGTATCTCCACGCTGTCTTCTTCGCTTTTCCCCAGATGTTCCTCAAGGATCTCCAGGTAAGAGTCATATACGGGATCTATCGCCATGGACTTGAATGTTATCCCGAGGTTTTCCGCGAGGATAGCCGCCAGGATATTGCTTTCGGGCGCTGAATACCTCGACGGCATTGATATCCCAAGCACGTTCTCCCGACCGGCCGCTGCCTCGGCCAGACAGCAGACCACTGCCGAATCAACCCCCCCGGAAAGCCCTATAACCGTTTTTTTAAAACCATGCATGGTCATATATTCCCGTATACCCCCGACAAGCTTCGAGTGTATTTTTTGTATCCTTTTGTCCTGTAAGTCACTCTGTTCGTTCATTTTTTCTCCTTTACTTTTACGCTGTTAGCTGATACTCTTAGTTGCATAAGCGCCCGTAGCTCAGATGGATAGAGCAACTGGCTTCGAACCAGTTGGCCGCAGGTTCGAGTCCTGCCGGGCGCGCCAAGCGTCACCGCCCCATAAGGAATACCCCTAAACAACCTCTGTCCGCTGCCGTTCCCCAGTCCCCGGGCGCAAACACCTGAGAGCTTCCACAATAGTCCATACGACAAGCGCCATAAGAAAAAGCCCTATTACAAACCTCAAAAAAGACCGGGTAGCCAGAAAATGGGGAAGGCTGACAACCATGGCCCATATCGAGAATATCATCATGAAAACCATGGGAAATGCCGTTACCCAGACCTTACCGTTCCTCTTTTTTACCAGGTACATGGTAACGACCAGAAGAACCAGGGCCGCCAACAGCTGGTTGCTTACGCCGAAAAGCGGCCATAAGAGCAAAGCCCCTACCCCGCCTCCGCTGGAGAACGCCAGAAAAGCCGCGCAGGCTACCACGACAAAAGTCGCTGTGTACCTCTCGGATAGCGGTTTCAAGGGAGTCTCGGCAACCAGTTCCCCGAAAACATATCTTTGTATCCTCGTGGCCGTATCCAGTGTAGTCCCGGCAAAAGAAGCGACAAGAACCCCTATCATCGCCTGCGAATATCTCAAAGGTATCCCCATAGATCCCATCATATTGGCCGAGCCATTTACAAAAGCCGTTATTTTTGCGGTAAGCCCGTCAGCCGTGTCCCAGCTGGAATAATGGTGGCTCCAGGCCGCCATACCGGAAAGTTCTTCTCCGGCGCTACCCTTCGCGTATATGCCTATACCGGCCGCAACAGCCACTAAAACCAGAACACCAAGAAACCCTTCCGTAAGCATTCCGCCAAAACCCACGAATTTTACATCTTTTTCACTCGCGACCTGTTTGGAACTGGTGCCTGAACCCACCAGAGCGTGAAATCCCGATATAGCTCCGCACGCGACCGTTATAAAAAGAAACGGCAGTATCGGCGGCGCTCCCGGAGGATCGAACCGGACAGCCGGAGCCACTATTTCAGGACGGGCGAAAAATATAGCCGTCATTATAACACCAAGCCCCAGAAAAAGCTGATGCGAATTAATATAATCGCGCGGCTGAAGAAGCGTCCATACAGGCAGGACCGAAGCTGCATAAGCGTACACCAGAAGAAGAACTATCCATACCCCCATGGGAGATAAACCCAGTACCGCGGGCATTTTCAAAGGAAAGATCACCCCAAGATAGATCAGAACATAGATCAGAGCGACCGCGGCAAAAGACATTGCCGTAATGTTCCACCCCTTGCGGTAGGAAAAATACCCCACTGCCATGGCGATGGGTATCTGGACCCATACGGCGATAACAGACTGTGGATACATATCAAAGATAACGGCCATGACCATGCCAAATATCGCCACCACTATCCACAGGGAAAAAAGTGTCATAAAGAGAAACAAAGTCCGCACACGGGTGCTTATAATATCTCTCGATATCTCCCCTATGGATCTTCCCTTGTTCCGGGTCGATATGATCATAGCCCCATAGTCGTGAACCGCCCCGGCAAACACAGAACCCAGTAGTATCCACATGAGCGCCGGTACCCAGCCCCATATTACCGCTATCGCAGGCCCGACTATCGGGCCTGTACCAGCTATCGAAGCGAAATGGTGCCCGAACAGCACCTCGCGTCTGGTGGGAAAATAATCCACATTATCCCGTAACGCGCGGCTCGGAACCGGCCCAGACCGATCGGAGCCAAACACCCGGCGAGCCACAAAAGAACCGTAAAACTTGTATGCCGCGGCGAACAGGGCCACTGCGGCAGTAACTATCGCTACAGCGCCCATACTATCCCCAAAGCGAATTTATTCTCAAGTTGTCGCATCACGGTTATACTTTTTTTCAACATGCCGCTTCCACGCGTAGTAAGACAAGCTGTCTTCAGCCCACTCTCTGGCATTAGCTACAAAATCCACCCACCGGGACGCCAGACAAAGCCCCCTGGCGGTATCAGCGTTACCTTCGCCGATACGTCTTGCCGGGGCCGCCAGGTCAAGCTGGGCGCGCACCGGGACCCGCCGGGCCTCATCTTCCGGCAATAGCGCAGAAAGAGCGATAACGGCGTCCACACCTTTTTCCAAAGTCTCGAACAACGCTTCTTTCCCTCCCACCGCGCCGAGCATTACGCTATTTACAGGACCCAATCGCGGTATCTCGAGTGCCCCGGTCTGCTTGTTGGAAATGTTGTCAGACCCCAGATAACCAAGGCCCTCTTCCGTAAAAGCCAACTGGAAGATACGGTGGTACATCCCTTCAAGTACCGGCCCCCTTTTTGAAACGCGGTAATGAGCCCTGAGCCCCCATAATCCGAAATCCAGATGTTCGTTCACCAGAGGAACGTAACGCCTATTGAACTTAGTTTCAAAAGCGCCTATGGCCGAAATAAGTTTTTCCCGGGCCGTTTCGGGATCCAATGTCATTTTTTCGAGCATTGCGGAGCGCTTAACGGCGGACTCTTCGAGATATTTTTTCATGACATCCTGGTCCAGAGGCCCGGGATCGTCTTGGAGCGGCAGGTTCACGCGTAGATAACTGGCGGCCATCTTCTCATCCGAACGGAACAGGCGGTATATCCATACCGCTTCCGCGAGTTTATCGCGGTTTTCCGTATCGAGATCTATGTAAGTGGGATGGATATCGCTTATGTCGCCCGAAACCTTCGACAGGTCCGGAATGACATAACCTGTTTTCGTCCTGGTTATCCTGAAACCTCCCAGACCTCCGCCTCCTTCATTGGGTTTAACAAAAAAAACATCTTTTCCGGTAAGCCCGCGAAGCTCCTCGACAAGTCGGAGCACCTCATCCACTACCTGAGAGGTACTCCTGCCATTCACATCTACCGCCGCGTATCTGGCAACCTTGTCCCATTTTTTCAGATCCTCCGAAAGCAGCCGGTACGTAGAGTCCTTGTCAGAAAAAATGCTTCCCGGGGCGGTCACTTTTCCGGGAACAACCACCACTCCCCTTTTTTCAAGGTTTCGGCAGACATCAACATTGTAAGCATCGCGGTCCACACACTGGCTTATGGCCAGAACATTACCAGGGTCTTCCGAACATTCCGCCGTAAGATCTTCCAGTGTATCTACCACCTTCACTTCCGCGTCGTAACCCCGCTCAGTTAAGTATTCGCGGAATATCCTGGCGGTCTCGTGAGAAGTCGGCAGGTTATCGAAGGAAGCGTTTATTATAATGACCTTTTCCGGCGCCCGCGGCTCTCGCGCCTGAGCTTCAAACGGCAGGAGCCGGCTCCCGGCGTATTTGTCCGAAGAAGCAACACGGGAATTGAACTCTTCTATGAGTCCGGCATTAAGGTCGCCGTCCGGTCCGTCAAAATACAAAGACCTCAGGTAGAAAGGAGCTTCACGTGGATCTTTTCCGCAGTATCCGGTAACATAAAATCTCGGGTCCCTCTGTATCATACGACCGGCACCTCCAGTCCGGAAAGATCCTTGAGTTTCGTGGCCCCGTATACGGCGCGTACCATCGACCGCGCCGTCGGGTTAAGCCTTCTTTTCCCCGAAAGTTCCAACGCGTTCGTCAAAAACTGTATCTTGCATATGGACGCGCCGGGCGCGATCCGGGTATAGCGTTTCGGGACCCCACATGTAATAACTATGTCACCGGGCGTCTCACAATCGGCCAAAGAGACTTTTTCAGATAACCTGACAAGCTCGCCCAGCACCATGTTATACAACCCCGGGAATATTTCTCCCGTTACGACTGTCTCGGACGGCCCGTTGCATACTATTATCTGCGCTCCCTTTATCGGAAACATGAGATCGTCCTCGTCAATATTTTCAGCGTAAGTATCCATGACGCTGTCCTTCTCCCGGAGAAATTCGGCTATGTGAGCGAGAAATAAGGCTTTCGAGGGATCACCCTGAGATACCGTGGCAGCCGCATGAAGCGCCGTCGAGTTCTGGAATCTCGGGTTTATTTCCACGGGATATACCTTGTTCCCCTTGACTATAAAATCCATACCAAAGATGCCCCGGTAACCAGATCGAGCCATCCACTGCCCGGTAACTTTTGTCTGCCGGATGACCTCGCTCATTACTTTCTTTTCCACACTCGCCGCCGCGGTGTAATCGTTCCCGCAATACGCCGCGGGAGAATTACTGCATTCAGGGGCACCGGTTATCTGCACTGAAGGATATGAACATAAAGTTCTCGTGCCGTTAGACGCGGTCAGGACCACGGCGTTGATGTTGATCGAGTAGCCGTTGATGTATTCCCGTATAACAGCGGAATCTAAACGATGTTTCAGCGAAAGGCGCCTGTAATCGTGTTCGGCCGCGATGATGTGGGTAGAACTTCCACTGGACCCATAGGGAAACTGTACGACAAAAGGAATGCCCAGATCTTTTCTCAAAACGTCAAAAGTAAATTTGCATAGAGGACCGACCCGAGCCTCCATGGCCGTCAACCCTAAAGGACGCAGGTTTCTGTGCAAAAGTATCTTGTTATCGAAATGTCTCTTCAACTTTTCCGGAACACCCATCAGGGCAGGCCTCATCTTAAAATTGAGAGCATTCGACTCAAGAAATTTTACGGAACGGTAACATAAAAGGTTCAGCGGGCTGTCGTATAAGTCACACCTTTCTTTCACTTTTTCGCCTATCTGGCCTTCGAGAGCCGAAGCAAGGTCCTCGTTAGACCAGTTCTTTCTTATTCCGTTAGACCTTTCCACGGAAAAAATATTTTCATCACTGAAGAATAAAGGTACCTCCCGGCCGTAGTTACAGCTAATTATGATATCCAGCGGAAGTATACGGTTTATCGCTTCAGCGTCATGGGCCCTCTGCCCCATCCAGCCCCAGGGCGAATACCGCTCACTGAGATATCTCGGAATATCTTTCATCCTCCCCCCTCTCATTCTGTTTCTCCGGAACACCACCTCGGCAAATGCCGCGGGTAAACCAGAACACCCTCGTCAATCGCCGCTCTGACCCATTCTACATCCCCTATACCTATCTTACCGGCGTACAGAATAGACATATCCCCGCCTTTATCCGCATATTCACGGAGCTTAAGCCATCCGCTTATATAATGAAAATCCCTGGTAATACATCCGGGCAGAGATGTGTCTTTAAACCCCCGCTTGACCCTTTCAACAAGACGATAAGCTATCTCCTCCGGAAAATACTCTCTCATCGCGGCGAACACCTCATAAAAACCTTTCTTGAGTGACATCGCCACACTTAACGCCCGGGCGGCGTATATAAGCATTTGTCTGGTGTCTTTTTCAAGACACCCCGACCGGAACTCCGCCAGTATGGCCAGGCCTTCTTCAGTCTCGTTATATCCCGCGAGGCCTTCAGCGAACACGCGGTATGGCTGATATGTCCCGTTTATGCCCCTGAAAACATGCGTTTCTATCTCATGTACCACAAGACGTTCCACTTCTTCGGGAACATAATTAAGCGCCGTGTTTATGTAAACAGTCCTGTCGCGACCCGATACCGTCATTTTAGGCACTATTCTGGAGGTAAGGACACAATCCCATCCCAGATCTCTTTTTCTTATCTCGCCCTTTATAATATCCGCCATCCGCTGAGGTGTTACGGTCTCCTGCCCAGCCGCGATACCCGGCACCTTTTCCCCGGAAAGTATTTGCCTCGAGTACTCTACACATCTTTGGTCAGGAAGACCGTAGATAACGGCTGAGATGTCTGTAAAACTCTCGTCCCCTCCGCTGACCATTTCAAGTTCGGATGCCAAAAAATCTATTTTCGCTCTTAAAGCGTCGCCCAGAACACCTTTCCCGGCGGAGGATGACCTTAATTGTTCCAGTTCTTCCTTTTCACGGTCAAAACAAACTTCCTCATACTCGAAAACAGGATCGTAGCGCCTGCCCTTGGACAGCGCGTCAAAAAATCTCTGTTTTTCCCTTTCCCGATTAAGCGGCGTTATCCGCGCGCTTAAACGCAATTGCCGAGACAAACGGCTTATCCCGAGATCTATATCCTTTAGCTCCATATCCAGTTTGCCCCCACGAAACTAATCGGCAATGTACCCTACAGGCATCATGTATATGGGGTCCCCTTCCGGTTCTTCAAGCACCGAAGCGACTTGGCTTTCAAAAAAAGCTCCCACCATTACCGTACCCAAACCCATACTTTCAGCCTGGAGATGCACATTCTGACCAAGATGCCCCGCGTCCATGGGAACGTAAAGCTCTCTCCCTCTATCTCCGTAACGCCTCGTCGTCCTTTCATAAACAGCCGTCACCACTATGGTGGCAGGGGCCGCGCCTATCATACGCTGGCCGTAGGCGGCGCTGGCAAGATCACTTCTTTTATCTCCCGGCAATATCATCTCAAGAGAATGGGTTCTCCAATGATATTTGTACAGCCCGGCTTCAAGTCCTTCCACATTTCCGCTCACAAGATATATCTCGAGAGGATAAGTCCCCCCTGCCGATGGATATGACCTGGTCGGTCCCGTCACGCCGTCGATCGTTGCGCCGCCGGCAGCCCATAGGAGCTGTCCAGCCTGGTCAAGGGTCAAACTCTCGGCCGAATAGTTCCGTACGGACTTTCTGCCGTGTATTGCCCGGCTGACAGGAATACCGCTTTCCCTGTCGGGTTCCGGCAGTTCTATCGCGTAAGCTCCGGGAACTCCCCGCCCGGCAATGAAAAACGCGGCAAAGGCCGAACCCAAAAGTAAAAATACCGCGAAAGCCAAAAACGATCTGCCTGTCTTCATTTTTACCACCTCCTTGTTAGGACGCCGGCCATGCCGGCTTTTCAAGACCTTCCAACCCGGAACTGACCCCTCCGGGTTCCATGCAAAGATACGTCCAGCATGAAACACCCGCCTCTTTTATGTACCTCAAAAGTTTATCGTACATTTCTTTTCTAAGCTTTTCGGGATAACGGAACTTCCCGTCAAAATCAAGAAAAAAACCGCCTTCATAAAAGATCCTGTTGTCGGAAAATCTTTGTTCGGCAGCCTGTTTCAATCCGGGTGTGTACCTGAGTGTCCCAAGACTTATCCATACAGTGTTTTCCCGCACCTTGTCATGTGAAAAAAGCCGCCTGACAATGTCCTGGTATTCTTTTTCCCATCCTTCATACCATACCACGGGATCGAAATGAAATCCCACTTTATATCCCCTTGAAGCCGCGAGCGCGGCGGCTTCTATCCTGCGGTAGACCCCGGCGGTTCCTTTCTCGTATTTTTCCACGATCCCGGGAGTGTTTATCGACCATGATATCACAACACCGGGATGTGCCCTTTCTTTGAGAACGTTGTCTATATCCGCCGTCTTGGTCTTAAGCTCCAGTATAAGATTTTTAGTTTCTCTGAAAACACTTATCAGCTTACTTGAATAGCCCGTGTACTTGTCAAGCGCCAACGAGTCCGTAAACTCACCCGTTCCTATTCTTACTTGTCGGGCCTGGGAAGCGTCGAATTTTCTGATATGACCGCAATATTCTTCGATATTAGCGGCAAAGACCAAACCGGGGATATTACTGTATGTCTGAAGATAGCAATAGGAACAATCAAAAGGACAACCAAAACCCAGGTTCAGCACCCAGTATCCGCATCTTACGGCTCCCTTTGTGCAGGGGCATTTTTTTATGAACGAGGCCTTGCCGGAAACAATAAATATCGTTTCCCTCCTTAGGGCATAACCATCAATTCTGTCCCGTAAGCGCAGTTCTTTGGACGCTCTGTGTATATTATCGGTCTCCAGAACCTCAGCCCCGGGAAACATTTTAAGGAACCCGCGCGTCCACTCAAGTCCGGCGGACCTTTTTTCGACGATTATCCGGCGCGGCTCTAATTCCCCTCTCCACACAGCACTTTCATTACTTTCGCCGTCTATTTTGAGGGGCATCAGCCTGACCCTGTCTTTTTTTTGGAGCTCCGGGTAGCGCGTTTTAACAAGATCTCGCTTTACACGCTGAAAAATACCTCCCTTTTCGTCACCTGAGGCGGAAAAAGGCATCTCAGCCAGTACTTTTTCAGGAGAGATGTTTCGGGAAATACAGATCTCATATAAGAGGCGCGTAAGTTCGTTACGCTTATTGATACCAAGACGTATCGGCAAAGCTTTCCGCAAAGCTTTATTAACATCCATTACAAGCCTGTAATTTTCCGCCATGGTCATATACGCATTATATATTACCTTCCGGCTCCTCCAAAGGCAAAAATAAACTACCCAAAGCAAGATAGGTCTTTTAACCTTTTCTTTTCAAAACAGAACAACACTCGGATGAATGGGGAGGGAAATTTTTACGTCTTCGCGGTATTCGCTCCGGAGCGGCAAGCCCAGACAAAGAGAACAATACCGGACATTTTAACTTTATCCTGGCGCGATAAAAACCCCTGATTGACTTAGGTAAAACAGGTTGATATAATGTGGAAGTTCTTTCCCGGCCTCACGAAACAATTGCCGGGTTCAACGCGCGGGAAGTGGCGCAGTTTGGCTAGCGTACCTGCTTTGGGAGCAGGGGGTCGTGGGTTCGAATCCCACCTTCCCGACCAGTTTTGTCGCGGCAGTTATTTTGCCGAAAACCGTTCAGTAGCGCATCCCCGGTTACCGGGCATATCGCGGGCGTGGCGGAATTGGCAGACGCGCTAGCCTTAGGAGCTAGTGGTTTTACCGTGGGGGTTCGAGTCCCTCCGCCCGCACCACAAAAGTCCTGTTGAAATATAACAGCTTTTGTGTTTTACTACTGATGGGATAAGATAAATTCGGAAGATCAATGTGATCGGTCTTTGAAACGCGCGCCCGTAGCTCATTTGGATAGAGCATCTGCCTTTCAACGGGTCCATGTACCGCGGGAGGTTTTTTTATACCGCGGAAGCCGGACCCTCCGCTTAAACCAGCGGGAACGGGAGCCTTCATGCGGGAAAACGAACCCTTGAAGTGGACACCGCTAATTCGGTGGATATCCTCTTTCGATGAGGACAATACCGAGCTAGACGCGCCCTTGCGTGTCGAGTGTAGAGACTTTACACGGTGGGGCTGAGATGCCCAAGATAAAGTCCAGGCCACAACTCTGTTCTTACAAAGAGGCCGATGTAAATCGGAGTGGTAAGCTAAGCAGAGGGTAGCAGGTTCGAATCCTGCCGGGCGTGCCACAAAACGAAACAAAAAAATGCGGTGGTGGGCGTAGCTCAGCTGGTAGAGCGCCTGACTGTGGCTCAGGTTGTCGCGGGTTCAAATCCCGTCGCTCACCCCATTTTTTTTCTTTTTCCCGCAAAAACTTTCCTAAGACAGACAACTATACTATGCTCTGATCTTCTCCGGTCCATTCCAACACTACCGACCCTTGGCAGGCTTTAGTTAAATATAAAAAAGCTTGTTTTTACTTTCTTGATTTTTCCCCTGTTTTGCGGTAAAGTACATCTATGATTAGTGTAGAAAAAAGTTTGATATGCAAGCATATCATTGTGTTTGCCCATCGTTTCCCATACCGGGTACTCAAAACGGCAAGAAAGGTTTTGTCTGTCGCGCTCTGCTCCACCCTGCTGATTTCGGGCACCGCCGTATCGAACCTTTCCGCCTCGGAGAAGTTTGCCCATTCCGACGCGAAGGCTACGGAGACCGCAACCACTATAAATGTACCGCGCTCAATGGGACTTATAACAGACCGCTGGGAGCCTGAGGACGGATCCCGGACAGGTTTCACCGTTGTACACATCCAGGACGCCCACTGTAATTACGACGCCCAGCTTTCCGTGGCCGACATCCTTTCCTACCTCAAGGAAAACTACGGAATAACGCATGTAAATGTAGAGGGCGGTTGCGGGAAGTATGACACTTCAATTTTCGACCATCTCGCCAGCTTTGAGGCGCGCGAAAAAGCCGCCGACATACTTGTTAAAAGGGGCACGCTTAACGGAGCGGAATACGCCGGCATAACTGACAAGGAATTTTTTCTCTGGGGAGTGGAAGACCCTGTACTGTACAGAAAGAACCTTATGGCGTATATGAACGCCCGAAAGTACCGCGACGAGGTTTTTAGCTCTTTGGCAAAGCTGAGAACGTATCTCGAGAAGGCGAAAAAGCTTGTATTTACACAAAAACTTCTCGACCTCGATCGGAAAATCCAACTTTACCGGAACGAAAAAAAAGAACTTCGTGATCATCTGTCCCACTTGGTATCGGCGGCCGAGGAATCTGGAATTGATCTCAGCGGCTATCCCAATGTACTGACCCTCGCTATAACGATGGCCGACGAAGAAATAATAGATTTCAAGCAAGCCAACCTTGAACGAAGTGCCTTAATGACCCGTCTTTACGGGCATCTTCCCCGGGAAGACCTTACAGAACTGGAAAGTCTGGCCTTGTTCTTCAGACAGGGCAGCATATCGGCGGCTGATTTTTATATTTACCTTTCGAACCGGGCCAAGCTTATGGACCCATCCCTGGAAAACTTTCCACAACTCTCTAAATACATCACTTACGCGGCCAGGTACGCTGACATAAACGAAATAGCCATAATGGATGAGATGACAGCTCTTGAAGAAACCGTGGCTGATATTTTTGCCGATAACGATATCCAGAGAGAGCTTCTGTTCTTTTGTAAGGGTCTGCGTATGATCGAGGGTATCCTTTCCGCGGCTATAACCCCTCAGGAATACGCTTTTTACAAGGAAAATTCTTCGGCACTTTCTTTCCATAACGCCAAGAAGCTTTTAAAGGATATTTTACATACGCATGGCATTTTCAAGAACTCCGATATTGACGCGTTAAAAACAGACGAGTTGATCCGGAAAGCGGCGTCTTTTTACGAATATTCGCTGGAACGGGATGAGGCCTTCATAAGGAATTTGCGTTTTCCCTACGATACCGGGACCGCGGCGCTCGTAACGGGGGGATTTCATACCAAAAATCTTAACCGGATCTTTCGCCGTGAAGGCATAGCGTATATCACCGTGATGCCTTTTTTCAGGAACAGCGAGGGTTACAATTCTCCTTATTTCGAGATCCTGGAGGGCCGGGAGCTTCCTATATCTGGCGGGATGTTTCCACTAGTATATTCTTTGCAGATACCCAGCCGTCTGGCTCCAATAGCCGGCGTGATCGATTCCTCAAATCTTGAGATGTTCGAGGTCAGCGCCTATATAGCCGGTGAAGTCGCTAGCGGCGTCTCTCTTGTGGTCACCCCTGAAAACGCCTCCCCCATCCACTTCGGCGAAGGTCATGAAAATGTCCGGCATATGACCGTCCGGGAATTGTTATATGAGACACATGAAAAATATATTGACCGAAGAATATCGCGCGGAGAGTTTTTCGAGGTCACCGACGACGAAATGGACGCGGCGATCGGAACTGCCCTGCAGATAAGCGACTCTCCCGAGATACACGCTCAGATCATTAACCTGCAGTTGGGGAAAAACCTCGCGGGGGATCCAATAGGAATAAAAAGGTCCACAGGCCTTCTGGAAACACGCCGCAAAGAACACGCAGGAGGACGGGGTGTTTCCATCCGTTCGGATATTTCCGGAAGCGAGGCACTCAACGCTATGGTACACGGAATAATAGCGGGTTTCGCGCAGAACCATGAGACCGTAAGCAGGATAACAGAACTACTCATAAACGGGGACCTATATGAAGCGCGGCGCCTTTTCGAGTCGGCGGATAAACACCGAATAGCTCTCTGGGAAATGTCTGCCGAACACCGGAAAAATATACCTCGTGATTACGCCGAAGGTTTCGCGTCGATCGCCAGGATCATGCGAAACAACCATCTGAAAATGTCCCAAAACGGGTCCTGGTATGAATCAGAGGAACTTGCTAACTTCAGGGATCTCTGGCGCGAAAACAACCAGATAGCGCAAGGCATCAAACTGCATATCGACGCCACTGACGACGAAGGCAATATGATACCGGAGCTGCTTGAGCAGGCCATACAAAAACTTAATGAAAAAGGCCTTCCATACAAGATAGCTAACCTCGCCCAGCAGAAAATAGTAACAGCGAACGAGCAGTACACATACGATCAGGAAGGAAAATCCTTCGTAATATGGCTGGTAGAATCCGACGGCCAGCCGATACAGGACCAGAACAAGATAGACGAAATCCTGAGGGACCTGGAACACTTTCTGAGAGTAAACCGCTGGTTCAAAATGCAAACCAATTTTTCGGAAGACGGCACAACAAGCGACCAGCTTTACAAAATCCCCAACACAGTGGCTTCCGGAAGACTCGGATACCGTTTCGGGGCATACAATTCCGGGATCATAGTGATACCGAATGAAACAGGCCTCGCCCGGATACAGCCGGACGACCATCACAAACATGTACCCAAATATGTACCCTACACAGGCCTTTACGGCAGGAAGCCGTCAAAACCTTTACCCTACAGAATAGCCCAAAAGATGTCCCTGCGTCCTCTCCGGCAGCAAGTGACCGAACTGAAACCTTTCCTCAAGCTTCTCACTCAACGCAGCTTGCGTGATCTAGCTATCTCGGATGACACAAATTTCAGGACAGGAATTCGCGGAAGAGCGGCGCACAGAATATTCGGAGTAACACTTGACCTACGGGAACAAGAGCCGGAAGAAACAAAAAAGATACATAAGGACGATATCTTCGATATTGATATGCCTTTGCGGAAAAAAAGCGCCGAAAGAAAAAAACAGATTCCCGCATGGGTTATCAAATTCGGCGAATTCCCGGACGACACAACAGCTATCTCAAACTGGATAAAGGAGTGGGTAATAAGCGGTTACGCCCGAAAAAAAGGCATAACATCTGTCTGCCCTCACGACCCCGTAGGGTTCCTTGAAGCTATCGGACATGAAAAACAAGGGGAAAAGCTCAACAAGGCCTGGAAAGAAAAAGACTTTGAAACAATAAATAACATAATAAACGCTTTCTTCACGGTCAAAGACAAGGGCCTTTTCACATCCTCTCCCACGGTTCAAGGAGGGTTCACTCTCAGCAAAATACTACACGTACTTTACCCCGACCTTCACGATGCTCCGCATGTCGCCACAAGCGAAGAATTAGCCAGGCTCGACGCTGAACTTGAAAAAATAAAACAGGACCTGGACGAGGTATTCTCCGGAAAATCCGAAGAGGAGAAGAAAAAGATACTTTCCTCCTGGAGCGACAAGATGCGCGAAACAGTCAGAAAGCTTCACGCGGCCGGGGTGACCCATCGTGACCTTAAACCCGATAATATCCTGGTAGACATAAAGAACAACGAGGTTTACATAATAGATTTCGAGACCGCCGTTCTTACGGAAAAGTTCCAGGATAAACTTCTCATCCCCGATATCATAAGAGCGGCGACTCCCGGATACTCTCACTTCTACCAGATGAACAAAGATATGTACACGGCGTTACGAAGCCTGGACGATAGAGACCTTTTTACTTACCTCAAGGCGCAGGACAAGTTCTCCCTGGAAGTGATCTATGACGAACTGGTCCACGGATTCCAGCCCTTCAGCACAAGAGCGTGGATGTGGTTCTCTACAAAAGGCATGGGACACAGGATGATAAAGAACGGCAGGGACCTGGCATTGGTCAAAAATATGGTGAAGCTTGCCCGGGCCCATCAGACAGAGGATTATACTCCCCTGGTGGAAGAGACCTCTGAGGAGTATAACAATATCATACACAAATTCATGGCGAATCTACACGAAACTTTTGACAGAAGAGAAAACTTCGAGGTTGTCAGGAAAACATTCGAAGAAAAAGAACCTCTTTTAGAAAAAAAGATAAAACATCTTGAAAATATGATCAAAAAAACTGAAAAGGTCCTTGTATCCATTCGTGATGATCAAAGTGAAACTTTCAAGAAACTGAGAACACTCAGAGAAGCGAAAAGAACCAGGGGATTGAAGAGCTCAGAATCCAGAACATCCTCAATTGATATGACAGCGTCCAGCCTCGACATAAACCTGGAAGTCGCGGAAGCGAAGCTCGAAGACTTCACGAAACAGGAAGAACATACAAAAAGGGAACTTAACAAATATATAGAAGAACTTGAGGAAAACCGGGCAGCCCTAACGGAACTCCTCGCGAAAAAAGAAAAAGCCGAAAAAGAACTGAAAAAAGCCGAAGAGCTTCAAGATTACTGGAGACACAAATCTGATGACATTTCCCGTTTTCTTGAGTTGGTCCAACAGCTTGCCGCTGAAAAACCCGAACCCATACCCGAGGCCATACCGGTAGAGGAAGAAGACTCAAAATCATTTGCGACTTCCTGGATAGGCGGTGACAATTTTACAGGAACTCCCGCCTCCGTGCTTTCCGGCGACCTTGGCAGATACATAGAAAAAGCCGGAGAGGTAGCCTCTTCTATCATAAGCGGCGGAGTGGGACTTAAAGAACTCAATTTCAGGATAAACCGAGACGGGAAAGCTGAACCCATCAGAGAAGATATTTCCATAAACGGGCGCGGCATAAAGATGTCCCGCCTCCGGGGAGCCGGCGATATCGCGTCAGTTTCCCCGGACGGAAAAAGGATCAGTATAAACTGGACAGCGGTCAACGAAATACTTGCGATAAGCGATATGACTGACCCCTCCGAAAGAGTCGAAGCCATGAAGAAACTGATACGTCAAACAGGATTACCCACAGAACCAGATCCCGCGGTATATGCCGCGTTTATTGAAGCCTCGGCCGCTCCCCTTTCAAATGAAGAGCGCTACGCTATCACCGGGCGTATCTTGCTGCACGAGATCGCCTCGGCTTATTCTCTGCAAGTCCAGCATGAAGAGATAGCGCGCGGAGAACGAGAATTAATTGACAGCGCTGAAGCGCATATAACGGGGATGATAGCGGAAATACATGCCGGTAACACCACGCGTATACGCCGATACATGGGCCCCATGCTGTCGGCGAGAGATCTGTTTCAGAGAACCTCCGCCGAGGACTTCCCCGAAACGGCGGCCATTAGAGGACCAGCGCCGCGCGTCTCGGCAAAAGGCACCGTCATGGTAGAACAAGGCGTGGAAAAACACGGCAAAGACTTGGCAAACCCCGCTGAAAAACTGCTGTCTTTCGAAGCTGGCGCGAGACAAACCATAAAAAGCTGTTACCAGGATATTTTCTTTGGCGAGAAGTCGCATATTTTCGTTATCGGGGCTACTCCTTCCCTCGAGGACGGAACGACCGCGCATGAGCTTACTCTCGCCTCACCCGTGTCGCGATCCTCAAGCGCGTTGAGAAACATGGTCGAAAGATGGAACCTCAGCGAAAATACCGCTCTTACCCAATCGATCGGCACCCGAAAGGCGCGCGCATCTATACTGGGGATAGCCGCCGCGGCAGCCGAAGGCGCGGAACAGCACAGGATACAATGCTCTATAAGCAGCACTGTCCTCGCGGAATTGGATACGGACTCTTCTCTGCTTGAACAGATAAACAGGATGCTTGGAACAGACTTTGATTCCGTAACGTCTTTTCTCTCAGAGACGGCCATGGTGGATGTGATAAACGACCTCCTGGAACGGGGTGAAGGCATAAGTCCCGCCGTACTGGCAATGCCTTTCAACGAAGCCGCCCTCCATGGTATAGCGCGTCTTAATCTTTCCAAGGTGATATCGCACAGCAGGCATGATACCCTCACCCGGGCAAACCGGGATTACTTCAGGGCGGTAAGCACAGTCGCCCAGACCATAGCGATGATCTCCGACCGTTCCGACGTACAGGCCATAGCCGATTCCCTTCTGGAACTGGCGGAAAAAGATCCCGTTAAATTTTTCCTGTCAAGGCGGTTCGAGATATTTCTGCCCCCAGTACTCCCCAGAGACCATAACAAAATAAGAGAGGATTATATGGCTAAGGCCGCCATACTAAGATCTTTGTAACGGCAACGGCTTTCTCCGGTTGGTTCACTTTATCTTTGCCTAAGGTGCTTTTTAAGAGCGGACCTCATCTTTTTGAGAGCTCGGGCGCGATGGCTTATCTTGTTCTTCTCCGAGGCGGGCATTTCAGCGAAACTTTTATCTTTTCCTTTGGGCAGAAAGAGCGGGTCATACCCGAACCCTCTCTTTCCGCGGGGGGTCTCTAGTATAACACCCTTTGCCTCCCCCTCAAAGGTCTCAAGCAGTTTTCCTCCCGAGGCAAGCGCCAGATAGCATACAAAACGCGCTGACCGGTTGTTTTCGGGTATACTGGCAAGCAATTTGAGGACTTTCTGGTTGTTTTCCTGGTCAGTGGCTTTGGCTCGCGCGAACCTGGCGGAACGCACACCCGGTTTCCCGCCCAGCGCGCTTATCTCAAGTCCGGAGTCATCGGCCAGGACCAGACCGTCAAAAAAACGTGAAAGCGTAAGCGCCTTTTTTACCGCGTTCTGCCTGAAGGTCTTACCGTCCTCAACAATTATGGGCGGTTCCACCTTCAAGTCGTCAAGTATCATGATCTTGACGTCCTTGAAATCTTCCAGCAAAGCTTTCAGCTCTTTTCGCTTATTGGTATTGTGGGTAGCTAATAAAAGATTCATATAACACCGGCTCCTCGCAGTGTATCTTTCTGTTTTTCCACTATCCCGTTTATGCCTTTTTCCGCCAGAACGAGCATGGCGTCCATTTTCTCACGACTGAACGGTTCTTTTTCCGCGGTACCCTGCACCTCAACCATTTCCCCGTCATCTGTCATAACGACGTTCATATCAACGTCGGCCGTAGAATCTTCCTCATAGTTGAGATCCAGACACTCCACTCCGCCGACTATTCCGACACTTACAGCCGCCACAAAATTACTTACCGGAAGCTCATTGAACACTTTGTCTTTCTTGAGTTTGTTGAGAGCCAGGCAAAGAGCCACGAAACTTCCGTTAATAGCGACGCATCTGGTGCCTCCGTCCGCCTGTATGACATCGCAGTCGATCCATATGGTCCTTTCACCCAGCGCGTTCATATCGGCCACACTTCGCATGGACCTTCCTATCAGCCTTTGTATCTCATGGGTCCTCCCGCCGGATCTGCCCCGGGTGGATTCTCTTTGGACCCTTTTCTGGCAGGATCTCGGGAGCATAGCGTATTCCGACGTTATCCACCCTACCCCCTTTCCCCTGAGAAAAGGGGGAACCCCATCCTCAACACTCGCCGTACAGACAACTTTAGTCTTGCCGGCCTCGAAAAGGCAGGAGCCTTCAGCATACTCCATAAAATCCGGTATTATGTTGATCTTGCGCATACCGTTGGGCATTCTTCCATCCTGTCTCATTATTCCCTCTCTTTTTATCGCCGGTATTCAATGTTTTAAGTTTACCACATTCCCCGCCTGACGGTCACGAATTTTTGAACGTGTGCCCCGGCCCGGTTTGCGATACTGCCGGCACCCGGCTTAACTCATTTTTAGATCGATCTGGAATACAGATCCTTTCCCCCGTAATCTATTCCCACTATCAGGGGAAGATCCCTGACCTCCAGGCGGTACACGGCTTCGGGACCCAGCTCTTCATAAGCCACAGCTCTGGAATCTATCACACAGCCGGAAATATATGCCCCGGCCCCCGCCGGGGCCAGAAAATATACCGCGCCGTGTTTCTTTATCGCCTTCCTTACCGGCTCCGAGCGCCTGCCTTTTCCTATCAGACCCCTGACCCCGGCTTCAAGCATTTGAGGGGTAGACCCGTCCATTCGTCCCGAGGTGGTGGGACCGCAGGAGCCGATCGCTCTTTTGCCCGAAGGCGTGGGACCGCAGTAATAAATGACCTGGCCCTTCAGATCTAAGGGCGTTTTCCGATTTTTGCCGATATCTCTCTTCAAGCGAAGATGCGCCTGGTCTCTCGCGGTGTAAATTATACCCGAAAGAAAGACCAGCTCTCCCGCTTTAAGGCTTCTTATCTGTTTTCCGGTCAATGGCGCCGTAATTTTCTTCATTGTAATTAATGTAACAGACAATTATGCCCAGCGTTCTATACCATTCCAGAGGCGGAACGAAGCGAATGGCAGGACAAAGCCACCGCCACCGGACATCCCGCTATATGTGTCGGGGCCATCTCAATGTTAACACCAAGAGCCGTACACTCTCCTCCAAGCCCCATCACTCCTATTCCCAGGGAATTCACCTGTTTAAGTATCCTCTTCCCGAGTTTCAGAGAATTTCCACCGGCCCCGCTTTTTGCCAAAGGCTTCAACAGAGCCTTTTTGGCAAGAAGCGCGCAAAGGTC
Source organism: Candidatus Omnitrophota bacterium (assembly GCA_007135805.1). Classification (GTDB taxonomy): domain Bacteria; phylum Omnitrophota; class Gorgyraeia; order Tantalellales; family Tantalellaceae; genus SLID01. The sequence continues at coordinate 1,765 of SLID01000045.1, read as the reverse complement.
CATGGTACCTCCGACACCAACCCCAAGAACGTACGGCGGACAAGCATCCGCTCCGGCAAGTTTAACTGTTTCAACACAAAAATCCGTTACCGCATCCCCGATCTGAACAGGATCAAGCATCATTATTCTGCTTTTGTTTTCACTCCCGAAACCTTTAGGCATAACCGTTATCCGTAAACCGCTGCCTTTTACAATATTCAAATGCGCCACCGCGGGCGTATTGGTATTACGGTACTCACGGCTGACAGGGTCCATAACAACTGATTTCCGGAAATTATACTCAGTGTACGCTTCTTCCACGCCCCGGTTCAGAGCCTCCATAATCCCGCCTCCGGTAACCCGGACGTCACAACCCATCTCAACGAAAATGACCGCCAGACCCGTATCCTGGCATAGCGGCAGCTTTTCTTTTTTCGCGATTTCAGCGTTATCAAGAAGTATTTTCAGCATATAACGTGACCGGACAGAGCGCTCTTTCGCGTAAGCTTTTTCCAGAGCTTTTTTTATATCCGGCCTCATCATAATATTGGCTTTAAAAAAAAGCTTTTTAACTTTGTTCTGGATCTCGCGTGCCGGGACTTTACGCGTCATGCCAGCACCACCTTTCTCACCGATACAGGACACTTAAGGAACATTCCGGATATTTTGCCGAATTTCAAGGGGTCATCACTCACATAGCAAACCGTTCTGTTCTTTCTTCGTTTCCCGCAGGCCAGAAGATGCCGCTCTTCAAGTACTTTCCGCAGCGCTTCGGCCACGGCCTCAGAGGAATCGACCATTTTAACCCCTTCCAATATTTCAGACAATACGGGCCTTAGCATGGGGTAATGCGTACATCCAAGGATAAGAGTATCTATCCCTCGTCGCTTAAGCGGGCGAAGATATTTCTCAGCGATCTTGGAAGTTATTTCCCCCGAGGTCATCCTGTTCTCGACAAGAGGGACAAAAAGCGGACAACTTTCCTGGAAAAGTTTGTGTTTACTGGATATTTTAAAAAGTTCTTTCTCATACGCCCGGCTCGAGACCATCGCTTCGGTACCTATGACGCCTATCCTGCCGTTCTTTGAAAGTGACACGGCTTTTTCCACTCCGGGTTTTATAACACCGATAACAGGCAGGTCATAGTTTCTACGCAGGTAAGACTGGCTGAAGCTTGAAGCGGTATTGCAGGCTATAACTATGGCCTTTACGTTTTTCTCGACAAGAAAATCAGATATCTGGCCGGAAAACCTTGTCACGGTAGATCTAGACTTATTACCGTAGGGAACCCTCGCTGTATCGCCAAAATATATAATGTTTTCCGAGGGAAGCGCCTTTCTGACGCTCGCGGCGACGGTGAGTCCTCCGACCCCCGAATCGAAAATACCTATAGGCCTTTGGTTTGGAGCGTTCATGCCCCACATTATATAGTATGTAAAGCGCCAGGTAAAGAATTTAGGTGGGTTTCGGACACACCGTAATTCGTCGCCCCACACCTTATAGCCGATGGTGGCAGGCCGTCGAAAAAAAAAGTCCCGGACACACCGCGAAGTATACCCGGGACCTTTTATTCCGTCGCGTAACCGTCTTTAAACTACCTTTTCCCTCTTACGGTCTCGCCCGTACCCACTACCGCGTCATGTACGGTTTGTCCGCCTTTTTGCAGGGGCTCTGTGACAACATCCCTGGCCTTTCCTCTGCCTGTAAGCGATCTCCATAGGGATACAATGGGACTCACCGCGGTCTCAGTGGTTCCTTTGGCCGCCTCGCCGACCGTCTTCACGGT
>SLID01000103.1 GCA_007135805.1 Candidatus Omnitrophota bacterium | reverse complement strand
TGTTTTTGTGGCGTATATAGCGCCAATGCTCTTGTAATTCTATTCCTGAAAATAGGCACAGCGACCTTTTTTTAAGATGTTTTTCAGGATTGCGTTAAGTTTCGGCCCTTTCGATTTCTAATTTTTCAGAATTTATAATATGTAAATGGCGATGAGGTCCGAGATAATATCCCGATTTTTTGAAAAGAATTCTGTAGAATCGTGATATACGGGAGCGTTTTGTTCCGAATCAAGGCGAGGGTATGCCTCGGCTTTAAAAATGAGCCCCTAGAGACCCAAGATCCGGAGAATATTCACGCAAGTTCCCATTTGACAGTATATTGGGAAAATAGTGCTTTTTATTGGCGGAGGTAAAACCCCGGAAAGAAAATTAGCTTGAAAGACGTCAATTTAAGGGTAGAATAATCGTGAGCAAACGCAATGAAATGCAAAGTATCAGCTTAGAGTATTAAATGCTTCCATCTGGTTTTAAGACGTGCAATTAAATTTTGTATTACCGGAATCCCTTAATTTTATTTTTATCACTCGGATGAACTGGATGAACAGTTATTCGGGTTATGTTCTGCTGCTATTCGCCATACTGGTCGTGTGGGAGTTGTCCAGTTACCGGTTACATCTGGGCAGGAGAAAAAAGATCCGGACCGTCATTAACGTTAATGGGACAAGGGGTAAGACTTCCGTAGCCAGGCTACTATGCTATGCCCTCAGAGAAGCAGGGTTTAAAGTGATGGGGAAAACAACAGGGACCGTACCTCAGATATTATCGGTCAACGGAGAGATCAATGCCATCCCCAGGGGAGACCACCCTAATATCTGCGAACAGCTTATGGTGGTTAAAAAGGCCGCCGAACAGAGAGCGGAAGTTCTTGTGGCCGAATGTATGGCGATCGATCCCGTTTATCAGAAAATAATGGAAGAAAAAATGTTACGGTCCGATATAGGCGTAATAACAAATGTAAGGCAGGATCACAGGGAAGTGATGGGGAGTAACAGGGAACAGATAGCCCAAGTGCTTTGTAATACCCTGCCCAGGGGCAAAGTGGTTTTTACCGCTGAGCGTGAAAATTTTCATGTTATAGCTAAAGAAGCCGCGAAAAAAAAATGCAAAACGGCCCAATGCCGTTCGGAACATCTAATAACAGACGAGATGATGCGTCCATTCCCTTTTTTTGAACATCGTCAAAACGTAGCCCTTGTTCTGGATATATGCGGATATTTAGGGGTAGACGAGGAAACAGCCCTGAAAGGTATGTATAAAACAGTTCCTGACCCGGAAGTGTTGAGCAGTATAAAGGTTTGTTACGATAACAGGCACATGGAATTCGTTAACGCTTTTTCCACGAACGATCCGGATTCTATGGTGCTTATCTGGAAAAGGATGATGAAAGGCTGGATGCCTGGACAGAAGATTTTTTTTATATTTAACGCCCGGTCGGACCGTCCCTACAGGTCGGTAGATACCGCGGATGTCTTTAGCAAGTTCCCGATAGATATTTTTATCGCCATGGGTGATGGAGCGCGCCTGTTCATAAGGGCCTTGAGAAGAGGGGGCACTCCCAAGGACCGGATAATGAACATGGAAGGCGCTAAGGTCAGGGATATTTTTAAGAAGTGCGCTGATAACGCTTCAGAGAAAAATTTTATTTTCTGCGCAGGAAACGTCAAAAACAAAGGCGCGGCTCTTATAAGCTATATCCAAGAGCTTAACGAGACAAGCGCCCCAAAAGAAAGTGTTTAGAGAATGCAGGAAATACTCTATCTTTCCATAGCCATAGGTCTTGTGCTTTCGCTGGTTTCTGTCGAATTTTTCGGCGTGATACTCGGTGGTTTTTTTGTGCCGGGATATTTGGCCATGCATATAACAAAACCGCTTTACATACTGCATGTCTACGTTATAGCGATGATAACGGTAATTGTTGTAAGGGCGTTAAGCGGGTATATGATAATATACGGCAGAAAAATGCTGGTAATGTCGGTACTGATAGGTTATCTTTTGAACCTTACTTCAGGGCTTCTAAACCTTGGATGGATCTCGGGTCTGGATGAGATGCATTTCGGAATAATAATACCGGGGCTTCTGGCGTATTGGATGCAGAGGCAGGGAATTATTGAGACGATGGTGCTATCGATAACCGGCACCGTTATGACCAGGTTCATACTTACTATAGTGGTAGGAGGGGCTTTGTCCCTATGATAATACACAGGAAACTACATAAGAGCACGCTATTGCTCATTGGTATCGCGTCAGTGGCTATCTGGGTATTGGCCCAGAACGTTCTAAGGGAAGACGAATGGTATCGGTACAAGAAGAAAGCCGCTGAGACTATGCTTGTGGCCGAAAGGGTGCTTGTAGCCAGAGTAAAAGGGCATAAGATACATAAGCCTGAAAGAGTCTTGGCGAAAAAGGAGATTTTTGACTCAGAAGCTTTCAGGAAAAAAGCGCAGAGCGTGCTTCTTGGCAGAAGGCGGGAGTCCCCGGTGAAGACGACCGCCGGGCTTTTAGAGGCTAAAAGGGCCGTTACAGATTCGTCTTTTGCCGAAGTGGTTGTGGGGATGTTCAGAAGAGCGGGCTTGAAAGAAGGCGATACGATAGCGGTGGCTTTTACCGGGTCTTTCCCGGGGGCTAACATCGCTGTTCTTTCAGCCGCGAAAACAATGGGATTGAAACCCGTCATAATATCTTCTATTGGCGCGTCACAGTGGGGAGCGACTTCACTTGACCTCACTTGGATAGATATGGAAAGGATATTGTTTGAGGAAGGTGTTTTTCCATTTCGTTCCACGGCGGCTTCTCTGGGAGGGAGAAGGGATGTTCAGGCCTCAAAATCTGAAGAAGATGTAAAAAAGATGAAAGAGGTTGTGCGTAAAAATGGACTTCCCCTGATATACGAAAGAAACTTGAAAGACAATGTTGAGAGCAGGATGGCAATATACGCCACAAGAGCTGAAGGCAAACCTATAAAAGCGTTTGTTAATGTGGGGAGCGGAATAGCCGTTCTGGGAAGATACGGATACCGAGACCGTTTTCAGGAAGGGGTGATCTTCGAGCTTCCGCAAGAAGAGTTCAAGAGCCGCGGGGTTATGGTGAGCATGCTGGATAAGGGGATCCCGGTAGTCAATATCAGGAATATTGACAGGGTACTCCTTGAGAAAGAACTTGAGGACTCCGAAACAGGCGTATTTTCAGGAAGGATAAAGCAGGTGATTATCAGTATAGTTTCGCTGATCGCTCTTATAGGCGTCATTTTGGTGCTGACAATTCTGGATCTCAAAGGGTATATGGCAGCGGATAAAAGAGAGTAAACTGTCTGAAATAGATGAAAATATTCGCATTTAACGTCTTAAGAACCGAACGTATTGCATCCCGCGGGATCGGGTTTATCCTGGCGTGGCTTCTTGTGTTCGTTTCGTGGTTTCCATGCTGCGCGGCGGCAGGAAAAGAAGATCCGGGAGACCTCTCCGACATTGTATATTACTTCGCGTATGGCTCGAATATGGACGCCGTACAAATGGAAAGAAGGTGCCCGGGCAGTACATTTTTAGGAAGAGCTTCTCTTGAGGGATATGGGTTCGTATATGACGGGATGTCCGTAACAAGGAAAGGGCCCGTGGCGAACATCGTTAAATCCCCGGAAGATGTCGTGTGGGGAGCTTTATTCATTTTGTCCAGAAGGGATATTGCTTCACTGGACCGTTATGAAGGGTATCCTACAGCGTATGACCGAGGGATACTTAAAGTCAGAGATGATAGCGGACATATCTACGAAGCGGTTGTTTATATGAGGTCGTATCGGAATAGCGGTATGCCCCACGAAGATTATCGCGATATAGTGGTGCAGGGAGCCATCGACCGAGGTTTGCCGGATTGTTATATACATTCTGTTCTTAACTGATACTAAAAATCCCGATAGCAGCGGTTGCTAGCTTATCTCAAAGAGACGAGTCAAATTTTACTCCTAGCGATCTTTCACTTTTCTGGCATTTCCTGGCATATTGAAAAAAGGGGGATGGAAATGAAAAATCCATGGGTAGCGGCTTTTCTGAACTTTTTTATCTCGGGTCTCGGTTATATATACTCGGGCCGGAGAACTTTGTTCGGGGTTCTATTGGTAGCGTCAGAGCTTATACTGTTGGTGTGGATATTGAGAGCTTCTGATGATATAAGACCCTATTTTTCAGACATATGGATGATAGTCGCAGGGTTGATCGCCAGTGTGGCTTTCGCGGTTGACGTGTACAGGGAAGTAAAAGAGGCTTAGCGCGAGGCAATTAGGATAGATATCTTATCGCTGATAAGCCCGAATTTCATGGCGGCAAAATTTGTCCGGAGGAATGCCTCATCAAAACCCGCAGGATGTGACCGTAACACCGAGATAAAAGTATATTTTATTCCCGGTATGGCGCGTAAGCGGCTGAAATATCTCAGAAAACCACTGATAGTGGGAAAGAAATCTGATATAATTATCTTGAAAGAGGCGGTCTTGCGAAGCGAGCGAAGTGGGTGAAGTCCTGCCTGTCCTGAGGGCAAAGCCCGAAGGGAGGCGAAGCCGAGGGGAAATCCGAAAAAGCCATTTGTGTAAATTCTTAGGATAGTTGCAATTATATTGCCTCATAACTAGCTACAGCGTTTTTTTGTTTCTACTTACTTGTACGAATCCCCCCAAATTTGTGCCCTACAGGGACACTTTTTGGACACCAGGATAGATCTAATCGTGACCCGCATTCTCTTGGTATTTCCCTGAACAGGTGGGGTATTGTTGTGGGTAGTGAGACAAATGGGAAATACCCACTTGACGCTATATGGGAAATATGATATACTTGAGCTGAAAAGAAGGGGGCTATGATGAAAAAGATCAAAACGATACACATAGAGGATGACTTCGATGAGATCGAATCCAGGAGTGTTGATAAGCGGAACAGGCTTGTTCTGCCTATGGGTCCTGGGGGGGTGGAGATAAAGAGGGTAAAGGTATATATGAATTCCCAGGGTGAGGTTCTGATAAGGCCCGTGGTAGAGATACCCGCGGCGGAGATATGGCTTTACCGGAACAAAAAGGCTGTGGCTTCCGTGAGGAGAGGGCTGGATGAGGCCGCCAAGGGAGAAGCCAAAGAGTTTGA
>SLID01000065.1 GCA_007135805.1 Candidatus Omnitrophota bacterium | reverse complement strand
TTTTTTATTTTGCAAAAGATCCCGGCAATATTTTTTTATTGGGATCGCTTCACCCGCCTTCGGCGGGTTCGCAAAGACGGGCGTTGAGACGCTATATTTCCGCGGATGACTGAGATGTTACGATTTTTGGGCCGCTCGCGGGGTAACGAAATGACCCCATAACATGTGAACATCCCGGCGACTCTGGTGACACGCTCCGAAGGCGTGTGTCACGTGAGCGTGTGAAAATCCGGCAATATTTTTTTATTGGGATCGCTTCACCCGCCTTCGGCGGGTTCGCAAAGACGGGCGTTGAGACGCTATATTTCCGCGGATGACTGAGATGTTACAGGACGCTTGACTTACCCGGTCAGGAAATCTTGGCTCGGCTTGACTTTACTGTTTTTCGCATTATACTTTCAGTCATCAGATAAATAGTAACAATTCATACAAAATAGTACCAGATAAGCGCACAAAGAGCGATTTTGAAAATGTTTTTGCCGGAGGTGAGAGAGGTGCGCAAGATACCCGCCGGCTCGTTTGATTTTCTTATAGTGATTGAGACTCTCCGGAAAGAGAAGGTGAAAGAGGTGGCGCTTATGCCGGATCAGATGATGACAGTAGAGGAATTGGCCGAATATCTTAAAATGAAAACCGTGACCATTTATAAACATGCCCAGTCGGGACGGATCCCCGCTTTTAAGGTTGGTTCCAAGTGGAGGTTCAAGAAAGACACCATAGATAAGTGGATCGAGAAACAGGAGGAAAATACCAAGTAACCCGTTAACCGGTTTCCGAGGTCATGAGAGTAAAAAGCCCGGGGGGAGCTAAAAATTTCAGGGAGAATGGACATGATGAAATTGCTTGTTGTGGATGACGAAGTTGACGTATGCGATTTTGTCCGGAAGTTTTTCAGGGAAAGGAATTTCGAGGTAAAGATCGCTCATGACGGGCGCGGAGCTGTGGAGGTTGTCAGAGCCGAGGACCCGGATATCGTCCTCCTGGACCTTAAAATGCCTGTTATGGGTGGAATAGAGGCGCTAAGGGAGATACGCGAACTTGGGAAAACGTGCAAGGTGGTGATCGTGACGGCGCTTGAGGATATGGCTTCGGTCGATGAAGCCAGGAGTTTCGGGGCGGTTGACTATATCACCAAACCTCTTCTCCTGGAACAGCTGGAAAGAACGGTGTTGACGCTCGCGGAACAGGTCAGGACAGAGACGTGCTGACCTTGACAAAAAGAAAGGCGGACAGAAATGGCTCATGATGATAACTGGTTGAAATTGCATGACTGGATATCCGAGAAAATGAATAATTGCGACGGTGCTCTTATCCCCATGAGCCCTGACAAGATACAGCGTCGTCCCGAACCGGAACTTGATTATCAAGTGATGCTTGAGAGCGCCTCGCGCACTATGATACGGTTCAAGCGCCCCGAACGTCTGATAAAGGTTATCGTGCGAATAATAGACGAGCAGGTCAAAGTTTCTCACACGGCCATGCTGGTCTTTCAGAAAGATAAAAATGCCTTTGTGCTTGTGGATAGTAAGGGCGCGGAGGGGATCAAGATACCTGTCGGTTATATCCGTCTTGCCACTGACAACCCCCTTGTAAGGGTTTTTCAGGAGAGGCACAATTACAAGATATTTGAGACCGGGGCAATGGAGTACAAAAGTCTTCTTGACGCCTTGAACCGCCACGAAGTTTTCAAGAAAAATGAGGATCTCAGGGATATGTTCGAACGGGCTTTGGCGCAGATGGAGCTTTTGAAGTCCAATATATGCGTTCCCATATATTATAAGAAAGACCTCATGGGGGTCTTTGTGCTTGGAAAGAAATTATCTAATTTGAAGTTTACCAGGCAGGAGATAGGTTTTTTTACTACCCTGGCTAACGATGTCGCCATGGCCATGGCTAATGCCCAGCTCATACAGGATCTACAGGACAAGATATACGAAGTTCACAACCTGTACGAAAGGGAACACAAGATCTTTATCCATACCTCTATATCCCTTGCCGCCGCCATAGATGCGAGAGATCCTTATACCCACGGCCATACGGAGCGTGTCACCCGGATATCGCTTGTCATAGCCGATGAACTCAGGGATATGCCTGAGGCCCTGGCATACAGGAATTTCAAGGAGACCCTTCATGTGGCAAGTCTTCTGCATGACGTTGGTAAAATAGGCGTTCCCGACAGCATCCTCAACAAGAAGGGGCCTCTGACCAAAGAAGAATATGAGAAAGTAAAAGAGCACGCGGTTACCGGAGCCGCCATACTTTACCCTATAAGGGAGCTCGGGGATATCGCGCGGGAAGTCAGAGGGCATCACGAGCGTTTTGATGGTATGGGCTATCCTGACGGCTTGAAGGGGGACGATATACCTTTTATATCAAAAATAATCGCGGTCGCCGATACTTTCGACGCGATAACAAGCGACCGTCCCTACAGGCAGAAGAAAATGGCGGAAATAGCCATGCAGATAATCCGGGACAATTCGGGCACCCAGTTCGACCCCATAGTTGTAAGCGCTTTTCTTCTGGCCTACAGGAAGAACCGGTTCCAGGATATCCTCTGAGCCGGGACCGGGCCGCGACTTTTTTAACCACAAATGTTTTCAGAGAACCGTCTGGCTTATTCTCCGGGTGGGGATGTTATTGATATGATCTCAGTCTCTGACCTGGAAGCATTTGTGAGAGAGTGTTTCAGGGAAGGGTCGAAATACAAACTGTCTCCTTTCCCGAGACGGTATGTTTTTCCGGAAACTTCAACGTCTACACTGCCTTTGGTGAGATAGAGGAACCTTTCCGATCCATGGGAAGAGTTTTCTGTCGGAGTGCCGGCTCCGGGCGCCATTCTTATAATTACAGGGATCATTTTTTTTCCGGCTATACTGGCTACAAGAAGTTCATGGCGTACTTTTCCCGAACCGTCGAGGCGTTCGGGCCTTTTTTTGTCCCGGCCGGGTTCTACTGTTTTCTTTGAATCTTCTATTTCCCTGTAAAGTTCGGAAACAGAAACTCCAAGCGCTTCGCAAATGCTGGTATGGGATCTTAGGGTTCCTGGCATCTTGCCGGTTTCCATCCTGCTTAGCGTAGCAAGCGCGACGCCACTTTTCCTCGAGAGCTCCTCAAGGGTCATTTTTTTCTGTTTGCGGTAATTTCTTATTTTCTCGCCTATTTTCATCTTGCGCCTCCGGGGTTGAAATCACTGTTTTTATAATACCCCGGATTTGACTGATAATCAAACAAAAATGACGGAACTTATAAAGATCTTAATGTCGTCGTCTGCCGCCCGATCCGGACGGCGTGTTCTCGTATTACCGCGTATTTTTATTATATAGTTAGAAGGGCGGAGTTATGATAAAATCTTTAACATGATAAAAGATCACATACTGGTTAAAGGCGCCAGGGAACATAACCTCAAGAATATAACGGTCAAGATACCCCGCAATAAGCTTTGCGTGGTGACCGGGCTTTCCGGTTCGGGGAAGTCCTCGCTGGCATTTGACACGATATATGCCGAAGGCCAGAGAAGGTATGTTGAATCGTTATCGAGTTATGCCCGGCAGTTTATCGGCCAGCTCCAAAAACCGCACGTAGACCTGATCGAGGGGCTGTCCCCGTCGATAAGTATCGAGCAGCGTTCCAGCGGCAAAAATCCCAGGTCTACGGTAGGGACGCAGACAGAGATATATGATTACCTCAGGGTTCTGTTTGCCCGTACCGGCGTACAGCATTGCCATGTTTGCGGCAGGGAAATTACCGGCCAGAGCGCCCAGGAAATGGTCGATAGGATCATGGGGTACCCGGAAGGGACCCGCCTGATGATACTTTCCCCGTTGGTATCCGGGCGAAAAGGCGAGCATGTCGAGGTCATGCGTCAGGCCAGGAAGAGCGGGATCATCCGGCTCAGGGTAGACGGAACGATAACTGAGATAGGTGATAATATTCCACGCCTCAACAAAAAGACTAAACATACTATCGAGGCGGTCGTCGACCGGCTGGTCATAGGGAAAAGTACGCGCGGACGTTTGTCCGATTCTGTTGAAACGGCTCTTGTGATGGGGGGTGGCACTATTATCGTGAATTTGGGTTCCGGTCAAAAAGATGAGGCCGGGCGCGGCGATATACTTTTTTCAGAAAGCGAAACATGTCTTGTGTGCGGTATCAGTTTTGAAAAACTCGCCCCGAGGAACTTTTCCTTTAACAGTCCCTACGGCGCTTGCCCTGCTTGTAACGGCCTTGGCAATAAGCTGGAGATAGACCCCGAGCTTGTCATCCCGGACAAGACACTGCCCCTCATCAAATCCATAGCCCCTTGGAAAAAAGGCGGTAAAGGCGCGGTATTGCATTTCAGGAGGCAACTAAGACGGTTGGCCAGGTACCATGGTTTCGATGTTGAGGGCGGATTTTCCTCTCTTACACGGAAACAGAAGGACATGGTGCTGTACGGAGATCCGGGCTCGGGGTACGAAGGGGTGATCCCCAATCTTGAGCGGCGTTTCCGCCAGACAGAAAGCGAATTCATGAAAGAGATGATCGGGGGCTTTATGTCTGTCCAGCCGTGTCCGGAATGCGGGGGGCAAAGACTGAAAAAGGAATCGCTATCGGTACTGCTTGGCGGAAGGAACATATCGGAAGTTTGTGAATTGTCCATTGAGGAGTCCGAAAAGTTCTTCTCATCACTTAAATTTGACCGGGAAGGCCGGAAGATATCGCAGGAACCCATGAAAGAGATAATGAGCCGCCTGCGGTTCATGATGAATGTGGGACTGGGGTATCTTACTCTTGACAGGAGGAGCAACACCCTTTCCGGAGGGGAAGACCAGCGTATACGGTTGGCTACCCAGATCGGTTCAGCTCTTGTCGGGGTTCTATACGTTCTGGATGAGCCGAGTATAGGGCTCCATCAGAAGGATAACGACAAACTTCTGGCTACGCTCAAGTGTCTGCGTGATATGGGGAATACCCTTGTGGTAGTGGAGCATGATGAGGCCACCATAAGGACGGCGGACCATGTCATAGATCTGGGTCCCGGTGCGGGAGAACACGGCGGAGCCGTCGTAGCGGAAGGCAAGGTATCGGACATTATTAAGAGTCCGGGATCGCTTACCGGAAAGTACCTGAGAGGGGACCTCAATATCGAGCCGCCTCCTTCCAGACGCGGTCCCCGGAAGGGTAAATGGCTCGAGGTGCTGGGGGCCTCCGAACATAACCTCAGAGGTATCGATGTCAGGTTCCCTCTGGGATTATTCAGCTGTGTTACAGGGGTATCCGGGTCCGGGAAAAGCACGCTTGTCGAGGAGATATTGTACCGGGCGCTCGCCCGTAAGCTGTACGGAGCCAGAACAAGGCCAGGCAAACACAGGTCTATAAAAGGACTGTCCCATATTGACAAGGTTGTGGTTATCGACCAGTCCCCCATAGGACGTACCCCGAGATCCAATCCCGCAACTTACACGGACGCTTTCGGGCCGATAAGACAGCTTTTCGCCGGGTTACCCGAATCCAGGATGAGAGGGTACAAGCTGGGCAGGTTCAGCTTTAACGTTAAGGGTGGACGATGCGAGGCCTGTACCGGAGACGGTGTGAAAAAGATAGAAATGCATTTTATTCCCGACGTCTATGTGGAGTGCCCGGTATGTTCCGGGAAAAGGTTCAACGATCAGACCCTCGAGATAAGATACAAAGGGCTGAGCATATCCGATGTTCTCGGGCTTAGTGTGGAAGATGCCCTGGACGTTTTTCAGAACATACCTTCTGTCAGCGGCAAGCTTAAAACTTTGCTTGAAGTGGGACTCGGCTATATCCGTTTAGGGCAACAGGCGACAACTCTATCGGGAGGAGAAGCGCAAAGAGTGAAACTTGCTTCCGAACTTTCAAAGAAAGCGACCGGGAAAACTCTCTATATACTGGATGAACCCACTACGGGCCTGCACTTCGCGGATATACACAAACTCCTCGAGGTTCTTCATTCTCTGGTCGCCGCCGGAAATACGGTCCTCGTGATCGAACACAACCTTGACGTCATAAGTTCTTCCGATTATATTATTGACCTGGGGCCGGAAGGCGGGGATCTCGGAGGTAAAATAGTGGCGATGGGTACGCCCGAGGAAGTGGCCCTTGTCGCAGGTTCCTATACCGGGCAATATCTGAAAGACAGGCGTTTTCACGTCTAAAAGGCTTGCTGTTTCCCACTGGCTCTGGTAACATTGGGTTTTGCGGGATATTCCCCGTATTTTCCTTATTTAACTATGCGTTTACAGGCGCGTCTGACATTTATGAAAAACACGCGATACGCAAAAAATTTTCTGATCCTTACGGTCCTGTTCGTACTGTTCCCCCTGAGAGACTCTTTTCCGGATAGCGCTTTTACCTCGGAAATAGACTACGCTGAGCGGTTTATTCAGGATGGGTTTTTTGATATGGCCGAAAGTAGACTTGTGGAGTTGCTGCTTTCGGATATATCTATGAGGGACGCGGCCAGGATATACCTTCTTCTCGGAAAGATCTACCATGAAACCGGTCAGCCCAGAAAAGCGCTTGCGGAGTTCGCCATGGTCGCCGAGAGATTCAGGAATACCGAGTTTGAGTCTCCGGCGCTTTTTTGGATGGGGGAGGTCCACTATGGGCAGGGCCGGTATAAAAGGGCCCTGGCGAAATATCAGAACGTTCTTTTTTCCGATCCTTCCGGAAGGTTTACCCAACACGCCCTTTACGGTATCGCCTGGTGTTATGAGGGGATGGACGACCTGAATGCCGCCGCGGATGTTTTCAGGTATTTGATCGAAAAACACCCGGATAAAGACCTGGCGGTTTCAGCGGGGTACTTTCTGGGCGATGTGCTGTTCAGGTCCGGTAGATACGGCGAAGCCGTCGGCGTTTTAAGGTCGCATATCTCAAGATACCCTGTAAGCGCGAGTATATTCGAGTCATATTATCTTCTTGGTGAGTGTTATTACGCTCTCGGAGATCTGTATTCGGCGGAGTCCAGTTTCAAAAGTTCGGTCAGAGCTCCCGGTCACCGTGAGTGGAAAAGCGTGGCAAGGTACCGGATCGGAGAGATCAAACACTCCTTTGGGCTTCAGGAAGAAGCTATGGAGTGGTTCAAAGAAGTCTCTGAAGAAGCCCGTGACCCCGAACTTAGGGCAGCGGCTCTTTTAGCTATAGCCGCTATTGCTTCAGAGGCCGGTGATCCCGCAGTGATAGTGAGCTCTTATTCCAGCATAATCCGCGACGTACCACGCAACAAGTGGACACGGGAAGGTTTTTTTCTGCTTGGAGAATACCACAGGTCTAGTGGGGATCTTGAGAACGCGGTGGCCGTTTACAGGGAGGCGCTATTGCGTTATCCGAGCGGAGAGGTGTCTTCGAAAATAAGATATGCCCTGGCCGAATCGTACCGGGGACTTGGAGAAGACACTGCCGCGCTAGACGAGTTTTACTATTTGGCTGAAAACGCGGGAACAGACCGTCTTGTTGTGGATGCCCTGATGTCGGCCGCGGATATACTGAAACGCGCGGAAGATGTTGAGACCGCCTTTGAGCTCTATGACAGGGTGCTGCGAGAGTTTCCCGATGATCCGATGAGCGCTCAGGCCCAGTATGAGATAGGGGGCATGATGGCTGATGCCGGCAGGAAAAATTCGGCCATACTGGCATTTCAGTCCCTGGTGGTCAATTTTCCAGATTTCGAGCATCTTGACAAGGTTTATTACCGGCTTGGCAGTTTGTATTCCCTGAGAGGTGATAATTACTCGGCTCTTGAGAGTTTTGAAAAGCTGATAGAAGACTTCCCTGAAAGCGACCTTGTCCCCGAGGCGTACGTTCAGAAGGCCGACACTCTTTACAGAATGGGTAGATACGCCGATGTGCTTGTTTCATGTGAAAATATTCTCAGATGGTCTGAATCGGCGGGGATGGGGTATGAGGGACCTCGGGAGAGAATAGCCCGTTATTTTTCAGGTTGGGCGAATTATCGGCTCGGAAGAGAGGAAGAGGCTTACAGGATATTTACGGACTTGATGGATGCGGAGGAAGACGCCCTCACTCCAGGTATCATTTTCTGGTTCGGGGAATATTTCTATGGGAAAGGAGAGTTTTCTTCGGCCAGGGAATATTTCACCAAGACCCTGGAACGTTTTCCTGAAAGCCACTTTGCCCGGGACGCGGAGTATTGGACAGGATGGGTCCTTTACGAGGACAACAGGTTTGAAGACAGTATTCGGCAGTTCAGGAAGATCGTCAGTTCGTTTCCGGACGGGAAATGGTCTCCCCAGGCGGCGCTTACTATAGGGGATATTCTGAAAAAGACGGGGGATGTAGAGGGGGCGCTTGAACAGTACCATGAGGTTGTCGAGATTTACCGGGGAACCGGCATTGCCAGTATAGCCAGTAACCGCATGGGTACGATATTCAAGATCAGAGGACAGTATCCTCTGGCTGTTGAGTATTTCAGGACAGCCCTTACGTCCAGCAACACTGAGACTAACGCGCAGATACAGTTTGATATAGCTGAATCTTATGAACGGTCGGGTGATATAGCTCGGGCTCTCCAAGAGTACCTCAGGGTCGAATACAGGTATCCGGCCGGCGAATTCTGGGTCATGCGCGCCCGTTTGAGAAGCGCGGAGATCTTTGAATCGAAGGGGCAGTTACAAAACGCTTACAGGATGTATGAGAAACTGGCCCAGGGCCCCGGGGCAGACGCTGAACACGCGAGAAAAAAAATGGAACTTTTAAGGAGACAGTTCCGGTAGAGGCGGGAGTATCGCCCCGGACATGTCCCCTCGGCAAATAAATAGACGGGAGGATGATATGTGGGAACTTATGATCAAGGGTGGACCTTTGATGTTCCTTATACTGATGTGTTCTGTTATCGCGGTAGCCGTAGTTATAGAAAAGCTATGGCATCTGAAAAGGGCCGAGATAAATACTGAGATATTCATGGAAGATATTTCCGAAACATTGCGCCGGAACAAGATACTCAACGCCATAGACAAGTGTAACGCTATGCCGGGACCCATCGCGCATATAGTGAAAGCCGGCATATTGAAACATGACCGGGGCAGGGCGGAGATAAAAGAAGCGGTCGAAGACGCCGGGCTTCACGAAGTCCCACGCCTTGAAAAAAATCTGGGGATACTGGCTACCATAGCCCATATAAGCCCTCTGCTCGGGCTTTTGGGGACAGTTACCGGGATGGTCCAGGCGTTTCAGGTCATAGAGCAGAAGTCCGCTTCCCTTATGCCGGTGAATCCGGGAGATCTCGCCGGGGGGATATGGGAGGCTCTGGTTACGACTGTCGCGGGCCTGGCAGTGGCTATACCGGCGTACGTAGCGTACAATTTTCTTGTGAGCAAGGTTGACGGGTTTGTCCTAGAAATGGAAAAAAGCGCCACTGACCTTATTAATGTCCTAGGCGTGAAGCGGGAAGAAAATGAAGTTTAAAAGAAAAATTTTTCTGGAGAAAGGAGCGCTTGACATAGCGCCTCTTATAGACGTTGTTTTTCTCCTGCTCATTTTTTTCATGTTGACCTCAAGTTACATATTTCAACCTGGGATAAGGGTAGATCTTCCCCGGGCGGTGACAAGCGAGGTCCTGCACAGGGATCTTTTGATCGTGACTGTGACTTCACAGGATACCGTGTATATCAGCGACCGTCCCACAGAGTGGGATGAGCTTGTTTCGCGGCTGATGCTCGCCGCTTCAGACGAACAGCCGGTGCTTATAAGGGCGGACAAGAATGCCAGCCTGGGAAAGATCATCCAGGTCTGGGATGTTTGCAGACAGGTCGACATAAAGAACATCAGTATAGCTACCACACAATGATCCGAACCGGGGCCGTTACCGCCGGGTGTTAGGAACTGTGTGTGAGAGAACCCGAGGGATGTCAGTGTAATGATATCGACCTTTTTTAAAAGCAATATAGCCATAGCTTTTTACGCGTCACTGGCGGCTCATCTTTTTTTCATGACCGCGGTCAGGGTCGTTGCTCCCGATGATCTTTTCGAGTCGGAGCCGTTCACCAGGGTTACATTCCTGGGATCAATCCTTGAAAAGACCGCTTTTGACATAATGATAGAGGAAAAGTCGGGAGGAGGGTCATCCCCGGGGGTTTTCCAGTCCAAAGGAGCGGGGGGGGGCGATCTGAATGTACCACCTCCTGTCATGGATACCGTGTCCCCCAGAATGCCTTTTTACTCCAAGTCGGATATGTTTTCCATGGCGAGATATACGCTTCCTTCAGAGAAGGCGCCCCCCTCAGGAATATCGGGATCAGGAAGCCCTGCTCCTCCGGGAGTTTTCTTAGGGCGCCTTTTTCCGAGGACTTCCGGGGGGAGAGGGGTTTTGTCACGGCCGTCGCCACCCGTGATCCTCAGGGGTTTATACGGCGACAGGGAATTTTTCAGCGTGAGCGTTAAGGGCCATGTTGACTCGAGGGGTAGTGTCACGGGTGCTGAGGTCGCGCGTACCAGCGGTTATTCCTTTGTGGATATGGAGGCGTTGAAATATTTCAGGCAATGGAAATTTGACCCCGCCAAGGAGCCTCATGCCGGTGACGAGCCGATAGAAGCCGAGATCACGGTATATACCGTTACAGGAGGTATTGATGATAAACCTTGATATCTCAACGGCGCTCTTTCTTTATCTCTTTTTTTCGGTTATAATGCTGCTTGCGGCGTGGTTTTTCCTCGACTTCGGTATCAAGCTGAAGATGTTCGTCTCCGATGAAAAATACATATGGCATTGCCCGATATGCTCAAATAATTACATAGACAGTTTGAGCGAGGAACTTTCGGAATGTCCCCGGTGCGGTAGTTACAATCAGAGGGCGGTCGAGAACGGCGCGTCGGATCGGTAAAGATTTAATATGTTATTAAGTAAGACTATAGCTATTGAAGGGAGGTAACATGATAACACGGATAGGACTGGTCGCCGGAGATATATGGAGCTATCTGGATAAGAACGGCGGAGCCGCCGAAATGGAGGATGTTATAAAGGCAGTGGATAAGGACCGTAATATCGCTCTTATGAGTGTCGGTTGGCTTGCTCGGGAAGGGCATGTTGTTCTTGAAGAAACGAAAGGCTCCTCGTATACCGTGCGGCTGAAAAAAGAGCGCGAACCCTCGAAATAAACGCGGTTTTTTTAAAAGGTCACGAGGGTTGGGGGGCAAACCGCCTTTACGATACTATGTATTGTGCTATAATGCTAAAGAGTTTGAAAGTGGGGCAGTAGCTCAGCTGGGAGAGCATCACGTTCGCAACGTGGGGGTCGTGGGTTCGAATCCCATCTGCTCCACCATATTTAATCGTAAGAGGGGGCTTGTGTGATCAGGAATTTTTTAACTTTCTTTTTAGTTGTGCCGTTAGTGTTATGTTTCGCGGCGGACTGTCACGCCAGGGACAAATATGCCGATCTCGCGGGCACATGGTACAGGTCTTCGCCTGTAGCTTTACGTAATGAGCTTAATGGTTACATGGACAGCGCCAGGATCCGGAGGCTTGAAGGAGATGTGGTATCGTTGGTCGCGCCTCACGCCGGTTTCTCTTTTTCGGGAGGAGTGGCGGGATACGCTTTTAATGTCCTGCGGGAAATGTCTCCCGAAACCGTAGTGATAGCGGGTTTTACCCACAGGAGACGTTACCCTGGCTCTATCAGCGTTTTTACCGCTCCGGCTTTTGTAACACCCTTGGGCAGGGCCGAGACAAACACCGAAATTACCGGACGTTTTCTCGATTTTCACGGGTCTATCCGGGATATTCCCGGGGCTTTTCAGGATGAAAACTCGGTGGAAATGCTCATACCCTTTGTTCAGGCAGCGCTGCCTGATTCCCGCCTGGTGCTGCTGGCTATTTCCGACCAGGATCTTCAGACTTCCATGATCCTCGCTGACGCTCTGTATGAAGTGATGAGCGGCGACGAAAGCGTTATGGTCGTAGCCAGTACCGATATGTCGCATTTTCTCTCGCATGAAGAAGCTGTCGCGGCGGATAACGAGAGCATCGAAGAGATCAAGCGGATGGAACCACGGTCACTTTACCGTTACAGCCTGGAGCGGGAGCACAGGGCTATGTGTGGACATGGTGCGGTTCGCGCTGTGATGGCGGCTTCTATCAGGATGGGGGCGGACCGTTTTGAGGTGCTTAAATACGCTACATCCGGGGATGTTACCGGTGACAAGGATCGAGTAGTCGGATATCTGAGCGGAGCGTTCACAATGTCCGGAGAAAGATCTCCGGTAACGGTTCCCAAAGAGGAGGAGGTACGGATGTTCAGTGACCGGCAGAGAAGGGAGCTGTTGAGTATAGCAAGGACGGCCATATCTTCATATCTCACTACCGGGGAAGAGCCGGATATAGAAGTGGATGACCCGGACCTCAAAATGCGGCTTGGCGGATTTGTCACGATCAAAAAGGATGGAGAGCTCAGAGGATGCCTCGGCAACATGGTCGGAGTAGGCCCCTTTTACATGCTGGTGCGGGATATGGCTATAGCTTCAGCTGTCAACGACCCCAGATTTCCGCCGCTCCAAAAAGACGAGCTCGGCGATATAGATATAGAGATATCGGCATTGTCGCCGATGCGCCGGATAGAGGATCCGTATGAGATCGAGATGGGGAAACACGGGGTAATGGTCAGGATGGGGAGAAGAAGCGGGGTCTATCTTCCCCAGGTTGCCACCGATTCCGGGTGGACCTTTGAGGAGTTCATGGGTAGTTTATGTGTTCACAAAGCTGGTATCCCACGAGACGCCTGGAGGACAGGTCAAGCCGAAATATATGTCTATACCGCCGAGGTTTTTTCAGAAAAAGATCTTGAAATGCCGCGTTGACGAGTCGGAGGCAGCATGGGGCGGTTTTTTATAGATCGTGAAAATATACACGATGGAAAAGCTATTATTTCGGGCGCTGAAGCGCGGCATATTTCCGGGGTGATGAGACTTGGAACGGGCGACTGTCTGGTGCTGTTCGATGGAAACGGCTTTGAATATTCCGGGATAATTGAAAGTGTAAGTTCAGGTAATAAGGAAATAAAAGTTATTATAAATGAAACCCGTGAAATGCCGGGGGAGAATATACCCGCCCTCACTCTTGCCCAGGCCATACCTAAAAAAAACAGAATGGAACAGGTGTTGGAAAAGTCGACCGAACTCGGAGTTAGCAGTATAATCCCGATGGTCACGGAAAGGACGATTGTAAGGCCCGTAGGGCGTTCCGGAGATAAGGTTGTCGAGAGGTGGAGAAAAATAGCCGTAGAGACCTCAAAACAGTGTGGGCGTTCTGTTGTGCCGGAGATAAGACAGGTAACCTCTTTTACTGATGTTCTAAGGTCCGCCGGAAATTTCAGTTTGCGACTTATGGCCTGTCTTTCCCGGGAAAGCCGGCCCATGGGCCAAATTCTTCACCGGCCGTTGCCGCAAAGCATAATAGTCATGATAGGGCCTGAAGGAGATTTCACTCCCCGTGAGATCGATAAGGCCAAAAGTGATAACTTTGTGATGACATCATTAGGAAACCGCGTACTTAAAAGCGATACCGCGGGACTTTTTATGCTATCTGTGTTGATCTATGAGGGGGGCTGTTATCCTGCCGTGTCTCCCGGGAAAGGGGTTTAGTGGAAATTGCCAGGAAGAAGAGGACCCTTTGCTCCCGCTCCACATCTCCGCCTGTTCACAGGTCTTCTGGAAACTTTTTCCTTAAAACGCTGGGCTGTAAGGTGAACCAGTATGAAAGCCAGCTTATCAGGGAGCGGCTCGCGGATTTGGGATATGCGGAGACTCCGCTATCCGCCGCCGATATAGTAATAGTCAATTCATGTACTGTGACCGAAAGTGCCGATAGTAAGACGCTGCGGTTCATTCGTTCCGCTAAAAACAAGAATCCTGAAGCCAGTTTGATCGTCACGGGATGCTGCGCGGTTACCGAGCAAGACATAGGCCGTCTCGCGTCCATGTCCGAAATAGATGCCGTTGTGCCCGGGCCTGAAAAACTCGATATATCCTCTTTATTGGGACGGTCTTGTGCGGTCTTGGGACCCGAAACCGGGTGCGGAAATGGGGAAGTAACTTTTTTTCGAGGCCATAGAAGGGCCTTTGTAAAGATACAGGATGGATGCGATAACTCCTGTTCCTATTGCAAGGTAACAGTGGTAAGGGGGCCTTCCCGGTCAAGAAAAATAAGTTCTATATTGAAAGAGGTCGGAAATCTTTATTCTTCCGGCTATCGAGAGATAGTGCTGACCGGTATATGTGTAGGTGATTGGAAAGGGGAAGGGAATGTCCGGTTTGGAAACCTTATTCGCGAAATAAACGCGATGCCCGGAAACTTCAGGATCCGTATAAGCTCAATAGAACCCCGATATGTCACACAAACACTTATAAATGACCTGTCATCGTCGGGAAAAGTTTGCCGGCATTTGCATATTCCGCTTCAAAGCGGCTCCGACGGTATATTGAAAGCGATGAACCGGGGATATACCGGGAAAAATTTTTTAAAAACTATTGATCTTCTAAGAAGAAAGATACCCGAAGTGGGAATATCCACGGATGTTATCACTGGATTTCCCGGCGAAACGGAAAGCGATTTCCAGCACACAAAGAATCTTCTGGAAAATATCAGGCCGTCCCGTCTGCATGTTTTTCGCTTTAGCGCCAGGGAAGGTACACCGGCGGCGGGGATGGGCTCCCAAGTGCCTGACAAAACCGCTAAAGAACGCTCCCGGATACTGATCGATCTGGGGGCCGGGTTTCAGCGCGATTTTGCGTCTCATTTTGTCGGAAAAGAGATAAATGTTCTTATAGAAAGTTCAGGAAGCGCTTATTTGGAAGGATATTCCAGTGAATATGTAAAAGTCCTTGTGCGGTCTGGCATGACGTCCACTGGAAATATTGTAAGGTGTAAGGGGAAGTCTGTAGACCATAATTCCGCTCTTATCGCGGATATAATCTGGTGATCTTATAAATGTTTTATCATTGTTCGTTCCTGCTGGGACGGATCGTGATTATATTTTTGGATTTTTAATGCTGACACAAAACAGCCGTTTCTCCTGTTGTAATTGTATTGAGCGTGTCTGTTACATTTGGACAAACGCCCAGAAAGGCTTTAAATAATAATTCCGGTTAAATTACTGCTATGCGCCTTGTTGTTAGTGTATGGAAAGTTTGAAATTCCTCGTTTCAAAACATTTTTCCTCGATTTGACTACACCGGTTTTCTGTGCTATACTCACATCTTCTGAGAGGTGGAAAACTTGCCTGATCTATTTACACAGATAAATTGGGTCGATGTTCTTTTTGTAGCTCTTTTTTTGGGAATGGTTTATCGTGGCACCAAAACCGGTGTTGGTGCGCAGCTTTTATCACTGATCGGTTGGTTGGTGATGATGTTCCTTTCGGTGCGGTACTACGCGTTTGTTTCGGAAGCCATTTTCGGGTTTGTTTTTCAAAAATGGGCTAGGCCGCTTTCGTTTCTCGCTATCGCGGGCATTGTATTTGTGTGCGTAAAACTTTTGGAACGCGTTTTCGGGGTTGTTTCCGGTGATGAGTTGTCGATGCTGGAAAAGTTGGGAGGAGCGTTCGTCGCTTCCGTAAGGAGCTTTATCCTTTTCGGCCTGGTAGGGTTTTTTCTGATGCTTCTTCCTTTTGAATACGCCAGGCACTCCGCGGAGGTGGCCTCGAAAACAGGTGTGTACTTTATGAAGTTCGACGCCGCGCTGTACAGGGCTGTCAACGATCTGGTATTTACTAGTGGAGGCAGGGAACAGGGGGAGGAAGCCTTGAACGGTATTTTCTCCCGAGCTGACATTTAAAAACCAACTTATAAGAGAGGGAAGATGAAACTTTCAAAATTATACCAGGCCATGATCGATAACGCTCTCAAGATGGATCCCAGGCCGGATAAGCTTATAAAAGAGGATATTAAAAAGGCCGAGAAAGATTATGCCGAAGCGAAGGGTCCTGATAGGAAATTTTTCGACAAAGAGAGTTTGAGGCATCCTTATCATGATACCCGAATAATAAACGGATCAGGGGACGAGGAAGTCCGGGATGTGATGGTAGGTATAGATATAGGAGTTGACGAACTTCTACTGGCTGACCGATTGATCGAGAAAGGCATGAATATCGATCTGGTCATCTCCCACCATCCCTGCGCGAGAGCTCTAGCGCAGCTCCACAAGGTAATGGGAATACAGCCCGATATATGGGAAAGCAGTTTCGGTTTTTCGCGTGATACCGCCCAGAAGATAATGAAGGACCGGATGGAAGAGGTTTCGCGCGGCTTGTCCGCGTCCAACCATACCCGTGTGCTTGACGCGGCGAAACTTCTTGGTATACCTTTGATGTGCGCTCATACTGTGGCCGACAATTGTGTTACCACATATCTGCAGAAACTTTTTGATAAAAAGAAACCCGCGCGTTTGTCTGGTGTCCTTTCTATTCTGAAAGGTATTCCCGAATACCAGGACGGCATGCGCCATGGCGGGGGGCCCTTCATCCTTCTCGGCAAGAATGAGGATAAGGCCGGAAAGATCTTTGTCGATATGACGGGCGGAACGGGCGGTCCGTCCAGGCTTTTCGCGCGGCTCCATCAGGCAGGTGTCAATACAATAGTTGGCATGCATTGCAAGGAAGAGAGTTACAAGGTAGCCAAATCAGAGTTTTTTAACTACGTCATAGCGGGGCACATTCCCAGCGACAACCTCGGGCTTAACATCATGTTTGACGCGGTCGAAAAGCGCGGCCGGCTGAATTTTTTGGAATGTTCAGGGTTCCGAAGGTACAGGAGGTAATAGGCGTCATGGGAAGGATTCCCAGGGAGACCATAGACGGCATACTGGATCGGCTTGATATAGTGGAGGTCCTTTCGGGGTACTTGCAGCTGAGACGCGCCGGGAGAAATTTCAAGACTTGTTGTCCTTTCCATAACGAAAAGACACCTTCTTTTGTCGTAAGCCCTGACAAGCAGATATATCACTGTTTCGGTTGTCAGGAAGGAGGCAATGTAATAGATTTCTTGATGAAGTACGATGGCCTGGATTTTCCGGAAGCGATAAAAACACTAGCCGGTAAAGCGGGTGTGGAGATACCGGACTACGCCGGTTCGGGGAATGCGTCGGATTCCCTTTACTCCAAGATATGCGAGGCCAATAAGATGGCTGGGACATTTTACCGGGATGTCCTGAAAACCCCCAAAGGCAAAGCGGCCGGGGAATATCTTCGCGCCAGGGGGATAAACGATGAAGCCGTGTCTGTTTTCGGGTTGGGTTATGCCCCCCGTGAATGGGAGGCCCTTTCAAAATACTGCCGTTCCAGAAAGATTCCGGCGGATGTTCTCAGAAAAGCGGGGCTTACGGTGGCCAGCGAGAAGGGGAGGAATGATTATGACCGGTTTCGTGACAGGATAATTTTTCCGATATATAACGAAAGAGGGGTTCTTGTGGCCTTCGGGGGAAGGGCCATGGATGGTAAGCTTCCTAAGTATATAAACTCCCCCGAGACTTCCGTATACAGCAAAAGCGGTGTGTTATACGGCCTCAACCTGAGCAAGAAAGGCATAAGAGAAAAGGGTTACGCCATACTTGTAGAGGGGTATATGGATGTCGTCGCTCCCTTTCAGAGGGGGATAAACAATGTGGTAGCTACTTCCGGGACAGCTCTTACCTCGAGACAGGTTGAGATACTTAAAAAATACACTGATACAGCTGTTATGGTATTTGACTCCGACCAGGCTGGAGAGGACGCCAGTCTCAGGGGGCTTGATATTCTTGTTGAGAACGGCATGAGGGTCAGGGTCGTGACACTTCCCGCGGGAGATGATCCGGACAGTTTTGTGTCGAGGGAGGGCAGGGAAGCGTTTTATTCGCTGGTAG
>SLID01000079.1 GCA_007135805.1 Candidatus Omnitrophota bacterium | reverse complement strand
TTTCAGATAAAACCGGTATAAAGGTTTTTGAGTTTTTTTAAGTCCTACTTTCCCGACACCCGCTATGCCTTGTAAGATTTCCAAAAGCCCCGCCCTAAATCCCTCCCGGCATAATATATGTTTTACCCTGAAAATGTTCAGCCGAACGATATTGTAATAGGCATTGATATTTCTGCTATCTCTTGAAGTTTCGTCCATATTCGTTTTCACCATTTACTTTTCCCTCTAAAATAGGCTGTATGGCCTCGCCGGGAGTTACTATGTCACACCCCAGTGACTGCTTAACCCTATCTATATACTCTTTATGCCAAACATTCACCACAACCGGTACTTCCTGGACACCTAATATCCTGGCTATTGAAAGCCGGTGTTTACCGTCCCTAAACAAAATTTCTCCATAACGGGAAATGCAAACTTCAATTTCCTTTGCATCACTCCCCCCCATTTCCCTTTGACTTCTATACCCATTTCTAGCAATTTCTTCATATAATTTTTCCCATTTCCCGATCAGGCACTTATCTCTAAACTCTCTAACTGTTTTGCACTTTCCTCTTCCAATACCTCTCCTGCGAATTTTGCCAAAAAACCTCCTGTAATATATGGTTTCTTCCCAGGCTTTACCTTTAACAAATCTCTCTTCGAACGCTATGTACGCCGGAGAATATCTAAATTTTGTCTTATGAAGATCCCAATCCCCGTCTAATATCACACCTATTGCCCTCTCTTCCTTTGTGCCATCTGAATAAAATACACTAAAATCAAAGTTGCACCTGCCCTTATACGCTTTCTTGACCTTTTTCGATAACTTGTCTTCAATTAGACGTACCGGTACGTAGACAGTTTCGAGAGGGTGGGCAATCACTCCGGTTTTACACATCAAATTATCCGGAAGACTCCTTTTTCTAATTACGCTTGAAACATCTTTAATGATCTCACGAAAACCGCCGAGCAGTCCTCGATCCGTAATTATATACCCATATATTCCTATCTGCAACTGGACCAGGTTATAGTAAATTTCAAATGCCCTGCTGAGTTTTGTGCCACGATCGCTATTATCCGCAACCATTTTCATCTCCGTAGATAATGCCGTTCTTTATGCATGTCAGATCTTCCGAAAACCTCAACAAGTGATGATCTTTATCCACATACTGTCCGCACCTTTCCGGCAGGTCATTATGCTTCATTTCCTAATCCCTTCTAAAAACGTGTTTGAAACCTCTGCCCCCATATAAGATGTTCGTTCTTGACGGATCATTAGCTTTTTATTCTTCAGTATTTTTCCCTTTCAGAAAATTTGTATCCTCAATATGCCGCCAGATATGTCTCAAAACGGCTCCCTTCAACTCTTCCAACGAAATACCAGCATTCATTATCTCTATCGTTTTAGCTCCCTCGGGAATTTTCATCATACGGACTATCTCATTCTTCCTGCGCACGTTCTCGATCTTGGTGCTCCCTCCTTTACGCTCAAAAGCTAACCCGGGGTCAACAAGTATTTTAAAAACTATGTCCGGAACTACACTTTCCCTGAGTTCATAAGTATTCCTCTCCCATTTGGATAGGTGCTTCAATATCGGATTCCGGGAAATTTTATATTCATTCATTCTCAATCCATCATTGATGTTATCATGATCCGTCTGCGGAAACCTGTCGCAAACAACCAGCATCCCTTTTGCCCGGGCTTTTTCAGCTTTCTTGAACATCTGTTTTTTCGACAGGGTTACACCCGAATACTTAATGATCCGCGGCAGTTCTGTTTTAAGTGAAATTAACTTAAAAGTTTTCCTTAGAGCGCGATCTATACCGCCTGTTAAGGTTAGGAGCAAAGACTTGTTCGATCTCCCATGCCCGAAATAAACTTTGAGAACATCTATTTTTTTACTGAAAAAACCCGCGACAAAATCTGCCAGGGAAGATTTTCCTGACCCATCACTTCCAACAAAAACGATCATGAGGCCTCTGTTCGGGAATGTCCGTTTTCCGGGAACAGGTATCCCCATCTTAGACGATCTTTTAGCTTTTTCCATAGCATATTCACGTTTGATATCATGGAAGATCGATTTTTCATATGTCCGGTATTTCTCGGCGTGAGGACGCAAAACCCGACCGAGACCGTGTATGTTCTTAACCGTCATTTCTTTGAATGCCACCTCACAAATTTTCGACGCGATATCTTCAGGAAACCAGGCATCACATATACTTTCAACTTTTTCCCTGACAGCTCTTTTTTTAAGCCATTCGTGTTCTTTTCCCGCGTTCTTACATATTTTGGGAAGTTTTTTAACCCTGAAAGTATGTTCCGGAACGCGTAAAGTCTGTCTTAACACGAGAAGTATAAGTTCATGTTCCGGAGAACTCGTCCAAAAGTCAATTTCCGGATGTTTAACTCTTGAATCTACTATCTCTTCTGAAAACGGCAGTCTGTAATTTTTTACGTTCTTTTCGCCTATATCGAGCTGATAATGCACGTGAAAGTGTATCAAGCTCAAACTCGCCTCATCCACTGCAAGAAAATCATCTATCTTGTCATACCGTTTATGCTTAACAGCTTCAAACCGGATCGCCTTTAAGGCTCGGAACAGATCGGTGATCTTTTCCTTATCCTTTTCAAGAAATAAAATATCAAGGTCAGTCTTCGCCGTAACGGCTCTTCCTAAAGTAGCATTACTTTTGAAATGGCAAAATTTAATACCTGACTTATCCGCCAGGTCGGAAAACTCTCTTATCTTATCAAGCATAGAAAAACACCTCATTCCGGGGATTATGTTACCGAGGGCACACTTATGATAGCATTAGACAAAAAACCTACTATCGCTTTTATGGATGAAGAATTATCAGGCGTAATTATTCGCGTATTATGCAAATTTTTGTAAACCTTAAGCAATTTATCGGAAGTAGAAACGTACTCATCAAACATTACTTTAAGATCATCTTTATCCGAACTATCGTACTTGTCGCCACTGCGGCTCCTAAGACTTATTCTGCTGGTTATGACGTCAAACGGTGCCGTCATATTGACCACGATATCCGGCACACGCACCATAGCCTGTCCCAATATGCCGGTCATCTCATCTTCTCCCGATAATGTCCCGCCCGAAAAAAGACATGGCAAAAGCAGATGTGAAGGGCTGGTATCTAAAACGATGTAGGAATATTTATGATCTGTGATGCTGTACCTTATCTCGTCACGAACATATCTGGCCACATTTACGATAGGGCTTAAAGCCTTATTTTTTCTGACATTCTCAGCGGAATCTTCCAGTCGTGAGATCACATCTCGCATCATGAATTTCCTCAGATAAAATCCGGGTATATCTACACGACGGCGGTGTATTTTACGGGACTTTACCGTGCCTCCTGAGACATAATACAAAAATTTTCTTGTCCTGACCGTTCTTTTTCCTGTACAAAGTTCCTGCGCTAAACCCTCGGATACCGCCGTTTTTCCGGAACCGGGAAATCCTATAAAGTCTACCTTTATTGCTGCACCGCGTTTTTTCAAGAGCTTTTATTCTCCAATACTTCCCTGTAAACGGCCATAAGATTTTCTGAAAGTTTCTTCTCGGAATACAGGCTGCGGCATACCCCGGATATATGCTCCGCATCGTATGAAATCCTGTTTTCATAAACTTCTTTCATGGCACTCGCGAAACCTTCAATATCCCCCTTTTCAACTACTATACCCAGAGAAGGGTCTGTTATGCGAGATTCCGACCCTCCGCATTTAGTTACAATGACCGGCTTCCCCGCAGCCATAGCTTCAAGTACGCTATTATTGCCAGGATCGTGATCACTTGGGACAATACAGCAATCGCATGAGTGGGCCAGTTCATGTACACCCTTCCTGTCAAGAGACCCGGCAAATTTCACCGAATCAGATAT
This sequence comes from Candidatus Omnitrophota bacterium, assembly GCA_007135805.1. GTDB lineage: Bacteria > Omnitrophota > Gorgyraeia > Tantalellales > Tantalellaceae > SLID01. Next base: position 1,252 of record SLID01000079.1, on the reverse strand, counting down.
GCCAAGTTCCTCTGACATTTTCTCTGTCCAATCAGGCAGCGGACCTGCGATTACGAGACATGTTCCGGGTTCGTCCCTGTGCAGAACAGCAAAAGCCTTAAGCGCTATATCTACCCTTTTAATGTCCCGCCAGTTCGTCCAGCCGGCAAATATAAATCTATTATCGGAAAAAACCTTGATCCACTCGGATCCTCCGCTTGGTTTTATAAAAAATTCATCGGCAACCGCATTTTGAATAGGCCTGACCCTGTTCTCGTCGACACTAAACACTTCCCTCATAGCCGAACCTAATTGAGGAGAAACCGGAATAACTGCGGATGCCGAGACTGCGGGAGCATGAATTGTATTTTTATAGTGTCCTTTTACCCCACCGCGACTATAAAGTGTTCGATTTTCCCTGGCCACAAAAGGGATATTATATTTTTTGGATACCAAATAAGCGGCTCTCCCCGCAGTGACAATTGAAGTTAAAGCGGAAATAATATCAGGCTTCCCCCGCTCTTCTATATAGTCGTCTATAGCCGCAAGAGACTTACGATTGCGGATAATAAAACATATCCAAGAAAAAACTAAAAAAAGGCTGAGATTAGGTACTGTACAGAATACCACACACATATAAGACACAATGACCCTTAGTAAAAATCCTCTGTACGGCTCTATGAAAGTTACACCCAAACCGGAACAAAAATCCACCTGTCTTTTTGTTTTTCCTTCCTTTAACGCTATCATGTCAAACTCGACATCTCTCATCGCATGAGCTTTAACGAATATCGGATAAACCCCCTCTTTTCTGTTTCCCTCTCCTTCTACGGGCAAAAAATTCAGTATTCCCAAAACGTGTAGCGACCCCATGGTCACCTCCCAGCTTTAAAGACCTTTGCGTAAAGGTAGTAAGAATGGACTATTTTGACCGTCCCTCATTTCAGTCAACATTTCACAAATTTATAAAAACAAACCAGTCTGCTCTATAAGTTAAAAGAGATATGGATTTCAGACATTCAGTGACCTTTTCCAATTATAACGCACCCACTTTATTTGACTTTAGTTATTGTCATCAGTTAAAATCCATTCGAAGGTTTTATCTGAAACTGGAGTTGCTATTATCTTATGTGCGTCCGGTCTCCTTTTGTCTAAAAAAGAATTCCATCTTTGATACCAAGAATCTATCCACTCACCGTCTTGATAATTAAGGTAAATCTTCCTATGATGACTTTGGTTGCCCTTATTTTTCTTCTTTCTGCGGCGAAAAATA
>SLID01000123.1 GCA_007135805.1 Candidatus Omnitrophota bacterium | reverse complement strand
CTCCGCTCTTTATGCGGAGAATATACCACATAATCTCCGCATAATCAAGCTTTTTCCGGTATGCCGACGAGCCGCGCGATACTGGGCATACCCAATAATGTTTGATAAAGAAGAGTGTGAGGCACTGGTTTCTTAGAACCTTTGCAACCCTGCGAATTCGCTGTCTTGGGCCTTGGGACTTCACGGTTCTCAAATGAGAGGTTGAATCGAATAAGAAGATATGCGTTCGTTTTCGCGTCTCAGTGACATCGGGAGCTGTCACGAGACTGGCGACGCTATGCCGGTATGCATGGGAACCGCCGCCAGACTTTCTAGAAACAACGGAAGAGGCCGTTCCGTAGCGATACCTCTCTGAATGACATATATTCCCGGAGAGGGTGTGTAAAGCAAGAAGATCATGTAATGCCTTCTTGTCTCGTCGTAACTGCGGGAGCTGTCACGTGACCTTCGAAGCCTCTTTAACCGAGTAAAAGTTCGCTCGTCCCGGCGGCTCCCGTAATTGCCGAGCCAACTTTTACGGCCCCGAAGGGGTGGTTAAAGCAAGCGAGAAGGCATGTGACAGATCCCGCCCCGGGTAAGACAGGAACCGGCGCGTGATCTTGTGCTCATTTTTTGAGGATTAAAATTTGGTCAGGGGATGTGTGCCGCGATTATTAGAGCTGAGCTATTCCTTGTTTGTAAAAACCGGTGAGAAAACCATGCGGAATATATTCTTTCCGGGTCATTCTTCAGAATAACCCAGTTCGCGCAGTGAGGAGGGGTTTTTCTTCCACTTCTCCGCCACCTTAACCCAGAGCGTAAGCCACACTTTACGTCCGAGAAGCCGCTGTATGTCTTTACGGGCGGCTTCGCCTATCTTTTTCATCATTTCGCCCTTTTTCCCTATAAGGATGGCTTTCTGGGAAGTTCTTTCAACAAATATAACCGCCGAAATTTCAAGCATCCCTCCGGGCGACTTTTCCTCCATCTCCTCGATAGTTACGGCAACCGAATGGGGCACTTCCCTGAACGTTAGTTCAAGCGCCTTTTCACGGATGATCTCCCTGATCATGAAAGTGTCATCCCTATCCGTGAGTTGTTCTTCAGGATAAAAGAAAGGCCCCTCCGGGAGGTAGGTCTTCACCAGGCCGAGGAGTTTTTCAAGGTCAGGTTTTTTAAACGCGCACATCGGCAAAATGTCACTGAAAGGGTAGAACTTTTCGGCTTTGGATATCAAAGGCAGAAGAGTTGTCTTATTCCTGACCTTATCGACCTTGTTGACAACTAATATTACCTTTTTGTCTCTGGCGGAAACAGTAAGGCGGTCTCGGATATTCTGGTCATCTTTGTTGAAGGCCGTTCTTTTCTCGGTAACAAAAAGTATTATGTCGCTTTCCATGATGGAAGACTCGGCTCTGGCAAGCATGGTCTTTCCCAGAAGGTCATGAGGTTTGTGTATGCCGGGAGTATCCACAAAAATTATCTGCGTATCTCCTTCGGACAGCATTCCGCGCACATTGTCCCGCGTGGTTTCCGGCTTCGCGCTCGTAATGGCTATTTTTTCCTTAACGAGCCCGTTAATTATGGTGGATTTTCCTACGTTCGGCTGGCCGCATATGGCCACAAAACCTGACTTGGTCATAGTGAGGTGATTATATCAGCGAGACGGGGGTTATGTAAAGCTCCAAAGGTTTTTTGGGGGAGGGGCCTGAGGGAGTGTTCCGCGATTATTGAAGTGGGAAAACGTTTGTGCTATACTCAAGTTTCAGATCATATAAAAACTAAACGGAGGTGGGAAATGGGAAAGATCTTGAGTCTGCTTGTGGGTGGTATAGTCCTTGTCGCGGGACTGATACTTCTTGTTTCTTGGTGGTTCGAGTTCCTCTTTCTTCTCAGGGCTTCGGTACCCGTTCTTATGTTATTGGGCGGTGCTATCGCTATCCTGGCCGGTGTGAGCGAGTACAAAGATACTTTAAAAAGTAAGTCAGAGAAAAAATGATAAAGCTCGGCTTTTTCGTGTGCGGTCACAAAACCGGAAGGCGCCGGGGGCGGTTGAGTTTTTGCGCTCTCGGGGCGGTTAAAATCCTTGTGTCGGGACTTTGCGTTATAGCCCTGCAGGGCTGCCGGGCGGATATAGCTGAAATGGAAAAAAAGGTTCTTGAAAGAGATCCTTCTTTCCGGGAAGTGATAGACGCCAGGGAATCCATGACCCGTGAGCTTGAAAAAGCCCGCATGGAATATAACGAGAAGAAACGGCGTCTTGAAGGTAAGATATTTTCGCTCCGGCAGGAACTTCAAAGGTCCAGAGGCGAGCACGCCGACAGGGTCGAGAGGATAAAACGGAGATTCGACCCGGATATAACGGCGCTTGAGAATGAGATAAGAGGAATGAGGCGACGCTTATCGGTCAGGAACGCTGAAATACGCGCGCTTGACAAGAGTATAAGAGAGATAAAGGACCTTGTTGAAAGAGGCAGGAACCTTGAGATGACGCAGGAAGAGATGAGACTTTGGAACGAAAGGATGACATCTCTTGTCAGGGAAAGGGAAGAGGCGATAAGGGAAAGAGACGCGATATCCGAGGATATCGAAACTTCCGGACTTAAGGTAAGGATAATGAAGGGAAGGTAACTGGGTATGGATGTAAAGATCCGGCGGGCGATAGTGAGCGTTTCAGATAAGACGGGGCTTGATGTTCTTGTTAAGGCGCTGGACGGACACGGGGTAGAAATAATATCAACGGGAGGTACGGCCCGAGAGATAAGGTCTATGGGTATAAAGGTTACGGATGTATCCGACCATACCGGCTTTCCTGAAATGATGGACGGCAGGGTGAAAACTCTGCATCCGGCGGTACACGCGGGTATTCTGGCAGACCGGGACGATACCGGTCACATGGAACAGGTAAAAGCCGCCGGGATACCTCTCATAGATATGGTGGTGGTGGATCTTTACCCTTTCGAGAAAACTGTCGCCCGGCCCGGCGTGGGTCTTGGGGAAGCTGTGGAGAATATTGATATCGGCGGGCCTACCATGCTGAGGGCCGGTGCCAAGAATTTCAAACACGTGGCCGTGGTAAGTTCTCCGTCGCAGTACGGCTGTGTGGTTTCGGAACTGGCTTCCAGTGGCGGGTCGCTTTCAAAGGGTACGCTGGCTTGTCTCGCGGCGGATGTTTTCCGGCTGACAAGTTCCTATGACGGCGCCATAGCCGGTTATCTTTCCAAAGAATTTTTGGAAAGCGGGGCATGTGCCGCTAAAGACGCTTCTTCCGAGTCTCTTCCACGCAACATCGTTATCGATCTTGAAAAGGCGCTTGATCTCAGGTACGGCGAAAATCCGCATCAGCGTGGCGCGTTTTACGTCTCAAAGGGCGAGGAATCCGGATGGATAGGCGCGCGGTCCCTCATACAGGGCAAGGAACTTTCATTTAACAATATACTGGACCTCGGCTCGGCCCTTGAAATGGTGACGTGTTTCGACGCGCCCGCTTCCGTCATAGTTAAACACAATAACCCCTGCGGGGCCGCGGCGGGAAATTCGCCGAAAGAAGTTTTTCTCGGCGCTCTCGACTGCGACAGGATGAGCGCGTTCGGCGGGATCATAGGCCTTAACCGCCCGGTGGATGGCGAACTAGCCGGGATCATAATCGAAGAGGCGGGGTTTTTTGAATGTATAATAGCCCCGGATTATGACGCCAAAGCTCTTGATGTTTTCGCCGCGAAAAAGAACGTTCGGGTTGTAAAATACCCCTCTGATAGCCGGGCTTCAAGCGTTCTGCCGGATATAAAAAAGGTGAGAGGGGGATTTCTGCTCCAGGACGAGGACGCGGTTGATGCCGATACGGAAGATCTTACGACAGTTACCCGTAAAGTCCCGGACGAGAAAGAGATGGCGTCGCTTATTTTCGCCTGGAAGATAGCTCGGTTTGTTAAAAGCAACGCTATCGTACTGGCTCGTGGGTCCGCGACGGTAGGTATAGGCGCCGGACAGATGTCCCGGGTGGATTCGGTGGACGTTTCCGTCGCGAAGGCCGGGAAACGGGCGGAGGGCGCTGTAATGGCAAGTGACGCTTTCTTTCCCAAGGCCGATTCCATCCATAAAGCCGGCAAGGCCGGTATCACTTCGGTAATACAGCCGGGCGGTTCCATACGCGACAAAGATATTATAGAGGCCTGTGATGAACTGGGCATATCAATGGTCTTTACCGCGAGAAGGCATTTCAGGCACTGATACCGCCCTTTCCTGGGTGGCCTTTTAAGGGTTTTACCCATTCGCCGGAAAGCAGCGCCTGTTCGCTCCGGGTGTAGCCGCGGTGTCAGGCCGAGGAGATCCACATATCAGCCGTATCTTATGAAAAAGTACACGGATGCTCTCAGGTATCTTGACACTTTCGTAAATTACGAAAAAAAAGGTTTCAGCGGCCTATCGGCGGGATTCGACCTGTCCCGCGTGATGTCCTGTCTGAAAAAACTGGGCCATCCGGAACGTTCTTACAGGTCTATACATGTCGCCGGCACAAAGGGGAAAGGTTCGGTCGCCGCGTTCTCGGCGTCGATACTGCGGGCCTCTTCGATGAAAACGGGACTCTATACATCGCCTCACCTTTCGTCGCCCGTTGAGAGGATAGCGTATAACGGTAAAAACATCAGCCGGTCCGAATTTGCCGAAGGCATCAATTTTCTGTCAGGGGCTCTCGGGCCTGACATAAACAAAAGACTTACTTATTTTGAGTTCTTTACGGTACTGGCGATGTGGTTTTTTGCCGCCGAAAAAGTTGATGTCGCTGTTTTTGAGACCGGTATGGGGGGTCGGCTGGATGCCACCAATGTCATTGTTCCCGAGGTTTGTGTTATAACATCCATTAGCCGCGATCATACAAAAGTCCTGGGGAACAGTCTGGAAAAGATCGCCCGTGAAAAAGCGGCCATAATAAAAAAAGGGGCGGTTTGTGTGAGCGCCCGCCAGAAAAGGGCTCCTTTGAGGGTCATAAAGGAAGTGTGTCAAACGGCGGATGTTCCGCTTGTCCTTATGGGAAGGGATATAAAATGCGGAGAGGAACGTGTGTTTGAAGAGGGCAGCGTCTTTGACCTTGTCACTCCCGGAGGTAGGTATGAGGATTGCCGGACTACAATGCCCGGCGAGTTCCAGATAGAGAACGCCGCCGTCGCCGCGGCGGTATGCGAGATATTCTGGAAAAGGTCACGTCTCGGGGAGATAGATCCCCGCGCGATGCGGGAAGGTATCAAAAAAGCTTTTCTGCCCGGACGAGTGGAAGTACTGGCCCGGAACCCTCTTCTCGTTATAGACGGCGCCCATAATGTTTCCAGTATTGAGCGCCTTGCGGAAACTGTGAAAAAAGTGTTCGATTACGATAAACTTATACTTATCACCGGGTTTTGCGATGATAAGGAGATAAAGAAGGCATGTTCGGTGCTGGCACGTCTCGCGGACAGCGTGATAGTCACCCGGGCGGGAACCCCCCGTTCGGCCAGCCCTGAAAAAGTAGCCCGCTTTTTTCAGGGCAAAAACCCGGTCGTTTCCGGTGATGTCACAGAGGCTTTAAAAAGGGCTTTTTCCGATGCTGGAAAAAAAGACATGATACTCGCGGCGGGGTCGCTTTACCTTGCCGGAGAGGTCAGGCAGATAATGAAAAGGAAATAGATCGATGCGACAGGAACCCGGCGACACTATAGCGGCCATATCTACTCCTCCGGGTGAGGGAGGTATCGCGGTAGTCCGTATAAGCGGGCCCGATGCCCTGGAGGTCTCTGGCAAAGTTTTTACCGCCTGCGGGAAAGGCACGCCGTCAGAGCATAAGACCCATACCGTGCGTTACGGCCACGCGCGTCATCCCGTGACAGGCGAAACGCTTGACGAGGTCCTGCTTACCGTAATGAGGGCCCCAAAGACCTATACGAAAGAGGATGTGGTTGAAATAAACTGCCACGGCGGTAACGTTTCGGTGAGAAAAGTCCTTGAAGCGTGTATAACTTCAGGCGCTCGCCTGGCCGAACCCGGAGAATTTACCAAAAGAGCTTTTATTAACGGCCGGATAGATCTCGCTCAAGCTGAGGCCGTCATGGATTTAATAAGCTCCGAAACATCCAAGGCCCAGCGTCTCGCCCTGGGCCAGCTTGCGGGAGGTCTTTCGGCGAAAGTAGAAGAGATACGTCTCGCCGTTGTGGATATACTCGCGCTACTCGAGCTGTCTCTGGATTTTTCGCAGGAAGACGTGGATATCCCGCCTCTTTCCGAAGTGGCTCTGCGCGTGGAAAAAGTTCTCGAGGATATGGAGGCGCTTTCCGCGACCGCTCAGGGAGGGATGATAATAAGGTCCGGCGCCAGTGTTGTTATCTGCGGAAAACCTAATGTCGGGAAATCCAGTTTGATGAACGCTCTTCTGAGGCATGACAGGGTCATAGTCGCCCCGGTAGCGGGCACGACCCGTGACGTGGTGGAAGAGTCCATAAACCTCGGCGGGGCCAAAGTCCACATTTCCGATACCGCCGGTATAACAGATACCCGCGACCGGGTTGAAATGGAAGGAATAAGGCGTTCCCGGGAAAAACTTGCCGCGGCTGATCTCGTTATTTTCATGATGGACGCTTCATGCGGCGTCACGGAAAAGGACAGTGCCATATACGAGGCCGTAAAACACAAAAGAACGGTCATTGTAATGAACAAGACCGATCTTGGCGCGGCAGTAAGCGCGGACAAGGCGGCAAAGATATTCGGTAATAAGGATGTTGTTGAGATGTCAGTTTTATCCGGAACCGGTCTTGAGAAACTGGAAGACACCCTTTCGAGGAAACTTTTTTCCGGTAACGTACCCTCAGCTGAGTCTCCCGCCGTAACGAATCTGAGGCACCTGGACTGTCTCGAAAAAGCTTCCGCTGCCGCGCGTAAGGCCCTGGATATGATCCTGGCTGCTCAGAGCGCCGAGCTTATCGCCATAGACCTCGGTGATACCGCCCATTACCTGGGACTTATAACCGGTAAATCGATAGAGGACGACGTCCTGGATAGGATCTTTTCGGGGTTCTGCATAGGCAAATAAACAAGAAAAAGGCCGCCCGCGGCGGCCCTGGAGGTAAAAATGGATAAAAAAAAGATAATGAAAGCTGTCAGGGATATACTGGAAGCCATAGGAGAGGACCCGAAACGTGAAGGGCTCAGGGAGACTCCCCGCAGAGTGGCCGACATGTACGCTGAGATCTTCAGCGGCATAGGTAAGAACGCCGGGCAGGAACTGAAAGTGATATTTGAGAAGGAACACGATGAGATAATACTCCTTAAGGATATTCCTCTGTATTCGGTCTGCGAACACCATATGGTGCCTTTTATCGGCATCGCCCATATAGCTTATATTCCCAGGGGCAACAGAATAACCGGTTTAAGCAAGATCACACGGGTGGTGGACGTTCTTTCACGAAAACTCCAGGTCCAGGAACGCCTTACTACCGACATCGCAGAGGTTATAATGACCAAGTTGGAACCCAAGGGAGTGCTTGTGGTTATCGAGGCCGAACATCTTTGCATGAGCATGAGGGGGGTAAAAAAACCCGGTATTACTACCACTACAAGCGCGGTTCGGGGAGTGTTCCGTAAAGACCAGAAAACACGTCAGGAAGCTTTTTCGCTTATACGGGATATCCGGAAGAACTTCTGATCTCCCGGATATTGGTCTTGGACGAACTCCGGTATGAAAAAAGTATCTCAGGGCATACATGATCACAGCGATCGTTGAGATAAGGGCTCTTTACCCTGCTGAGCTCAATATAAGTTTGATTTTTGTAAGGTGACGTAATATAATTACTCTGAAAAAGTCGCTTAGGCCCCGATCTCTTCATAGTGGGATCCGGGCTAAGGTTAAACTATACTATGTGGTCCAATTTTGAGAGGATAATAAAGTAAATGGGGTCGCAGGAAGTGACACGCGAGTTTTTACATAACCCGATAGCTATTTCCACCTTTTTAGGGTGGTTTGTGGCGCAGTCCACAAAGGTTGCTCTGGGAGTAATACGCGAAAAAAGGTTTAACTTCAGATGGTTTGTGGGTACCGGCGGGTTTCCAAGTTCACATTCAGCCGGTGTCACGGCATTGGCGACCAGCGTGGGGCTTTATGAAGGGGTGGGTACGGCACTTTTTGTCGTTACCTTGATGTTTTCCATAGTGGTTATACTGGACGCCCAGGGGGTTAGAAGGTCCACGGGACTCCAGGCCATAACGCTCAACAAGATAATGGACGATCTTTACTGGAAGGGGCATGTTCAGGAGAACCGTTTAAAAGAACTTTTAGGGCATACGCCGTTCGAGACGCTTTGCGGTATAGCCGTGGGCCTGATGGTAGCTCTTGCCCTTTTCCATTATGTGCTGTAGTTCCGGGAGGTGAGTAATATGAAGAAAAGCAGTATTGCGCTTTTGGGGTGCCTGGTGGTCAGCGTGATCCTGGCATGGATGTCTTTCAGCGCGGTCAGGTCGGCGCAAAAAGAAGTCTCTTATGATCCCGTAGAATCCAGGACTTCCCTCATGGAGGAAAGAGCCAGGACCTTTGAGGACGAAGGTCGTTACGAAATGGCGAAAGCGGCTTATGTAATGATACTGGCCAACTTTCCCTCATCGGATGCCGCGGAACGTTCCTTGAGGTGGCTTGCTTCGAAAAGCCAGGCAGAGGGAGACTTGAAACGGGCCATATACTACTTTTCCCGGCTTATCAGGGAATTCCCGAAGATAGCCGATATAAATGACATAAGGGGCGCCATCGAGGACGCTAACATACAAAGGATGAGATCCGCTCTAAGGACCGAGGATAGCATAGAGTATACCGTGGTTCCGGGAGATTCCTTATATGTGCTGGCCAGAAGGTTTAACACGACGGTGGACCTGATAAAACAGATGAACAACCTGAAAACCGATGTTATACAGGTAGGCCAGCGTCTCAAGATAAACACCGCCAGGTTCTCTATACTGGTTGATAAGCACCTTAACGAGTTGATACTGAAAAAGGACGGTAAGCCGTTCAAAACATATACGGTAGCTACCGGGAAAGATAACTCGACACCCGTGGGGGTTTTCGAGATAACCGAAAAAATGATCCAGCCGGTTTGGACGAAGCCCGGTGTCGGAATGATAATGCCCGACAGCGATGAATATGAACTTGGCGCGCGGTGGATGGCTATATCCAAAGAAGGATACGGTATACACGGAACGAACGATGAAAGTTCGATAGGCGGACAGACGACAGCGGGTTGTGTCAGGATGTTCAATGATGATGTCATCGAGCTGTACAGTATAGTGCCGGTCGGCACCGAGGTCAGGATAATAGATACCGCGGAAGGAAGCGGTGATCTAGCGCTCGAGGATAAAGAACAGGATGGGCAAACCCAGGGAGAGCAGGATGGCGATAGTACTTGATTTTGAGAAACCAATAATTGAACTTGAGAGTAAGATAAAGGAACTGCAAAATTTCACCAGAGAAAAAGATGTGGACCTTTCCGGTGAGATAAACAGTTTGCGGGAACGTCTTGACAAGCTTACCTTGGAGACTTTCAAAAACCTCACGAACTGGCAGAAAGTACAACTTTCCAGGCACCCTGACAGGCCGTATACTCGTGATTATCTCCAGCTTATCTTCGAGGACTTTCTGGAGATCCATGGAGACAGGCACTTCTGGGATGACAAGGCTCTTGTGGGAGGTTTTGCCACTCTGGAGGGGCGTAAAGTAATGGTGATAGGTCATCAGAAAGGCCGTGAGATGAAAGAAAGTTTGGAAAGGAATTTCGGTTGCGCCCATCCGGAGGGTTACCGTAAAGCTATGCGCCTTATGAGTATGGCCGAAAAATACGATATTCCGGTAGTCACTTTTATCGATACCCCGGGGGCATACCCCGGGATAGGCGCCGAGGAAAGGGGACAGGCCGAGGCCATAGCTTATAACCTCAGGGGAATGGCCGGCCTCAAAGTCCCGATAGTCGTTTTCGTTATAGGCGAGGGAGGTTCCGGCGGCGCTCTCGGTATAGGCGTGGGAGACAGGATATATGTGCTGGAGAACGCGTACTATTCTGTTATATCGCCCGAGGGTTGCGCGGCGATACTCTGGAGGGAAAGGACAAAAGCTCCGCTGGCGGCTGAAAATCTCAAGTTGACGGCTCCAGAGCTTATAGAGTTGGGGATAATCGATGCCCAGGTCAAAGAACCCCTGGGCGGAGCGCACAGGGATCCGGAAAAAGCGGCCAAAGCTATCAAGAAAACGCTCCTCTCGGCGCTTGACGAACTCTCCGGGCTCACTGTCAAGGAACTGGTAGACCAGAGGTACAAGAAATACAGGGATATAGGGGTCTACCGGGAAGGATAGTGGTGAAGATCAAAACCGACATCGCCAATAACAGCCATCGGCTTAAAGAAGTGAGCGGTGAAATAGCTGAACGCCTTGAATCAAAAGGCGCGGGGGGGCAGCTGGTCTTTGACGTGCGTGTGGCGGTCGAGGAAGCTCTTCGTAACGCCATGCTGCACGGTAACAGGATGGATCCCGGTAAAAAAGTAAATATAGAGGCGGAATTCGGGGAAAAAGCCGTTCGCATAACCGTCATCGACGAAGGGTCCGGATTCGACCATCAGGAGATCCCCGATCCCACAGATGAGGAAAATATCCTGAAAACCGGCGGCCGCGGTGTTTTTCTCATAAAACACCTTATGGACGAAGTGAAATATGAAGATGGCGGAAGAAAGGTAGTTATGGTAAAGTATTTCAAGGCGGCTGAAAGAAAAAATATTAAATGTGACAGGGAGGATATAAATGCAGATAAATCTTGATAGTAGAGGGGATGTTTCTGTCTTTGGGGTATCCGGCGATATCGACATAAACAGTTCGCCTGAAATGAAAAAAGGGTTTGAAAAGGTCTTCAGGGAAAAACAAGAAAAAGTCCTTATAGACCTCACCGATGTAGGATACGTGGATAGTTCCGGGCTGGCGACAATAGTCGAGATATTCAAGAACATGAAAATTTATGGCGGTAAGCTCAGACTCGCTGGTCTTTCCGATAAGGTTAAGGGCCTGTTCGAGATAACCAAACTTGATCAGTTGTTCGAGATATTTCCGGATGCGGACAGCGCGATACAGTCGTTCTGATCAATGAACCCTCGGGGGGGGGGCCGGATGGGCTTTTCCAGAAAAAAAACAAAAAATCCCATAGCCGCTATCGGCAAGACCGCGCTCAGTCTTAAGTCTGACGTAACGGGGGCGCTCGCTTTGCTCTTTGATACCGTAAAGTGGATAGTCACGGGTCCCTTCACGCGCAGGTCTTCGCAGAAAGGCAGTATATTTCACCAGATGGTTTTCGCGGGTGTGGAGTCGGTGATAATAGTGTTTTTCATATCGCTATTTACCGGTATAGTCATAGCGATGCAGAGCGCGTACCAGCTCCAGCAGCTGGGTGCCGTGATATATGTGGCTCCCATGGTAAGTATAAGTATGGCCCGTGAGCTCGGCCCGGTATTTACGGCGCTTGTCGTCGCCGGCAGGGTCGGATCGGCCATATCGGCGGAACTTGGCACGATGAAAGTCTCGGAACAGATAGAGGCGCTGGAAACCCTGGCGATCGACCCGGTAAGGTTTCTGGTGGTTCCGCGGTTCCTGGCCCTTCTTATAATGGTGCCGTGTCTTACTCTTATGAGTAACCTTGTGGGGATACTCGGCGGGCTGATAGTGGGTGTTTTTAATCTTCAGATAAATGTCTTTCGTTATATTACTTTCTCTTTTGACATGCTTACCTGGAAAGACGTTTGGACGGGCCTTGTAAAAAGCGGCGCTTTTGCCATAGCGATATCTATGATATCGTGTTATGTGGGGCTTAATACCACCGGCGGCGCGGAAGGTGTGGGAAAATCGACCACCAGGAGCGTTGTCGTGAGCTTTATAATGATAGTGCTTATAGACTGTGTTCTTACGGGAATATTCTTTTTCAGTAATATGTAGAAAATACGGGTAAAAGGCGGATATGTCGGAACGTGAAGTTGTCGTTGAAGTAAATGACCTTGTAAAAAAGTTCGGGGACAGGACCGTTCTAAGCGGTGTCAATCTCAAGATATACCGGGGTGAGATATGCGTAATAATGGGCGGTTCGGGTTGCGGAAAAAGTACGCTTCTCCGGCACATGATCGGCAACATAAAACCCACCTCCGGCAGTGTCAAGCTTCTGGGGACCGATATAACGGACCTCTACGGCCCTGACCTGGATGAACTGAGAAAAAAGATCGGCATGTCTTTCCAGTCATCGGCGCTTTTTGATTCCATGACCGTGGGGGAGAACGTCAGTCTTCCGCTTAAGGAACATACACGTCTTGAAAAAAGCGTTATAGAGATAATGCTTAAAATGAAACTTGAACTTGTGGGATTACGCGGGTTCGAGGATCTTACTCCCAGCGAACTTTCTGGGGGCATGAAAAAAAGGGTGGGTCTGGCAAGGGCCATAGCCATGGATCCCGAGATAATTTTTTACGACGAACCGACCGCCGGGCTTGACCCCATAGTCGCGTCGGTCATAGATAAACTTATAATCGACCTCGGGAAAAAACTCCAGGTCACGAGTGTTGTCGTAACGCACGACATGAAAAGTGTTATGGCGATAGCCGACAGGATAGTCATGCTGTACGAGGGTAAGGTTCTCGAGACCGGCACCCCGGCCGAGATACAGTCCTCGAAAAACGAGATGGTCCAGCAGTTCATAAAAGGAGATTACGACGGTCCGATAAAGTTCTTTCAGCAGAAGGACGATTATCTTGAGACCCTGACGCAATAGTTTCAACCGATCCATTTAAAACGCGCCCGGCGCGTCAAAACAGGAGAATAAGATGAAAATAGCTAATGAGATAAAGGCCGGTCTGGTGGTCCTTATGGCCGTGGGTATAGGTATATTCTTTTTTGTTGAGACCGTCTCTATCCGGCGGGAAACTTATGATCTTAAAACCGGGTTTACCTATGCTGGCGACCTTAAGCCCAACGCCGTAGTAAAACTCTCCGGTATAGAGGTAGGAAGAGTGAAAGATATCCGTTTTGTGTACGAAGAAGATTCTACCAGAGTGGAGTGTCTGCTTGAAATCGATTCCGAAGCCAGGGTCCGGCAAGATTCCATAGCCTATATAGGGACCGCGGGATTTGTCGGGGACGCTTTTATCGGCCTGACCCCGGGTACTTCCCCCAATTTCGTCTCCCCGGGTGACACCATATCCAGCGAGGATCCCGTGGAAATGAGGGTCCTCATGAAGAAAGCCGAAAATATAGCGAGCAGTCTGGAAGAAGTCCTGGCTGAGGTAAAGTCCCTGGTCGTGGACAATCGGCCTTCTGTGGACAATATAGTCGGTAATATCGAGGATGTCACACAGAACTTCAAAGAGTTCAGTGAAGATGTCAAGCGGCATCCCTGGAAACTTCTTTTCAGGAGCGAATAAGCCGGCCGGCGCCGGGAGCCCTCTCGCGCCCGGTTTTTCCCTTCGAAGGTCCCGTATCTTATGACAGTTAAACGGAAAGACAAACTGACGTATGCCACTATCGTCACGGCCATATCGGCCGTTCTTGTACTGCTTTCATACGCCAGAGTTTTCGACGGATTCGAGCGCAATACTTTCGATTTCAGGTACCGGACGCGTCCCGCCCGCGAGATATGTGAGGATATCGTTATAATCGAGATAGGCGACGATTCCATTCATAATGTAGGCCAGTGGCCTTTCACACGCAACTATCACGCTCTTCTTTTAAGAGCCCTTCATTCGGCGGGCGCCTCTTCGGTAGTTTTCGATATTTTTTTCAGTGAACCCACAAAGCATGACCAGGAATTCGCCCGCGCCGCCGCCGATTTCGGGGATGTCTACTTTCCCTATGTTTTTGATATAAACAGGAACCCTCCCGACAGGAAAAAAGTTTATGCTCTGGGATATGCCGCCGCCACGGTTGATGTCCTGGAAGATGCCGCGCGGGGCGCCGGGTTCGTGAACGTAATACCCGATGTCGACGGTAAGGTACGCAGGATGCCTCTTTTCATCTCTTACGAGGGGAAAAAATATCCTCTGCTTTCGCTGAAGGCGGCTGTTGAAAGTAAAGGTTATTCTTTCGCGGATATTGAGGTCCTTCCGGGAAGATATATAAAATTTCCCGGTGATGTCAGGGTGCCTCTGGATAGTTCCTCGTACATGCTTATAAACTATGCCGGTAGATGGGGAGAGGGGTTCCGGCATTTTTCATATGTGGATATCATTCAGTCCTATCTCGCTGATATAACGGGCCAGGACCCGGTAGTCGACCTTTCCGAATTGGATTCGGCGATATGTTTCGTGGGTGTTACCGCCAGCGCTTCGCCCGACGCTCATCCTTCTCCCATGGAAAGCATGTACCCGGGTGTGGGAGTTCACGCGAGTATCTATGACAGTTTGATGAGACATGATTTCATGAGGCGTCTCGGCCGGTGGCCCAATCTGCTTATACTGACCATCCTGCTCGGTCTTACGGTATACCTTACGCTTAAACTGCCTACCCGGAAGGCCGGCGCCGCCGTACTTGGCCTGGCGGTGTTCTACGTGTTTCTGGCGTTTTTGACTTTCCGCATTCTCGGCCTGTGGGTCGATGTTTTTTATCCCGTAGTGGCCCTTGTCCTGGTCTATTTTATGGTAACGTTCAAGAAATATATCGAAGAGACGCGGAAACGTGAACTTATCGAAAAAGAACTTAACATCGCCAGGGACATACAGATGAGTTTTCTGCCGAAGGTCATGCCCGAGCTGGGCGGTGTAGAGGTCAGTGTTGAGATGATAACCGCCAAACAGGTGGGAGGGGACCTTTATGATGTTTTCGATCTCGGTGAAGGCAGGGTTGGGATCATGATAGGTGACGTTTCCGGGAAAGGGGTCCCCGCGGCGCTCTATATGGCAAAAGCAGCCAGCATTTTCAAGACCTATTTTCAGGACGGGTATCCTTCGGAGGTATTACGTAAGACTAACGACAGGCTTGTCGCTGAAAGTTCTTCGGGCCTTTTCGTGACACTTTCCTATATGGTGTTTGATACCGGCAATAAAAACGTTCAATTCGCTCTCGGCGGACATCTGCCCACTATAATGATCGGCCCCGACGGGAGAGCGGAACTTCTGGATGTTTCGGAGGGGCTTCCCCTGGGTATGCTTGAATGTGATTTCAGCGCGGTAACTCGTGAATACGCGCCGGGAAGCGTTTTTGTTTTTTATACCGACGGTGTTACCGAAGCTATGAACGTAAAAGGCGAGATGTTCTCCCCCGAACGGCTTGTAAATTTCTGTGGTTCTCTTGCCGGGATGAGCGCGCGGGAGGTTGTGGCGGCTGTCCACATGGAGGTATCGAAATTCGCCGGTAAGGCCGAACAGCATGATGACATCACGGTCATGGCGGTCAGGGTATGAAAACGTTAAGGTGAAAAGTGGTTTTCGCCGCGAAACTATAACGAAAGGAAGAAATAATGGCGCTTCAGCTAAAAAAACTTGAAAATTTCACTCCGCGGAAAGGTCCGCTTCTTCTGATAATAATGGATGGGATAGGCCTGGGAGATCCTGTCCCTTCCAACGCGGTCCATGTGGCCGATACGCCCCTCCTGGACAGTTTGTTCACGGGCGATCTATTTGTCCCGCTAATGGCGCACGGTTCCGCTGTCGGCCTGCCTTCCGATGACGATATGGGTAATAGCGAAGTCGGACACAACGCGCTGGGCGCTGGCCGGGTCTTTGCCCAGGGAGCGAAAAGGGTCAACCTGGCCATATCGGATGGGTCGATATTCGATTCCGATGTATGGAAAGATATGGTCAAAAAAGTCAAGGATGAGGAAAGCGTTTTTCACTTTATAGGGCTGTTATCCGACGGCAACGTACATTCGCATATAGACCAGCTTTACGCTATGCTCAGACGGGCGTCCGAGGAGGGTGTTAAAAAAGCGCGTGTACACGCGCTGCTTGACGGGCGAGACGTTCCCGAAAGGTCCGCGCTTGAGTATATAAAAAGAACGGAAGAAGTCCTCGCTGAGATCAATTCGGAAGATGGACGCGACTACAGGATCGCCTCAGGCGGTGGCAGGATGGTCACAACTATGGACCGTTACAACGCCGACTGGGATGTCGTTAAGAGGGGATGGGACGCCCATGTTCTGGGCAGGGCAAGGATGTTCTCGTCGGCCGAAGAAGCCGTAAAGACTTTTTACGCCGAAGACCCCGCTATGACCGACCAGTATATGGGCGCTTTTGTCGTCGGGGGGGAAGACGGCCCCATAGGCACTGTCCAGGACGGGGACGCCGTTCTTTTTTTCAATTTCAGGGGTGACAGGGCGATCGAAATATCGCGGGCATTCGATGAAAAGGATTTCAGTGAGTTTGACCGGGAAAGGTACCCGGACGTCCTTTATGCCGGGATGATGGAGTATGACGGGGACCTTCATCTGCCCCGTAAGTTCCTTGTTTCCCCTCCCGAAATAGACAGGACGGTCTCAGAATACCTGGTCTCCGCCGGCGTAAAGATGTTCGCCATAAGCGAGACCCAGAAATTCGGTCATGTTACATATTTCTGGAACGGTAACAAATCGGGTTATATATCAAGGGAACTTGAGGAATATATCGAGATACCTTCTGACAGGATACAGTTTGACAAGGCGCCTGAAATGAAAGCTTTCGAGATCGCCGAAAAGACCCAAGAGCTGCTTGTTTCCGGAAAGTTCCGTTTCGGCAGAGTAAATTTTGCCAACGGCGACATGGTCGGGCATACAGCCGTACCCGAAGCCGTGGTAAGGGGCGTGGAAACGGTAGACCGATGTGTCGCGAAGCTTCTGGAAACGGTCAAACAGCTGGGAGGTATAGCGGTGGTGACCGCCGATCACGGTAATGCCGACGAGATGTTCACCGAGAAGAACGGGGAAAGGTCGCCCAAGACCGCGCATACACTCTCTCCGGTACCGTTCGTCATATATGACCCCGCTTACAAAGGAGAGTACCGCCTGGCGGCTCTTGAAAAAAGAGGGCTTTCAAATGTGGCTGGCACACTTCTTAACCTTATGGGGTACGAGAACGTAGAAGATTACGACCCTTCGCTTATAGAGTTTGTTTGAGGGTTTGACGCCGGGAAAGTGACAACGGACGCTTTTATAGAAAGTTCATTGTCCCTGGAGCAGGTGTTCCCGCTTGCCAGAGGCGGGATTTTGGTATAGAATTACATTTCTAAAGTTAAGGTTTTCTCCAGTGCCGGAGTGGTGAAACTGGCAGACGCGCTGGACTCAAAATCCAGTGGAGGCAACTCCATGTGGGTTCGACTCCCACCTCCGGCACCATTGATGTTTCACATCTCTGTAAAAAGCCGCCCAAAACTATAAACAAAAAAAGAACACCGGCCGACCGGCCGATGTTCTTTTATCTAATGGTGGAGCTGAGGGGGATCGAACCCCTGACCTCATGCATGCCATGCACGCGCTCTCCCAGCTGAGCTACAGCCCCACGTGACTATTTCGAAAATAGATACTATCACCCGGCGCATATGATGTCAATTTGTTTTTGGAACGGTATCTTAATGGTCGTGTAACATATTACGGTTACATTCGTGGGTCATTGCGAGGAGGCCGCTGCGTCCCGAGCAAAGCGAGGGGGAGGCCGACGAAGCGATCCCAACAGATAATTCTGTGACATAATAATAAGCACGTCATCCTCCCCCAAGGGGGAAGGTCCGGCTATCCTAATGATAGTGTAACATATTGTGGGCACTTTCGTGGGTCATCGCGAGGAGGCCAGAGACCGACGAAACGATCCCAACAGATAATTCTGTGACATCATAATAAGCACGTCATCCTCTCCCAAGGGGGAAGGTCCAGCTATCCTAATGATAGTGTAACATATTGTGGGCACATTCGTGGGTCATCGCGAGGAGGCCAGAGGCCGACGAAGCGATCCCAACAGATAATTCTGTGACATAATAATAAGCACGT
>SLID01000067.1 GCA_007135805.1 Candidatus Omnitrophota bacterium | reverse complement strand
CTCTTGAATCTTGGACTCATTTTACACCCCCTTAGAGGGTGTATTTTTGGGTAACATTAATTATGAGTCAACGATTCAATTTTTTTCTGCCTTCGGTAACATTTAATGTGAGTCAATTCGTACCCTAATTTTTATCTGTCGATATCAGAGTATATGTGTTAAAATCATACTTAAGAAGCAGAGACTGCACAAGAGACTCGATCAAGATTTCCGGAAATTCAAGAGATCCCACAGACTGTTTAAACACAGCACAGCAGCACAATGGAAGAGGTAAAGGGCCCTTATTTTTCGGGGAGACGCTCTTTTTTCATTTCCCTAAACAAAGGTTGACGGATAGAGTTAATTTACGACCCTTTTTGGGCATCATGCTCTACCGACCCCCTGAGATACTATCTTGAAATTACACCAATTGCGGGAGGAATTGTGAGACAACATAATAAAAAAAGGATAAAAAGTAAGATAGCGTCCATAAACAATGGAGTTCTCGAGGATTGGGGGGATTACAAATGGCAATTAGCGCATTCAATACGCGATATAAAGTCATTCGAACTTCTGACAGATATCAGGTTCGGGGAATTTGAGAGGATACGGCTTGAGAAAACTTTACGAAAATTTCCTTTAGCTATCACCCCATATTACGCTTCGCTTATCGATATATCCAATTACACGAATGACCCCATATACAAGCAATCCTTTCCCGATATACGGGAGTTGGATGTGATGGAGAATGATATGAGGGATCCTTTATCAGAAGATGAGGACAGCCCCGTAATGGGGGTGACCCACCGTTATCCTGACAGGGTTCTGCTCAATGTCACCAGTACGTGTTCGATGTACTGCCGGCACTGTACACGGAAGAGAAAAGTCGGCGATAAGGATAGGTTCTTGAACAAGACCCAGCTTCGGGAGTCGATACGCTACATTTCTGATACCAGGGAAGTCAGAGACGTTCTGATCTCCGGAGGAGACCCTCTTATGCTTTCCGATGATCTTATCGGCTGGGTCCTTGAAAAATTGAGCCTGGTCCCTCATGTAGAGGTCATACGGATCGGCACACGTATGCCGGTAGTATTGCCTTACAGGATCACGGATGAATTGGTCGGAATCTTGTCGAAATACAAAAATTTGTGGATAAACACTCATTTCAATCATCCCAGAGAACTTTCAGGAACGGCGAGAAGAGCGCTGGCAAAGCTCGCCGACGCGGGTATACCTCTGGGAAACCAGACCGTTTTGCTGGCCGGGGTTAACGATTGTCCCAGGATAATGAAGAAACTCATGCATGTATTGGTACAGAACAGGGTGAGGCCCTACTACATGTATCAGTGTGATATGTCGGAGGGATTGTCGCATTTCAGGACGCCCGTGGGTAAAGGCATGGAAATAATGGAACACATGGTAGGTCATACAAGCGGCTTCGCGGTACCCCGGTATGTTATAGACGCGCCCGGCGGTGGAGGCAAGATACCCGTAATGCCGGAATATCTTATTTCATGGTCGACCAACAAAGTTATATTGAGGAACTACGAAGGGGTCATAACCGCTTATAAAGAACCTGATTCGTATGAGCCGACTTTTTGCGACAGGGATTGCGATTCCTGCAGGTTGCAGCTAAATCTTGAGCCCGGAAAAGAAGAAAATCCGATAGGTCTCGTAAAGCTTCTCGGCGAGGGGTCGGAGACGGTCTCACTTACGCCGAAAAGTAACGAAAGGATAAGGCGCCGGAACGGGAAGTGATCTTACTTTTTCGGTCAGTCCGGCGGGGTTGCGTGTCCTCTGGCCGGTTGAGCCCATCGGTGGAAGTTTATGGAAATGGTATCCGATACGATACAGAATTGGCGCGGCAGTATCATACAGCACGGTAAATCCAGTAACAGGGTGTACCTTATGGTTCTTCATCCGGAAGATGCCGGAGAGATCGTTCCGTATCTGGACAAGCTGGCTATCGAAAATCAATATACCAAGATATTTGCCAAGATCCCGATAGGATACGAGAAAATCTTCGCGGAGGCCGGGTATGAGAGGGAAGCCCTTATCCCCGGATTTTATCGGGGAGAAAAGGACGCGTTATTCCTCGGTAAGTTCTTCTCATCCGAACGCAGACTTGACGAGCATCCTTCCCGGATAAGAGAGGTCATAGAGGCCGCCAGAGAAAAGGCGTTAGCGTCAGAAGCAGAGGCCGGGATCGGGGATCTCACTATCCGGAAAGCCTCTATCCGGGATATTCCCGAGCTATGCCGGATATACAGAGAGGTGTTCAGTTCTTACCCTTTCCCCATATATGAGGAACGCTATCTGGCAGAGACAATGCGGACTAACGTGAGATACTACGTTGCGTGCGGAGGTTCTGGCATAGCCGGAGTGTCTTCTTCGGAAATGGCCCCTGACGCCGGGAATACGGAGATGACGGATTTCGCGACACTGCCAGGCTATCGCGGACGCGGTCTTGCTACCGCGCTCTTGCGGTTCATGGACGCAGACATGGCTCTTGAAGGATTTTTTACCGGATATACCATAGCGAGGGCCGTTTCTTACGGGATAAATATTACCTTTGCCAGGAACGGATATAAATTTGCCGGGACACTCATCAATAACACCAACATTGCCGGAAGTATAGAAAGTATGAACGTCTGGTTTAAAAGGTTGCGTCTCCCGGACCTTAAGAGTTGACTCCACTAAGCTAAAATAGTAGACTTAAGAGCATGAGAGACTGGCTGTTTTCCCTCATAGTTATCTTGTCATCGGGCGCCGCGGGCATGGTTATATACCTCGTCTCGGTCCCCGTAATAAGAAAACTGGACAAGATGTCCTTTTTTGGAGAAGTAGATGTACGGCCCGAGTGGATAAAAGGGCCTCTTCGCCTGGTCTTCCCATCCTTTATTATACTGTCCGCGTCTGTTTTTTTACGCCTTCCGGAAGATATCTTTTCCGCCTTTGTCCGTCTGATGAACCTTATTTTCATAGCCTCTATCAGCTGGCTCATACTCAGGATAATCCATTTAAGCAGGGATCTTATCCTGGGTCGATACGACATAAGCGTCAAGGACAACCTCGCGGCGCGCAGGGTGTATACCCAGATACGCGTTGTTGAACGCATCCTGACGGTAGGTGTTCTTTTGTTTACCGTTTCTTTCATGCTTATGATGTTTCCCAGGGTGAGGCAGATGGGAGTGAGCCTGCTGGCTTCAGCCGGCATAATAGGTATAATATTGGGCTTTGCCGCCCAGAAAACCCTCGGCAATATTGTCGCCGGTATACAGATAGCCATTTCCCAGCCGATACGGCTTGACGATGTTGTCATCGTGGAGAATGAGTGGGGGTGGATAGAGGAAATAAACCTTATTTACGTAGTGGTGCGGATATGGGATCTGCGGCGGCTGGTTGTGCCGATATCCTACTTCATCGAACATCCTTTCCAGAACTGGACCCGGACCTCGGCGGATATCCTGGGGACGGTCTTCCTGTACGCCGATTATACCGTGCCCGTGGACGAAGTGCGTAAAGAGCTTACGAGGATACTTCAGAACAGTCCGCATTGGGATAAAAAGGTAGATGTGCTGCAGGTCACGAACGCTACAGAAAGGACTATAGAGCTTCGCGCTTTGATGAGCGCTGTGGACTCGCCTTCCGCCTGGGATCTGCGATGTGAGGTAAGAGAAAAACTCCTCGAGTTCCTGCAGAAGAACTACCCCGAAAGTTTGCCGAAGGCGAGAGTTGCTTTGGATAAGGCGACTTGCGAGAGCGAAACCGGAGGGAAAGGGACGTAAAACCCGTAACTTTAAAAATCCGGCGCTCCCAGGATTTATAGGGTGAAGGAGAGCGCGGAACCCGCGATTTTTTTTCAAGGGCACAAATGCTCTCCGGAGTTTCTCATCTATCACTCAGCAAAACAGGCTCTACGGTCAAATATTACTCCTTGGAAAGATATTTTTAAAGAAGACGAATAGGAACAAAGTAAAATGGTCTACAGGGTTCTTGCCGATATTCTTGTTATACTGCACTTTGCCTGGATACTTTTTATGCTTGCCGGGTTTTTCATCACGGTTTTGGCTTTTCGAATGAAACACCTGTTCGAGTTATGCGTATTCAGGACGGTGCATGTTCTCGGCATAGTTTATATCAGCGTTCTCGCGGCTATGGGCAGGTATTGTCCTCTCACTGTCTGGGAGAACGCTCTTCGCCGGAGGTATTCGCCGTCAACAGTTTACCCCGGTTCTTTCATCGCGCGTTACATCGAAAGGTTGGTGTATCCCGGTGTTGACCCGATCGTTATAGTGGTGCCGACGGTCCTTATAGGTCTTTTTACGGCCGCGGTCTTTCTGGTCAGGCCGCCGGGAAAAATAAAAAAAGCGATAATACGTGTTCTTGGAAAGGTTACGGGCCGGTAAGAGCGCGTTTTAACAGCGGCATTACCTTTTTCAAAACACAGGGGGATGACAAAGATGGATCTAAATTCCGTTTTTTTGGCTTTTGGCCTGATAGGAATGTTAATGATAGCGGGTAAGATGTTGCGAGGCGGAGTTCCCGCCCTTCAGACCTTTCACATTCCCAGCTCGATAGTCGCGGGGTTTTTGGGTCTGGTCCTGGGTCCTCAGATCCTTGGCCGGGCAGCGGGGTTGTGGTTCAGTCCGGAAGCGGCTGTCACCGGAGGATTGTGGCCTGACGACATATTGAGGATATGGTCAGGTCTTCCGGGGTTGCTTATCAATGTAGTATTTGCCGGTCTTTTCCTTGGAAAGAAACTTCCCGGATTGAAAACCATATGGAAAAACGCCGGACCGATGATAGTGCATGGCCAGATACTGGCGTGGGGTCAGTATGTGGTCGGGATCTCGATAGTAATGTTCCTTTTATACAGGGGTTTCACTTTTTCGCCCTTGGCAGGCGCGCTTATCGAGATAGGTTTTGAGGGAGGACACGGCACCGCGGCCGGTCTGGGAGAGACATTCAGACAGTTGGGTTTCGCGGATGGTGCGGATCTGGCTCTGGGACTCGCCACTGTGGGTGTCGTAATGGGTGTTTTACTTGGCACAGTATTCGTTAATTTGGGGATACGGCGGGGAGAAATTGTACCTGAAGGCATCGATAATGAGGGAGACTGGGATGCCTCGACCGATGACGAACTCCTTGACGATACGCCTCCTCAGATCGTTTATAATGACCGGTCAATAGAACCTTTTTCCGTGCATGTCGGTCTGATAGCTTTTGCCGTGTCGATCGGGTGGATACTTTTGAGGGGAGCGGTATGGTTGGAATCTTTTTTTCTTGTGCCTTTAGGTTGGCCGCGTCTTATGGAACATGTGCCCCTTTTCCCTCTGGCTATGATAGGCGGTGTTATCGTACAGGCGCTGGCCGATAAGTTTGGTCTTGCCCGGAAGATAGACCGTAAAATGGTTAACCGCATTTCAGGAACGGCGCTGGATCTGCTCATTGTGGCGGCTCTGGCAACAATATCGCTCACGGCTATAGGGAAAAATACTTTGCTTTTCGTGTCTCTTGTCCTGGGCGGCATTTTGTGGAATGTTTTTGGTCTGTTGGTCATGGCGCGTTTTTTGTTCAAAGACAAATGGATGGTGTATGGTTTGGCCAACTTCGGACAAGGTATGGGCATGACCGTTATCGGACTCATGCTTGTAAAAATGTGTGATCCGTTATCCCGCACGAATGCTTTAGAAGCGTTCGGATATAAGCAGCTCTTATTTGAACCGGTCGTGGGTGGAGGAATATTTACCGCCGCTTCATTGCCTCTAATATACGAATTTGGGCCCGGTCCCGTACTCGTAGGGGTATCACTGGTGATGGTAGGATGGATGGTGTTTGGATGGCGGGCTTTCGCGGGGAGATCCGGAGAGTAGGGCATATGGGTTATATCGCGGTCATAAGATCCAGGCTTACAATGATAAGCGCTCTAAAGTGCGCTTTAGGTATATGTTTTGTGGCTGGAGTGTGGGCTTTTGTAAGGTACGGCCAGATCGACCCGGGTGAGATGACCCCAAAAGGGATCCGGGATCACGTCCACTCGTGGGGTAACCTTGCGGTATTAGGTTACATGTCGCTTCACCTCATCGTCTCCCTGTCGATGGTGATCCCGATAACACCTCTGGCTTTCGCCTCGGGACTCGCGTTCGGGGCTGTTATGGGAGCGGTTTACCTGATGGGGGCCATTTTTGTGAGTACGACCGTTGTTTTTCTTATATCCAGGTATTTGGGAAGAGGTCTTTTAGAAAGTTTTTTGAGGGGAAAATTCAGGGACTTGGACGCGAAAATAGAGAAAAACGGGTTCAAGACCGTGCTTTTTCTTAGACTCATCCCGGTTATCCCTTATGGGGTATTCAACTACCTGTGCGGCTTGTCTAAAATACGGTTTAAAGATTATTTTGCCGCCACTTTTTTAGGGCTTATTCCAAGTGTCCTTATCGCGTCTTTTTACGGGGACTGGCTGGTAGAAGTGACCGGTTTAAGTGATCTTCTCTCTCCCAAATTTTTGTTCGCCACAACGCTTTTGCTTTTGAGGGTAAGTATACCACCGGTATACCAATTTGTGGAAAGCCGCAATGGAAGGGGGCACCGATGAAAAAAAGAGAAAAAAAGGCTTTTTGGAGTAAGGTTCGAGGATATTTGTTGTCGGGGGTGGCCACTATCCTCCCGCTTTTCATTACGGTCTACGTGGTCGTTCTTGTTTTTCAAGTAACGAACAGGTTTGCGGGTAAATATATCAACGACTTGCTTATTGAAAAATACGGTTTCTCTGTTCCGGGTCTGGGGCTGATCATTCTTCTTCTCACCGTATTGGCCACCGGTATTTTTGTGAGTAATTTCATAGGTAGCAGGATATTCCGAGCGGCCGAGAAATTTTTTTACAAAATGCCGATAGTCGCCAATGTATACCCCTCGGCAAAAAAGCTTTCTGATTTTCTTTTTAGAAACGAGAGTGAAAAAAAGTTCAAGAAGGTCGTTTTGGTAGAGTATCCAGCCCCCGAGTCTTATTCTATAGGTTTCTTGACGAACGAAGATGTCGGAGAATTTAACAGAAAGACCCAGAAAGAGCTCTACACAGTGCTTGTCCCATTGTCTCCGATGCCACATTCAGGGTTACTTCTCATCCTGCCCCGCGAAAAAATTATCGAAATAGACATGACGATCAACGATGCTATCAGGCTTGTTCTTTCCGGTGGGGTGATCGTACCGGATAGCGAGAAGCTGTCTGAACAACATGACCGTGACAAGCAGGTGTAGATAATGTGGATAAGATGGTTCCCCTGGAGACTGATAATAAAGAGCCTGGCGAAAAAACACGGATTTATCGATCCAGTAGACATTATGTCCTTCCTCAGGCGAGCGTCCCAGCCGTCCGAGGTTCTTGCCCCCGTGGAACTTCTCCGGCTGGCCGCGGTCCTTCATGCCCGGGGCCTTATAAACAGTCAGATAATACAGAATAACCTCGATTGGAGCTGGCCGTACTGGGTTGAACAACAGTATGACCCTCGGAAAATATCCTTTATACCCAGAGCGTTCTCCCTTACACACATAAATCTCACTCACAGGAACTGGACGGCGGTCGGGGTTCCGGGGATGGACGTGATGCCTATAGTTGATCCCCGTGGGCTTGTAACGCCGTTATTTGACGGGTGGTCGATAGATAGTTGGGTTATCCCGGCAAAGGGGGACGCTCTTATCCCTTCAAGATCCGCCAAAGCTTTGCAAAAACTTGAGATGCTTGACAACCTGTCGGTGATGACAGATATCAACGACGGCAAAAACTATCTTCATTCCCGGGTAGAGCTGGAAACAACGGATCGCGGACCCGTATGCCGCATCAATATCATGGGAAGCGCCCATGAAGGAGGGGTTCTCGTGGTTTCGGCAAGGCCTTTCAATCCCGAGGGAGTGAGTTTTATCCATGATGTAAAAGTTCTTTCTTCCGGATGGTTGATAAATGGAAAGGACAAGATATTCTTCAGTGATACTTCATGCAGAAATTTACTGTCAAATTACGCCAAAGGCGATGTTCTCAGTAAAATAGGGTCACTGAACAATGACAAAAAGATAAAGTGCCGCGTAGGTTTGTGTTCGGCCGCCGGAGTTTTTGATATGGGTCCTTGTGAGGAAAAGGATATAACCATAACAGTGCCGATGAGGCCTGATGAGGTCAAAAGAACGAAGGGCGCCCGGATATCTGTCGTGAAGTGGCCCGATGCCACGGAAGCTGTTAGCAAGCTTTCCGTTCCTGATGAAAGGTTTAAATACCTGTATGACGCTTCGGTGCGTAACTTGATCTTGATGTCCCCCGGGACGGTTTACGCGGGCCCCTATACGTATAAAGATTTCTGGTTCCGTGACGCGGCTTATGTTCTCAACGCGTTGCTTGCGGCGGGGTTGGCCGAAAGAGCCCGGAGAATTATCGATAGTTTTCCCGCCTTGCAGACGCCATCGGGTTATTTCCGCTCACAGGACGGTGAATGGGATTCTAACGGGCAGGTACTTTGGATCATGAAAAGATATTGTGAAATGACCGGCCAGGAACCTGATGAGAACTGGAGGAGGTCTATCTGGAGAGCGGTGAAATGGATATCGAGAAAAAGAACATCTCGTAAGGGTGGGGAAAAACATGCCGGGCTTTTTCCGGCGGGTTTCAGCGCCGAACATTTCGGTCCGAACGATTATTACTACTGGGATAATTTCTGGGGAGTGGCTGGCCTGGACGCCGCGTGTTTTCTGGCAGCGGGAAGTGATGCCGGAGAAAACACCATCGAATGCCTTGACCAGAAAAGTTCTTTTCTTAAGGCTATTGATGAAAGCATAAACAAAGTCCGTGAAGAACAAGGCATCTCCACCGTGCCATCCTCGCCGTATAGACGCATGGATTCAAGCGCCGTTGGAATATTGTCGGCGGTATATCCTCTGAAAATATGGGAAGCTTCGGATGAAAGGATAGTTAACACGGTAAACTATCTTATGGAGAACGACTTTGTGAATGGTCTGTTTTTTCACGAGATAGCCCATTCCGGGCTTAATGTGTACCTCAGCTTACACATAGCCCAGGTTCTTTTAATGAACGCTGATCCCAGGTACTTTGATGTGGCCGCCCGAGCCGCCGAAGCGGCATCGGGTACCGGGCAGTGGCCCGAAGCCGTCAATCCCGTTACGGGGGGCGGGTGTATGGGGGACGGACAGCATTCTTGGGCGTCCGCTGAGTGGATAATGATGATACGTAATTTTTTCGTCAGAGAAGAAAACAAGGTTCTTGTATTATGTTCGGGGATACCCGAACACTGGTTGGAGAGAGGAGAGCCTTTGGGATTCGGTCCCGCCCCGACATCTTTCGGGGTTGTGGATATAAAGATATTTCCGGGAGAGGGAACGGTGAAAATAATCGTTGAGGCGGATTGGCGCGGGCATATTCCTGAAGTTGAGATACGTATGCCCGGATATCCCGTGGCAGAGCTTGTGCCCGGACAAAATACGGTTCACCTGACGAGGAAGAGCTTATGAATATACTTATGATGACCAATACCTATAAACCCATTGTAGGAGGGATAGAAAATTCGATAGAGACTTTTTCCAACGCCTATCGTGCGATGGGTCACAAGGTGCTCATTGTGGCGCCTGTTTTTAAGAATATGCCTGAGGAAGAAGGTGTTCACAGGATCCCCGCTCTGCAGAATTTTAACGGAACTGATTTTTCAGTGGAACTTCCTGTTCCCGGTATACTCAGCGGAATATTGGAAAAGTTCAAGCCGGATATCGTGCACTCACATCATCCTTTTCTTGTGGGCGATACCGCTCTCAGGGTGGCGGCCGCGAAAAATATCCCTGTGGTGTTTACCTACCACACTATGTACGAGAAGAACACGCATTACGTTCCGGGAGACTCGGAAAAACTGAAAAAATTCGTTATCCAGCTAGCGGCGGGATATTGTGACCTGTGTGCCCGTGTTATATCTCCCAGTGAGAGTGTCCGGGAAATACTGCTCCAGAGGGGGGTGCGCCGGAAGATAACGACCATACCGACCGGCGTGGATTTTCAGCGGTATTCCCGAGGATCCGGGATGCTTTTCAGGGACAGCGCCGGTATTCCAAGGGATTGTTTTCTTATTGGGCATCTCGGAAGAGCGGCCCCGGAAAAAAACATCCTTTTTTTGACGGACAGTGTGGCGAAGTTTATGGAGGTCCGGGAAGACGCTCATTTCGTGATGGTGGGCGATGGGGAATTGCTTGAAAACGTGAAACAGCGCTTTATCTCGCGCGGCCTCCGGAAAAGAGCCCATTTTCCCGGAGTGTTGAAGGGGGATGAAAAAATAAACGCTTATCACGGGATGGATGTTTTTTGTTTCGCTTCCAAAAGTGAAACTCAGGGCCTGGTACTTTTGGAGTCAATGTCAGCGGGAGTGCCTGTGATCGGATTGGACGCCCCGGGGACCAGGGATGTGGTAAAGGACGGAATTAACGGCCGCCTCCTGGCGGATGAGGATGAAAGAGCATTTGTCGAGGCGCTTGATATTTTCCGTGGTATGGATAGCGCAAGGAAGGGGGATCTCAGCGCCGCGGCGAAAGATACCGCGGCCGGTTTCGATCAAAAAAAGAGCGTATTAAAAATGGTCGAGCTTTACCGGGATGTGTTGAATGAACGCAGCGCCGCTAAAGACGCTGATAACAGTCTTTGGTCCACTTCAAAAGGATATATCAGGGTGGAGTTGGGGCTTGTGACCAACATCATTAAGTCCGCGGGTACCGTAATAAAGGACGAATTTTCCAGGGATTGACGTGCCGGGGGGCGCGGATCGTAGAAAACACTGAAAAAAGAACATGTTCTAAGCCAGGGTTTTTCTTGAGATGTTCAAGAAATTTGTGGAAAAAAAGGTTATTGCGTTGTAATATGGGCCAGATAATCGGTAACTGTTCGACATAAAGGTGTCCAAGTTCACTGTGTTTTTGATATGAAAGGGTGTGAGATCATGAAATACAAAGTGTTGCCAGTTCAAAGTAAACAGGATATCCCGGAGATCTACAGGGATAATCCCGTAGGGCTTCTTTTAGAGTACCATAACCTGGCCCGTCCGTTCGATGAGTATGAAAAGGCCTGCCTTCTGGTCGGAATGTGCATGGATAACCGCAAAAGCATTAATGTTCCTCCGAATTTCGCTTACATCATGCGGGTAGCCGGCGCGGATCTGCGTGGAAGTGAGTTCAATATTTCCTATGCCGTCTCGATAGCCGGGATCAGGCATATCGCCCTCATATGCCATGATCTTTGCGGTATGTCGGGGCTCGACGCAAAAAAAGAGGCCTTTATTGAGGGACTGGTCAACGGAGCCGGATGGACAAGGGAGAACGCCGAGCGGCATTTCGACAGCATGGCGCCCAAACGGGAAATAGGCGATGAAGTGGATTTTGTTTTAAGCGAGGCCGCGAGACTAAAAGAGATGTATCCGAAGATAGAAGTGGCCCCGCTGTGTTATCGTCTTGAAGACAACCGATTGTACTGCGTATTGCCGGAATAGACGGAAAAGCAGGGATCGGGGAAACGGCCGGGATAGCTTAAGGAGGTTAACCGATGGTAGACAGAACAGTTTCCATACTGGGAGATGAGGCCGGGTATCTTCTGGGGCATAAATGCCAGACTATACCTAAAGAAGACCTCAATTTACCCGGAGCCGATTTCGTCGACCGGGTCCTTATGTTGACAGACAGGCCGGTGGGGGTTTTAAGGAACATCCAGTCGCTTTTCGGTCACGGCAGACTCGCGGGCACGGGTTATGTTTCCATTCTTCCCGTGGATCAGGGTATAGAGCATTCCGCCGGAGCTTCGTTCGCGCCGAACCCTATGTATTTTGACCCGGAAAACATCGTTAGACTGGCGATAGAAGGGGGTTGCAACGCGGTAGCGTCAACTCTGGGCGTACTTGGAATGGTCGCGAGGAAATACGCGCACAAGATACCCTTCATAGTAAAGATAAACCATAACGAGCTTTTGAGTTATCCCCCTGTGGCTGATCAGAGGTTGTTCGCGTCTGTAGATCAAGCTTTTGAAATGGGAGCTACAGGTGTCGGGGCCACTATATATTTCGGTTCCGAACAGTCACGCAGGCAGATAGAAGAGATCTCCGATGCTTTTTCGCGCGCGCACGGTCTGGGAATGTTCACGGTGCTGTGGTGCTATTTACGGAACGATTTTTTCAAAAAGGACGGAATAGACTATCACACCTCGGCTGACCTGACAGGTCAGGCCAATCACATCGGCGTGACAATAGAAGCCGACATAATAAAACAAAAACTCCCCGAAAATAACGGCGGGTACACGTCCTTGAAATTCGGTAAAACAAGCTCGCTGGTTTACGAGAAGCTTACTACAGATCATCCCATAGACCTTACCAGGTATCAGGTGGCCAATTGTTATATGGGAAGAGCCGGCCTCATAAATTCGGGCGGGTCTTCCGGTGACAACGACCTTTTTCAGGCGGTAAGGACGTCCGTGATAAATAAAAGGGCCGGAGGGATGGGCCTTATCTCAGGAAGAAAGGCCTTTCAGAAACCCTTCTCCGAAGGCGTTAATATACTAAACGCTATTCAAGACGTATATCTTGCCGAAGATATAGACATAGCTTAAAGTACGCCCTTCAAGGGCCCTTTACTCAAGGGTACGTCTTAATCCGCGGGCTCTACCTGGCCGGTTTTTTCGCCTGATACAGGGCAGCATCCACCGCAGGCTTCCGCGTTCCGGGATGCCATGCCGAATGATCCTAAAATGGCCATAATGAATATTATTGAAATCATTTTCTTCATGGTTTTCCTCCTGTTTTAGATATAATGATACCACAAAAGTGTCATTAAGGCAAGAAAAGCGGTGAAATAGTTGACCTTGCCCCACGGAGTTGTATAATGGGACGGGATGAATCCATGGTACGGGAAGGCGGGTGATTAACGGGAAAGCTCTATTAACTCAGGGAACTGGTGATGGCTGAATGTATCTGTCCCAACTGCGGCAAACCCATATACGATGACGAAGCTCTTTTATGTCTGTATTGCGGCGAGAGCCTTAACAGAAGTTTCGGGTTTCTGGGAGGGATGAAATACTCTTTCCTGAGGTATCTGATCTACATTGTTACAGGGGTGGTCCTGGCCGGGTTCATTCTTCTTTTCTTAAGGTAAAAAAGTTTTCAGGTAAAACCAGGGGGGTAAGATCGGTGTTCAAGCAAAATAAGACAGAAAGCGGGAACAAAAAAGTTCATCCGGTGGATTCGGGCAGGAGTCCGATAAATTTCCTCGTGATCAGCGTAAAAGGTTTTTGCATGGGGGTGGCTGACATAATACCAGGAATATCGGGCGGGACGATAGCGTTTATACTTGAGATCTACGAAGATCTTATATCAGCGCTCAGGTCTTTTGACCTCAAGTTTGTTTCTCTTCTTGTAAGAGGAAAGTTCAGGGAAGCTTCGGCATCGGTAGCGTGGAGGTTCCTTTCCTCGCTGGTTCTGGGTATAGCTTGCGCGATACTGATATTGTCGCGAATCGTAAGCTGGCTTCTGGCGGAACACCCGGTTCTTATAAATGCGTTCTTTTTCGGGCTTATACTCGCCACCATCCCTATAATCGCTGGAGCGATGAAGAAATGGGACGTTAAAAAGGCCGTGGCTTTGCTGTTATCGGCGGTGGGGACTTTTTTCTTTGTGCAGCTTACTCCGGTTTCGACTCCGGAAGTATGGTGGTTTATTTTCGCGAGCGGCGCTCTCGCGATATGCGCTATGATCCTGCCCGGCATCTCGGGAGCTTTTATACTTTTACTGCTCGGCAAATATCAGTTTATCCTTAACGCCATACGTTCGAGGGATATTTTCACCATACTTATCTTTGTTCTCGGCATGGCGGTTGGCATACTTTCTTTTGTAAGGGTTTTGGGATGGCTTTTCAGGAAGTTCCACGATATGACCATAGCTGTCCTGGCCGGTTTCGTTATAGGGTCCCTGAACAGGATATGGCCCTGGAAACAGGTCGTGGAGACTATTACGACTTCAAGCGGGAGAATAATACCCGTAAAAGAAGCTAACATTTTTCCGCATGTCTCTGACCCCCAGCTGATCGGGGCTTTAGCCCTTATAGCGGCGGGGATAATAGTGGCTCTTCTTCTGCATGCCGTTCCCCAGAGACAACGCAAAACAGATCTCGCCGGAAAAGACTGAGAAGGCCATTTTTGATCCTCATAAGGTCAAACAAGCCTTACAGGTTTCCCCAACAGTGTATGAACTGAAGGACATGTATGGTTATAAGTATAGCGCCGAGAAGTATCCGGAAAACCCGGGCCATCTGGTTCGGGAAGATAGGCAGGTCGGATCGAATGATCTTTAGGATACCCTCGGTTACAAGGAACAGCCCCGCCGTAAGAGCCGCGTAATCTTTCCAGTCAATGGTTATTTCGGCTATCGTGCTTGTGACCACCCGGTATCTTATGAACTGGTCGAGGTGGGTCAGAAAAACGAAAGCCCCGACAAGGGCTCTGGCTATACGCGATAACTGGTTTGGGAAAAACTTTTCCTTTGACCGCGTAATGGCGTACGCGGCCTCCAGCATCAGAAAAAGACCGGCCGCGAAGGAAAGGTAGTCAATCGTCACTTTTATGAAATGTGTATGAAAGACCATTAGCGTGGCGGATGCCGCCGCGAATATCGTTCCCGCCGCCAGCGAGATTTTAACGAATTTCCTGCCCATAAACAATAATCTACCATTTTTCCGGCCGGGTGAAAAGAAATAACAAGCCGCTAGCGCTGGCTCTTGTACCGGGTACGCGGTTAGGTAGCGAAGTGTCCCCTAAAGTATCTTTATAGCAGTTTCAAAGCTTTCCGGGGACACTTTGCCGATTGCCGGGGTACCCGGTACAAGCATAAAGGGGGTGAAAAATTCACGAAAATGTCACTTTTAGTTAACACCGACGCCATTTGCCCGGGGGATAATAATTAAACGGATCTTATCGAGATATCGGGGAATGCCAAAAATAAGACGTTTTACCCCTGAGAGGAGAGGTGTATAATATTAACCGAGTTGAAATGATTTACCTGACGGAGGTGGATGGTGGGCAAGACCAGAATACTGGTAGTTGAGGACGATAAAAATATTCTAAAACTTATAATCTATAACCTTGAAAAAGAAGGGTTTTTCTGTTCCGGTGTTTCCAACGGCGAGGATGCTCTTAAAGAACTGGAAACGACCCGGCCGGATCTTGTGGTGCTTGATATAATGCTTCCGGGCATGGACGGGCTTGAGGTCTGTCGCAGGATAAGGCAGGAAAAGTCACTTGCCAACATGCCGATAATAATGCTTACCGCCAAAGGCGAGGAAGTTGACAGGATAGTAGGGTTCGAGATCGGCGCTGATGACTATATGGTAAAACCTTTCAGTCCCAGGGAACTTATCCTGCGCATAAAGTCGGTGCTGAAGAGAGGGAGGGAGGAAAATAGTCAGGATGTCCTGCTTGAAGCCGGTTCTCTGGTGATGGACCTTGCGAAGCATAAGGTGATAGCGGGTAAAAAGGAAGTAGAGCTGACAATGATGGAGTTTAACCTTCTTAAGACTCTTATGAGCCGGAGGGGACGTGTACAGTCGCGTGAAAAACTCCTTGATGAAGTATGGGATATAGCCGCTGATGTCACCACAAGGACTGTGGATACCCACATCAAGCGACTTCGCTCAAAACTCGGTAAATCGGGAGACCTTATAGAAACGGTGAGGGGCGTGGGGTACCGTTTCAGTGAGGACCATTGAGCCCAGCTAGGGTAGTAGAAGTGAAATGACAAATATATGTTTGTTTAAGGAAGGCGGGGGAATTGAGACTTAAGCTTTACCAGAAGATAGCGATCGTTTTTTGCGCCATAAGCGCGATAATCCTTCTCGGGGTTTTTGCATACCTTGATTCGGTACTTAAGGACTATGTGTATGAGAAGATCAAGACGGCGATAACCAAAGAGGTGCTTTTGGCCAAGCTGTTCCTTGAAGAGGATTTTCCGGGGTACCCGAGGTTTAAAAAGATAAGCGAGCTCAGTATAAGCGTGGGCGAAGTTATCGACGCCAGGGTATCAATAATCGATATTGATGGCACGGTAATAGGTGATTCGGATATGGATGTGGAAGGGGTAAGGGAGATGGAAAATCACCTTGGCCGTCCGGAAATACAAAAAGCGCTTATCGACGGGCTAGGAGAAAGTCGGCGGTTTTCAACCACTATCCGCCGCGATATGTTGTATATAGCCGCTACTCTCGGCAGGGACAGTCCGGTGGGTTTTGTCAGGGCCGCGGTACCGCTTACCGACATTGAAATTGTTTCCGGGAGGTTGAAAAGGATACTCGTGGTGGCCTTAATGGCGGCTTTCTTTTTGTCTGTCATAGCCAGTTTATCGGCGGCTTTTTTTGTTACACGTCCCCTGAAAAAGATATCTTCCGTCGCTATGGCGATATCCGGCGGAAAATACGGACGTAAAATAACAGTGGAAACAGGTGACGAGATACAGGATCTTGCGAAAGCTTTCAACCACATGTCCGACCGGATCAAGGCCACTGTAGATGAGCTAACCGCCCAGAGGGCCAGGCTGGAGGCGGTTTTTCTGAGCATGTCCGACGGTGTTATGGTGGTGGACAGGAAGAGCAATATAATTCTTATAAATGACGCCCTTAAGCGTATTTTTCCTACGGCGGAACATACCGAAGGGAAAAAACCGCTCGAAGTGGTGCGTAACATAGAGGTGCAGGAGGTAACCGACCGCCTTCTGGCAAGTTCCGCGGTCCTGGAAAAGAGAGAGATATCTATCCATGTGCCCGAAGAAAAGATAGTTTTAATGCATGGCACTCCAATATTGCGGGAAGGTAATGCCGAAGGCGCTGTAATGGTGTTTCACGATATAACCGATATTAAACGGCTTGAGAGGATGCGAAGTGATTTTGTCGCGAATGTCTCACATGAACTCAGGACGCCCGCTTCCAACATAAAGGGGTTTGCCGAAACTCTGGCATCCGGGGCTCTTGAGGACAGGCAGAATGCCTCTGAATTTGTCAGGATAATTGAAGAAAGCGCCGAAAGGCTTGTAAAGCTTATAGAAGATCTTCTGGATCTCTCAAGAATAGAATCGGGCAAAGTTCCGCTGACTTTCAAAGAATGCCGCATGTGGGATATAGTCAGAAAAGTTGAAAATGAGGTCGCGGAACAGGCGGCATCCGCGGGTGTCAGTGTGCGGAACCTGGTATCCCCGGACAACATCGCGGCGCGATGTGACGAAGGCCTGATATTCCAGGCGATCTTCAATTTGGTTGACAATGCTGTCAAATATTCCGGAAAGAACGGGAACGTCGAGGTTTTCGCCCGCGTTAAAAAAGATATTATTGAAATAGAGGTCAGGGACAACGGCCCGGGAATATCCAACCAACACCTGGACAGGATATTTGAAAGATTCTACCGCGTAGATAAGGCTCGCTCGCGGGAGTCCGGCAGCACAGGGTTAGGCCTTTCCATAGTAAAGAACATCGCGGAAGCGCATGGTGGAGATGTCAGGGTGGAATCTTCACCCGGCAAAGGCTCCTCTTTCTTCATGTCTATACCGGTTTTTGGAGGTAACGCTTAAGATCCCGTATCATTTCATTTTCCCGTCAAACATCTCCGCGCGGCCTGAGGTTACTATCGCTTGAGTCTGTTCGACCCAAAACTTCCCCTGGGACATTTCTTAGCCCTGAGATACTCTTGAAATTTTTATGTCTTTAATATTTTTCTGATCGGTCTCGCGAGGCTAATGGCCAGATACTCTTGAAACCTCCCGGAAGGGCATACCCGCATTTCACATATAGTTCACTTTTCCGCAAAAATATCTCAACATACCAATAGTACAATTCAGGTGTAATTTGAAACTCCAACCAGGGAGGTTACACGTGAATATCCTTACTCTAATGGCGTTTCTGGGGATACTTGTTCTTTTTGGAATTTCACATTTCAAGATTTGCGTGGATCTTTCGGGAAAAATTATCGAGAAAACAAAGTTTGTCAAAAGGATAACCGGAAAAGGGGGTGAAGAATGGCCGGGATTTGATAGTGAGGAAGCGTTCCTCGAGTGTTTTTGTGAAAAAAGTGTGAGAAAGGACAATAAGAAGAAACTAAGCGCCTGAGCAGGCAAATATGGCGCGATAATTGAAAAACGATAGCCGTAGCAAAGGCTGAAAGATCAAAAAAAGGGGGAAGAAGGATGAAGAAAATAGCATGGGGGATTTTAGCGGCGCTGTTCTTGTCTTTTGCGGCCGCGCCCGCTCTTTATGCCAGTGAGATAGAACTTCTTGTCAACAAACTTGTTGAAAAAGGAGTTCTTACGCAGTTCGACGGCCAGATCATACTCAATAAAGCGCGCGAACAGGCGGCGGAGAAAGAGCTGG
>SLID01000037.1 GCA_007135805.1 Candidatus Omnitrophota bacterium | reverse complement strand
TATGAGATCCCTTATGGGGATAACTGCCTTCACGAATTCGTTATTTCGGCTTCGCGTCAGGCGGAAAAAGGCGTAAGGGCAATAGATATTGCCAAGGGCCTTATCGACAGAGGGATACATCCCCCAACGGTATATTTCCCGCTTATCGTAAAAGAGGCTATGATGATAGAACCCACCGAGACAGAATCGCGTGAGACCCTTGACATGTTTATCCGGGTAATGAAAGAACTGGCCCAGATCACGGAGAAGACTCCTGAGGAATTCAAAAATTTTCCCCGAAACGCTCCCGTGGGGCGCGTCGATGAGGTTAAAGCGGCCAAGGATATGGATGTGGCTTTACTGTCTTTGGACGACTCCGGATAAATATACGTTCCCATGAAGATAATAGACTTTCAAACAACGTCACCCGAAGAAAATCTGGCCATGGACGAATTCTTTCTGGCTAAAGCTGAGCGTCT
This sequence comes from Candidatus Omnitrophota bacterium, assembly GCA_007135805.1. GTDB lineage: Bacteria > Omnitrophota > Gorgyraeia > Tantalellales > Tantalellaceae > SLID01. The sequence goes on along the minus strand of SLID01000037.1, from coordinate 4,959 downwards.
TGAAACGGGAGAGACCTTGCGGTTCTGGAAACCCGTAGCGGATTTTGTGGTAATAGGCCGGTCTGGAAAAGTGGATGAGGAATGTTTTGTCGCGCAATGTGCCGAAGACGGTATAAAAATATTGAGGCGCATATCCGGAGGGGCAGCGGTATTGGAATCGGCAGGGTGCCTTAATTATTCAGCGGTACTGTCATATTCACGTGATGCCGTGTTTCGGAGTATAACAGGGTCTTACGAGAGGATAATGGCGGATCTGGTGGAGAGATTCAGGGGCAAAGGTGTCGACGCGGAATTTCTGCCTTACTCGGATCTTGCTGTAGGAGGAAGGAAGTTTTCAGGGAACGCTCAGGCCCGGAAGAAACGTTATTTTCTACATCACGGGACAGTTCTATACGGTATGGATATGTCAAAAGTCGCTAAGTATCTTAAACATCCTCCGAAAGAGCCGGAGTACAGAAAAAGAAGATCTCATGGCGAATTTTTGACTAATATATCCATTTCCGCTGCGGACGCGGAGAGTGTAGTGCGGGAAGCGTTTAAATGCGGGAATGATCACTGGAGACCGGATCCGTCAGATCTCGGGGGGTTACGGGATCTTATTGAGAGAAAGTACCTCAGTGACAGCTGGAATCTTTGTTTTTAATCCGCGAGTCCGGAAAAAATAATGTTCTCAGCTTTAGAAACGGCGGTACCGCTGAGAGATGAAAGTGTAATTTCCGTGGAGTTTTCGGAAACCGCGTCGAAGAATATCCCTACCCTGGTGGTGTCGATCTGTTCAGGAAAACCCATGGCCACTATGTATCCTTTTCTTTTGCTTGAACGAAAAGTTGTGAGTTTTTCCCTTTCGAGGACGGCGATCGTTCTATTAAAAGCGTCTTCGTAGCCCATTTCAAAAGTTCTTGAGCGTCCCTGGTCTTTCGCCGCTTCCAGATCCCTGACGTTTATGCCGGCAAGGGAAGTCAGATTATAATCTGTGGATGCGCAGCCCGATAGTGTTAGTGAGATCAGGGCCAGGCAGGCGATAAAAGTACTTTTCATGAAAAACACTCCGTTGGTATTATGCGGTTAACAACAAGCCGATTATATATCCAAACTCCAGAAATAGCAAGAGAGTTAATGTTCTAAAGACCGTTAAAAAAGGGAGAGGCGATCCTTGTGCGAGAGGCCATCAGCGTGAAAGAATTAAGTAGAGGGTTACACTTTGGTTAGATAGGGGGTAGTTTTCTGATTGACAACTTCGCTGGACCTATTGTAGTATGGCGGAGCGTGAAAATACCCGATACCTCAATATGCGAATCAGCGCAATGTAAGACAAGCCACGGAAGATGAGTATCTTATGGTATTTAAGGGTAAACACAGCCAAAAGAACCTCGAAAAACTACAGAACGGAGAGAACGGCAAACTGCCCGAGTTCATCGCTGAATAAGTATGAGGAGTTTTTCGGTCTAGCCTCTGTATTAGTCAAAGCCGACGTTCTCAAAGACGAGAAATGGATAAGGAACAGGTCTGTGGGAAAAAAAGAGAGGGCAAACCTCTGGCCGTGAGGGGCATATTTTCACTTCATCGCGTATAATGACCGGTCAAAGGATAAGCGTGATAGCGGTAAACTTGGCGACTATGTTTCGTCGTTGGTTTTCGAAAAAAGGCAATAAATCTTTTCCTTAAGTTCAAGGAGGGCATATCAATGAGAGAAGCTATTGTTAATATGGATCTGGGTAAAGTGCCGCTTTTTAAATCCGGCAAGGTCAGGAATGTGTATGACCTTGGGGATAAACTGCTTTTTGTGGCTACGGACAGAATATCGGCTTTCGATGTGGTCATGCCTCAGGGAATACCCGAAAAAGGCAGGATATTGAACCTTATATCTTCGTTCTGGTTCCGCCAGACGCAGGACATAATTGAAAATCACATGATAACCACCGACATAGACAGTATCATAGCGGAATGTCCGGATATCGCCAGTTACAAGCCTGTACTGGAGGGGAGGAGTATGCTTGTCAAAAAAGCCGATCCTGTGCCGGTGGAGTGCATCGTCAGGGGTTATATCTCTGGCTCCGGTTGGAACGACTACAAAAAGACCGGGGAGGTTTCCGGTATACGTCTTCCCCAGGGTCTTAAAAACTCGGATAAGCTTCCTGAACCTGTTTTTACGCCTTCCACGAAAGCGGAAGAGGGGCATGACATCAACATCACACAGGAACAGATGATGAGTGAAGTGGGTGAAGAGGTTTTTACTTTCATGAAAGAGAAAAGCCTCCGGCTTTACGAGCGGGCCGAGAGATACGCATCCACAAAAGGTATAATAATGGCCGACACCAAATTCGAATTCGGGAGGGTGGATGGAAAGATCATTCTTATGGATGAGGCCTTAACCCCCGACTCGTCCCGTTTTTGGCCTAAAGACGATTATGAACCCGGCAGACAGCAGAAAAGTTTTGACAAGCAGTTCCTGAGAGACTACCTGGAAACACTTGATTGGGATAAGACCCCTCCTGCCCCGGATCTTCCGGAAGAAATAATCGAAAAAACCATGGAAAAATATGTCCAGGCTTATGGTATTCTTACGGGAGATGAGTTAGTTGTCACCCAGCAAAGTGATACGGAAAAATGCGACCTTTGATCATACGGGTTGACCCCCTTGACATTGACCAGCAGGATATAAAAGAGGCCGCCGCTGCAATAAGAAGCGGCGGCCTGGTAGCTTTTCCAACTGAAACGGTCTACGGGTTGGGAGCTAACGCTCTTGACCCTGAGGCAGTAGCGGGCATATTCCGGGTGAAGAAAAGGCCCCTTGACGACCCTCTGATAGTTCATGTATCTGAGGATATGGATATAGGGCGTTTTGTCAGCGAAGTGCCGGAAAACGCCCGCCGTTTGATGGATAAGTTCTGGCCTGGCCCCCTTACAGTAGTTATCAGAAAAACGGAGTTAATACCCGATATTGTTACCGCCGGTCTTGAGAACGTTGCATTAAGGATGCCTTCAAACCCCATAGCGCGTGCCCTGATAAAACTTGCCGGGACACCTCTGGCGGCTCCATCAGCGAACATGTTTAGTAAACCCTCTCCGACTTCTCCAAGTCACGTTATTTCGGACCTGGGTGATTCCATAGATGTGATCGTGGACGGTGGTGATACCGATATTGGCCTGGAATCAACTGTTGTAGGATTTGACGGTGAAAAGGTCCTGATCTTGAGGCCTGGGGGGATAACCGTGGAGCTGATAAAAAATGCCGTGGACAGTGTTTCGGTTTGTCATGGAGGCCTGAAGGCCCAAGAGAGTCCCGGAAAATACCCCAGGCACTATTCCCCGGATGCCCGTGTCGTCCCCATCGAGATGGGCACCGGCCAGGAAATTAGAACGAAACACGTCGCTGATACGTTGCGTAATAAAGGTACGCGTTTCGGCATAATGTGCGTTTCGGAGCGCGCCTCTCTTTACAAGGGGTACGATGTTAAGGTTCTAGGTTCGGAAAAAGATCCCGAAGGATGCGCTTCGCGTCTTTACGGTGTTTTCAGGGAATTCGACGCCGAGAATTACGAGGTAATAATAGCCGAAGCGATACCGGAACATGGCCTGGGACTGGCTATAATGAACAGGATATATAAAGCCGCCGGACCCCATTCAGAGGCAACCCCCGATCCAGCTTAAACACTGTAAACGTATCACTGGATCTTGGAGAAATTTTCCGCTAAAAATTGTTTGAGTTGAGTATTGTCCGCGAGGTCATCGTATGAGAATATGACTATGCCGGAGGGTGATAAGTTTTTAAGCAGCGTGATCTGTTCCATGACTTCCGCGGTATCGTCTTTCATCAGGTATGCTCCGATACCTATTTGCGTCCTGTTTTGTTTATCTAATGCCATGATCGCGGATGAATACAGCCCCATCAGTCTGGTGTCATCGGTATAGTTCATAACGATAACGCTGTCTACTATTCCTTTTTCCAGCCATTTTGTCCAGTCCTGGAAAGTCGCGAAATAAGTTTTTTCCAGCGAAGGCATAACAGTGGCCGATATTTCCACTGTAGGGAGTGTTTTTCGCGCTCTTTCCGCGATGTAAGAGGTAAGCCGTGTGACCTGGTCCCTGCGCCATTTGTCCCAGAGCATGGAGTTACTTCTTGACGAGGTTATTTCCTGTGGATCTATACCGGTATGTTCGGTAAAGTTGAGGAGGTTCATGCGGTTATATCCGTAGCTTATTCCGTGAGAAGTAAAACGGGCTCCCGGTATGTAGGGTGTGGTGGCAGGATACCGTATATAATCCAGGTGTAAACCCGCAAGGCCTGGATATCGCGCAAGTATTTCCTCGGCGATATCCCCGATGTAACCCCTGACACGCCAGTCGCCGGGTTCCAGGAACAGCTGGTTTTCTCGGGCATAGCGTTTGTCCAATTCATCGCCCGAAGCGGCGGGACCCATGGAGGGGCGTCCAATCTGGTCGAATGTAAGTACATCCTCGCCGAACTTTTTGATTATATTGGCCTCGCGGTTATGGGCCAGGCTCAGGACATTTATCCACGCATGTACCTTAATGTTTCTTTCCCCGGCTTTTTTTATGAGGTGGGGGATAAGATCCTCTCCGGCTGATCTGATCACGTTCTCGAAAGGCCCGCGATCGGTAATAGAGGAGTCATAATATGCCTGGTCGGATCTGTATACCTGGAGATATATATCGGTTACACCCAAAACCTCGCATAAATTGACCAGTTTTTGCATATTCTGGCTGGAGTGCAGGACCTGTTGCCGGGAAAAAACTGTTATCCAGACGCCCAAACGGGGAGGGGCGCTATTAGCGTTGGAGACAGCTCCCGAAAGGAGCAGGCATACCGTGATAAAAGGCAATATTTTTTTTGTCATATTTCTCAGACCGGGTCTTTGGAACCGACGCTCTCATTGTCGTAGTTTATAAGCGTCCTGGTCTCATATTTGCCGATTTTTTCATCGTATTTCAGGAAAG
>SLID01000077.1 GCA_007135805.1 Candidatus Omnitrophota bacterium | reverse complement strand
GAAAGATAAAGAAAACGCCCGAAAGGAGTTTTTGAAAGATAGGGGGCTTGCCGAAGAAAGTAAACTTATTGTTTTCGCGGGTAGGTTGGAAGGACAGAAAGACCCGTTACTTCTAATAGACACTTTTTCGTATGTAAAGGATAATATAGGCGTAGTGCATCTTGTAGTTATTGGAACGGGATCCTTGAAAAAAGACATGGAAACGCGTGTGAGGTCGTATGGTTTGGAGAATAACGTTTCTTTTATGGGGGTTTTGTGTCAGGAAGAGATGAGCTCGATAATGAGAATAGCTGATGTTTTTCTTTTGACTTCCGCTTTTGAAGGTATGCCCCGCAGCGTTCTGGAGTCTTTATCATGTGGGACGCCTGTAGTAACTACAAATGCCGGAGAAGTGGGGTTGGTGGTAAAACAGGGGGTTTCCGGTTTTATCTGTAAGGAAAGAACACCTGTTGTGATCGGACAAGCCGTATTGGATGTGCTGTTGAAGGAAGGCCTTTCACTTGAAAACTGTGTTGGCTCTATCCGGGAATATACGGCTGAAAGTATTCTGGCAAGGTTTTACGGGGAATTGCGTGGTATTTCCGCGGGAAAGAACGCGAAATGTGCCGGAAAGGATACGGACGGAAAGGTATGAGCGGTAAGTTTCAAGATAAGAAATTATGTTTAGTCTGTTCTTCGGGCGGGCACTTTATGCAGCTTTACTCTTTGAAAGGAGCCTGGGAAGGGATAGACCGCTTTTGGGTGACATTTCAGCAGGAAGATACTAATTTTCTTCTGGCAGGGGAAAAGGTCCATTATGCTTTTTCCCCGACAAACCGTAATTTAAAAAACCTTTTCCGGAATATGATATTGAGTTTTCGTATCCTTAAGAAAGAGCAACCTTCGCTCGTTATAACCACAGGCGCGGGAGTAGCTGTTCCTTTCATTTATGTGGCTAAAGTTCTAAGGATCAAGACGGTGTACATAGAGTCGATGACAAGGATAAAAGATCTGTCCCTGACGGGGAAAATGCTTGTTCCGGTAGTTGACAGGTTGTTTGTTCAATGGCCCGAACTGGCGGTCAAATATCGCAAAGCGGAATTTCGGGGGCAAGTGATATGATCTTTTTGACTGTGGGAACAGAAAAATATCCATTTGACAGATTGATAAGGACTTTAGACGAAGCCGTACTGCGTGGCGACATATGTGATGAGATATTTTGCCAAAAAGGAGGAAGTGGATATGTGCCTGAAAATTTCAATACGGAAAGTTTTATAAGTTTCGCCAAGATGGTGGATACAATAAAAAAGGCGGATGTGGTTGTTTCACATGCGGGGGTGGGTACTGTTATCCTATGTTTGACTTTAGGTAAAGTGCCGGTGATATTTCCGCGAAGGTCCGAATTTTATGAACACCTGGATGATCATCAGCTTGAATTTTCCGAAAAAATGGCGTCGAACGGACAGGCGTTAGTGGCGGAGGATGAAAAAGAATTGGTCGAAAAAATAAAATTTTACGATTCCTTACTGGCAAAACTACGGCGTGACACCGGGAAGGCAAAGAAGGACCTTATGACGCATCTCAGAGGATACATAGATGAGATCTCTTAAAAGTGGCTTTCTTTGAAAGATCCGTCGCCGGGTGTTATTCAGGGTAATATGCTCTTATTTATGAGAGATAACGTCTAAACCATCGTTGCTATTGTTTTTAATTCGTCGCGCTCTTATAATATGCCTTATGCGTAAAGAAAAAAAATATATCATAGCGGGATATTTTTGTATTGATGTTATTCTTATCGCGCTGTGTTTTTACATTGCTTACGCCCTGAGGTACGGCAGAATTTTATCTCCGGGAAAGTTGCCGTATTATCGGGAGGTTATTTTTCTGTTCATTTTATGGGCGGGCGCGCTTCTTTTATTGATTAATTCCAGACGCTTATATACTACCGACAGGTCCTGGACAATTCCCCAGGAAGCATGGCGCGTTTTTGTTTGTGTGTGTTTTTCCGCGATATTCGCCGGCGTTATGATCTTCATGCTTCAGATAAAGGTCTTTTCGAGGCTGGTATTTTTTAATAGTTTTATGTTTCTTTTTTTCAGCTTATCGTTATGGCGTGCGGTCAAGAGAGAGTTTCTGCGGTATCGACTGGCGAAAGGTTTCTACAATTATAATGTTCTTGTGGTGGGGGCCGGTAAGGCAGGCAGAGCTCTTGTAAAAGAAATAGAGACGCACCCATATCTGGGCCTTAATGTTATTGGTTTTTTCGACAGCCATAAAGATGGGAAGGTCGCCGGTCATGATGTTCTTGCTTCAAGGGATGAGGATGTGAAGGAGATCCTCCAGAAATATTTTGTGGATGAGGTATACATAACCATACCGTCGCAGAGAGAACTTACTACCGAGATACTGTCTATATGCCGGGCCATGAAAAAAACGGTAAGGGTGGTCGCCGATAATTTCACCCTTCCGTTCTATCGTCTTGAACTTGGACATATGGGGGTTATTCCGGTAATAGAATATGTAAGGTCAAAACCCCACGGCACTGAGATACTTATGAAACGGGCCTTTGATATCACTGTTTCAGCTTTGGGGATAGTATTGCTCATGCCTTTCTTTGTGGTTATCGGGTGTCTGATAAAGGCGGATAGTCCGGGGCCTGTAATATATAAGAGTTTGCGCTCCGGGAAAAAGGGAAAAGTTTTCAACTTTTACAAGTTCAGGTCCATGGTTGAGGACGCCGAGAGTAAAAAAGAAAGTCTTCGCGAAATGTCGGAGGTGGATGGCCCGATATTCAAAATGAAGGATGATCCCAGAATAACACGCATAGGAAAGCTATTGCGGAGACACAGCCTTGATGAATTGCCGCAGCTTTTCAACGTTCTGAAAGGGGATATGAGCCTTGTCGGTCCACGTCCTCCCACACCCGACGAGGTCGAAAAATATGATATATGGCAGATGCGCAGGCTTGATGTCAGACCGGGTATAACTTGTCTGTGGCAGGTCAGGGGCAGAAGTGATCTTAGTTTCTATAAGTGGATAAAGTGGGATCTTTGGTACATTGATAATTGGACTTTCGGTCTGGATTTCAAGATATTACTGTGGACCATACCGTCAGTGTTCAGCCGTAAAGGCGCTTATTGATTTATCGCTAACTAATACCGGGGAGGTGTATTACGGCATGAGGCCGGTTTGATCATGGAAAAAGTAAAAATATTGAGGTATTTGGACAAGATAATGGAATACTGCCTTTACGGGCTGGCTTTTACGATACCGATATCTATTTCTTTTATCGAGATATTCGCTACAACCGCTATAGTGGCTTTTATCGCTAAAAAAATAATGTTGAGAGAGAATATTTTGCCGGAAAGGTTCAGGAACATCACACATATCTCTCTTTTACTTTTTCTGGTGTTCAGTGGCCTTTCCATGTTCAATAGCGGAGAATATCTGGGTATAAGCCTTAGTGCCCTTATTTTAAAATGGGTGGAATATATTTTTGTATTTTTGATCGCCGAGGAAGTTTTAAATGACGAGCGCAAATTTCGGAATGTTTTGGCGTTTTTTCTGGCTTCAGCTTTTTTAACAGGCCTTGAAGGAATCGTGCAGAATATTACGGGAAGAGGGTTTATAAGGGGGAAAAGCATGGTTCGAGTCAAAGGGACCGTGTATGGGATTGCCGGCCCCTTTAACCACTATAATGATTTTGCCTCGTATCTGGTGGGGGTATTACCGCTGGCTTTTGTAATGATATTTTCAGGGAAAGCCATAAAGGAAAATGTTGCCGCATGGAAAGACCGGTATGGTGTATTTTTTTACTTACTCACGGGTATATTGGGTTTTTGCCTTTTTTCCACTTTCTCCCGCGGAAGCTGGGTGGGACTACTTGCGTCGGGAGCCCTGATGATACTGCTTTCACCGAAACGGAAGTACATTGCCGCGGCAATGGCCGGGTTTCTAGTCCTGCTGTTGCTTATCCCCGTGGTCAGGGACAGGGCGATGTATACTTTTCAGGATGGCGGTGATGCCAGCAGATTCGAGATATGGAGCGGGACTTTAGATATGGTGGGTGACGCGCCTTTTCTCGGTCAAGGTGTGGGAACTTATATGTCCCGTTTTCCGGAGTACATAGAAGATAAAGGTATACAGTATGCCCATAACAGCTATCTCCAGATGTGGGCCGAGATAGGCACGTTCGGGCTTATAAGTTTTTTGGTGTTTATGGGGAGTATAATGCTAAGGGGGGTAAGACTTTTTGTCAGAAGACCCCCCGGGGTTTTGTCTGCGGGGAAAGAAGGTCTGAATTATTTTGTTCTTCTGGGACTCCTTTGCGGGTTGTTCGGGTTCCTCACACACAGCTTTTTTGATACTCAGTTCTATTCATTACAGCAGTCGGTGCTTATGTGGTTCCTTTTTGGCCTCATGTCGGCGCTTATGGATCTTATTGAAAAAAAAGCATAGTTCTAAGTCAAAGACATTTTGTTGTAAATCCGGTGAAAAATTTTTTACAAGGGGCAACACTTTTGGATATGACGCTTACCTCCGAGGGAGATCCCCGGAGTTTTGGTTCCGGTTCCGAGAAGGGACTTGTTTCTATTATAATCCCTACATACAACAGGGGGTACATTATCGCCGATGCCCTGAATAGTGTTTTAAACCAGTCTTACCGGAATATAGAAGTGATAGTAGTTGACGATGCTTCGTCTGACGGAACGGAAGAGCTTGTGAAAAGTTTCGGGGACGGCAGAATATCCTACATAAGGCATGATGCGAACAGGGGAGAAGCCGGTGCGACCAATACCGGGATACTCAGGTCAAGGGGAGAGTTTATTACATTTCTTGATTCCGATGACGAAATATTCCCTGAAAAAATTTCCCGCCAAGTGGGAATTATGGAGGATGAGCCCGGACTGGGGGCGTGTTTTACGTCGGTTTTGGAGCCGGGTGACAACGGTGTAGACAGGGTGTGGGTTCCGTTCAACCCCCCGGAAAGTTTTTGTAACGTTTCGGGAATGTACCGGAGAAAAACTTTTATGCGTGCTTGGCTTCTGGATGAAAAGCTGGAGTTATGCTCGGATGTAGAGATATCCGTAAGGTTATACCGGGAATGTGAAGTAAAGACCGTGGAAGACGTTTTGATGCGTCGTAAACGTTCGCCGGACTCCAAATCCTTGCGGCCCGGATCGAGAGACGCTAAATATAGAAGTTATGTCACTATTTACCGGCGCCACGGCGGGTTCCTGACGCGAAAGTTCGGTAGAAAATTTATTTCGGGGGAAATGCGCGGTTGGGGAAAATATTTACTGGAACAGGGCAAGTGGTCGGAAGCCCGTAAATGTTTAATCAAAGCTATGTCAGTATGTCCGTGGGATCTTACCTTGTATGGAAAGTTTCTGTTTTCTTTCAGGTTTTTCAGGATGCTTCGATAGGTTTTGCGGGTAAAGTTCCCTCATGGGGCCATAAATTTTACACATGATGGGGGGGGATTGTGGGCGAAAAAATAACAACTCTTTCTTCGGGAAAATCTGAGGGGATGGATTTACAGATCGAGCTTAATCATCCGGTCACAGAAGGGGCATGCCGTCAGGTACATATCCAGTCTCGGAGGTTCAGGATGGAAATGGATGAAAAGAACTACATAAAATACGCTCTTGCGGTACTTGCGGCGGAGAAAAATTTCAGAGGGTTAAAAGGTTTGTCATGAAAGTAGACAGGCTTAAAGGATTGTTCGGTGATCTTGAAAGGGAGCGGGTGGACTGGATAGTTCTTCGTAAACATGATCATATTCCCGACAAAATAAGTATTAGTGAAGATATCGATCTTCTGTGTAAGAGAGAACAAAGAGACGGTATTTTGCGAACATATCAGAGCGCGGGATACGCTTTTCACGAGGATCCCAGGGAGTACAATACATATTTGTACGGGGCATATCCGCACGATCATTTTGTAGATAAAGAGAACGATATACATGTTGATATAGTGTACAAATTGTCCTATAGAAGTCCCAATAGGGGAGAGTGGATCCCTGTGCATGAAGAGTTACAGTCGGACATATGGGATAATATCGTAGAGGTCGGAGCTTTTTGGAAATATAAAGCTTCGCCTGTAGATGAGCTTATACACATTTTATGCCATTGTATATTCGATAAAAGAGCATGTCTGCCGTATTACAGAACTCTCATCCGGGAACTTATCGGGCATACGGATACCAGACTTCTCAGCCGCAAACTTGAATTGATTTTTTTCAGCTTCGCTCCCAAGCTGGTCGAATATATTTTATCCGATGATATGGACGGGATATTCGAAAAATACATTACTTTTAAGGATTATTAAAATGAGCAATCCGGCAGTAATAGAGCTTTATAATGCCAGTTCTAAAAAGGGTCTTTTCAAGCGTTTTGTGCTCGAAGACAATATCGGCGAGGCCATTCATCTTCATATGGATAGCTTAAGGTCTGACATGAGTGTTGAGGGATTTTTGTCTCTTTCTGATATCTTAAGAAAATCCATTGAGAAATTGGATATTTTCGGAGGACATTCTCTCACGGGTTTTGACGAAGTTTTTTTGGCGGATCATGCCGAGTATATTGCGGTTCTGGAAAAAGTAGAAGTGGAAAAGATCAAATTGTCCGACCTTAAATTCGTCGAGGTAAAACACCTTAAAAAGGGCGGGGTGGTCTTGCGTAATGTGCGTTTGCAAGATCTTGAAGAATACAAGTATCTCTCCGGCAATGGTGAATTGTCATTTGCCGGCAGTATTTATGAATATTTCGAAAGAGGTCGAGAAAAATATATAAGAGCTCTTTTGGATATTTGCCGAGAAGGAAAATATCCGAATAACGGCCGGCATATAGTTTTATTTAACGGCCAGAATTATGTCAGATACGGCCATGCCGAAGCCGCTGTGCTTGCGTACCTTAACGGGATAGATGCGGAAGTCCCCGTAATAAGGTTTCATTTTCCCGGGAAAAAACATTTTCTCAATCCCGGGAAAAGCCGTATGCGGTACATCTTAAGAAAGTTGTTATAGTACTTTTTGACAGAATACCCCCTGGAGGTAGTGTTTTGAGGCATGAGGTCAGAGCGGGACATATTGTGTTGTTTGCCTTAGCAGCAATGTTTGTTGTCGCTGGTATTGTGTTCTTTTACTCAGGGGATGGTAAAGCCGATAGTCCAGAAATTTCCGGCATTCCTGTGAGAGCCTATTTCATCGCGGATGCGCATGTGGGGCATAGTGATAAGGGAGCGCGGATGAGTTTATTCGCTTCATTGTGTAATGCCAGGCAGCCCGACATTGTCGTGGATCTAGGAGATACCGTCCAGGGACGTATAACACGTTTTTATGAGTATCCGACTGACAGAGAAGCCGCTCTTTCCCAGCAAAAGGATTGGCATAGAGCCTGGGAGAGCATAGAGGTCGGCATTAAAGAAGTTGCTTTAGGCAACCGTGATATTGATGAAAAATACCCGCTTACAGAGAATGACTGGATCTCTTTTCTTGGGTATGATGAAAGGCCGTATAGAGGGGGTACAAGACTTCAAAGTTCGGTTTTAGTTTCTTCAGAAGACACGGAGGTGTTGTTCTTTATTTTGGCGACATACTCGGAAAATTTCGATAAAAAAGGAACTTTGGAATGGATAAAACGTGAAGTTTCCTTGTTTGAAGGTGATTTTATAGTATTTTGCAATCATGATGAAGCATTGTACAGCGATATCAGGGACATTTTTGTTGGCTCAGGACACAGATCTACCTGGATGTTCATCCATGGACATCATCATGGTCCGGCTACTCTGGTGCGTGACCCGTGGGGGACAGAAACTGAGAGTTCGGGTTTTTGGGGAAGTATCATGGGTCTTTTGGGTATCTCTGAAGGCGAGCCGGATTTTCCCAAATATCTGGTAACGCCTTTAAAAAGGGACGGGGTTGCCGTGAAGGTCAAATTCTATCCGGGAGGGATTTACGAAAAATTCGAATTAAACGTGTATTCCGGACAGAAATACCAGCCCACAATCCATTATCGCATATTGTGATAGAGGTGGGGCTTAATTTTTATCAATAGTCTGATATTTTTTGAAAGGCTTGGTTGAGTTTAGTTAAATGCTTGTAAATGTAGAACAAGGAGATTTTGGGTGAAGATAAGTATACTTATACCGGTTTATAATGAGCGTAAAACGATACTTGATATCATTGATCTTGTGGGAACAGTTGCTCTGGATAAAGAGGTCGTGTTGGTTGACGATCATTCTTCAGATGGGACAAGAGAACTTTTGCGGGAAAAGTTCGGTTCGGGAAAAAACGGGGTTAGAGTTTTTTATCATGAAAAGAATATGGGAAAGGGATCCGCTATACGAACCGCTTTGTCACATGCTTCGGGTGATTATGTGATAGTTCAGGACGCCGATCTCGAATACTCTCCACATGATATGGTTCCTATGGCGGAGCTTGTCGAAAGGACAGGTGCTGAGGCAGTTTATGGGTCGCGCTTTTTAAAGACATGGAAGAGCACGTCTTTCCCTCATTTTATGGTCAATAAGACCCTTACAGTGCTTACGAATATTCTTTTCGGCGGAAATCTTACCGATATGGAAACCTGCTACAAAATGGTCCGTACCGACATAATGAAGTCATTGGATATAAAAGCGCATCGTTTTGAGTTTGAACCGGAAGTTACCACAAAACTTCTTAAAAGGGGCATAAAGATAGTCGAGGTTCCCGTATCGTATCGTGGACGCAGCTATGACGAAGGAAAGAAAATAGGGTGGAAGGACGGTGTTGAGGCGGTGGTTACACTTTTCCGGATGAAGTTCAGGGATAGCTAAGAACGTTCAACAGATGTTTCATTTGGAGACATATTGCATTTAATCGACTATTTTATATTCGCTGTGTATATGGCGGGGATCCTCGGTATAGGGTATTACCATTATCTGCGCAATAAGACCCGTGACGACTACTATGTGGGCAGCCGTAAGGTTCCGCCGACAGCGCTGGGGCTTAGCATTGTTGCTACCGACGTGGGCGGGGGGTTTTCGATAGGATTAGGCGGTGTGGGTTTCTTAATGGGGTTGTCAGGTTCGTGGCTTCTTTTTACGGGGCTTTTGGGAGCGTGGCTTACCGCTGTTTTTGTGATTCCCCGTATTAAGGGACCCGATCTTGAACATAAAATGTTAACATATCCCGATTTTCTGAGGTTTCGTTATGACGGCCGCGTGGCTCTCGTGGCCGCGGTTATCTCGGGAATAGGGTACTTGCTTTTCGCCGGTAGTCAGATACTGGCCGGAGCTACTCTGGCCTCGGGTACGGCACTACGCGATTTTTCGTTGGCGGGGTTGGATCCTTTCACGTTCTCGCTCTATGCGATGGGTGCTATCATAGTTGTATATACCGTTATCGGGGGAATAAAGGCCGTTATATACACCGATTGCATGCAGTGGATAATTCTTCTTGTTGGGCTGATGTTCTTAGCGGTTCCCATGGCGTTAAGAGAGGTTGGGGGGATAAGCGCTCTTCGGGACGCTTTACCCTCAAGATTTTTCGATCTTTCCCCGGGGGCTATTTATTCCACCTCCGCTTCGGGATGGGTAACCTTCATTAACTGGATGTTCACAATAGTGCCCATCTGGTTGGTGGGAATGACGCTGTACCAGAGGATGTTTGCGTGTAAGGGGGTTCGCGAGGGGCGTAGAGCATGGTATATCGCCGGGGTATTCGAATATCCCATAATGGCTTTCACGGGGGTAATATTAGGTATGTGCGCCCGTGTGCTGTATCCGGCTCTGGGACCGGACCGGGCGGAAATGGGCCTGCCAATGCTTATAAATAATGTTCTGCCTGTAGGTATAACCGGGCTGGTCGTAGCCGCTTATTTCTCCGCAATAATGTCTACTGCCGATAGTTGTTTGATGGCTTCTTCCGGGAATATGGTTAATGATCTTATTCAGCGTTACATAATGCCAAAAGCTTCGCATAAGGTTATTGTGCGGGTGGCTCAGGGAGTAACTCTGGTGCTGGGAGTTCTGGCCGTTCTTATAGCCTCGCGATTTGCCACTGTACTTGACTCGATACTTTATGCCTACGCTTTTCTTGTTTCAGGTTTATTTGTGCCTACGTTGGGAGCTTTTTTCTGGGAAAAGTCAAGTTCTGCCGGAGCCATGACCGGTATGATTTGCGGCGGGGGTATGACCATGCTGCTGATAGCGCTGGAAACATCCGAAAAATTGAGTCTGCCGCTTGGTTTGGATCCTGTTGTTTTTGGAATAGTTTTTTCGGCTTTGACTTTTGTCGCGGGGTCATATATTTTTCCGCGTTCAGGTAAAATACACTAATCAAAACATGAGGTCAGGAAAATGGCAAAGAAGTCCAGAATACAGATAAGGACAATGGGGATAGACGATATCTCCCAGGTATTTCACATCGGAGAAAAGCTTTTTACGGCCGAACAGCACCCCACGCTTTACAGAACTTGGGACGAATATGAGGTTACTCATTTTTTTAATATAGAGCCCGATCTTTGTTTTGTGGCGTGTACGGGAGAGAAGGTTGTAGGGTTCGCCCTGGGGAATAGGATAGAAAAACCCCAAACGGCCTGGAATTACGGATACCTTGTATGGTTGGGCGTATTGAGGCCTTATCAGAAATACGGTATAGCCAAACGTCTTTTGGATGCCATGACCGATAAATTGAAGGAAATGGGTATACGTATACTGATAACCGATACCCAGGCCGACAACAAAGGAGCTATAGACTTTTTTAAAAAGTATGGTTTCGGCAATACGGTAAAACATGTTTATATGTCATTGAACATGGAAATGGCTGATGAGTAGGTGTTAAATGGGATGCGCTAAGAGAGTCAAGATAGATAATAATCGTTTAAAGAAACTGCTGCGCGGCCTGGTAGACATTTACAGTCCGTCCGGGAAAGAGGTAGAAATACTCGAATATGCCGAGCAGTGTTTAGTTTCTAGTGGTATGAACGTTATGCGTCAGGAGGTCGATGAGGCACGGTATAACCTTATTGTTTCTCCGGAAGGCATAACTCCCGAAATTTTATTTTTAGGGCATCTTGACACGGTCCCGGCATTTGATCTTGAAAAGTTTGAATCCTGCCAAAGAAAAGATGAGATCTTCGGTCTGGGGGCAGCCGATATGAAGGGCGGATGTGCGGCGATGATAGAGGCTTTTATTTCATTTTATGAGAAAAATGATAGTTTGCCTCCGGCCGTACTTGCCTTGGTCGTTGGGGAGGAGGAAGAGGGTGACGGAACTAAACAGTTAATAGATGATCTTCGAATTCCATGGGCCATAGTTGGGGAACCCACCAATATGGAAGTATGTTTAAGCCACTATGGCTACATAGAGGTGGAATTCAGGACTTTTGGTAAAAGACGGCATGCCTCTTATTCGGACTATCAGCACAACGCGATCTTTGATATGCTTCAAATATTGCTAAGGGTAACGGCCTGGCTTGACAAAAGCAGACATCACGTTATATACAATATACGCGATGTCCACAGCGCTGATTCGGGTTTTGCTGTTCCCGATAGGTGCATTGCTCTTCTTGATATGCATTTCCCCCCCGGGTCCCGACTTAAAACTGTAGCAAGATCGATCGAAAGGATCATAGCCGCTCAAGGCGAGCTCGGCGTAGGATATAAGCATATAGTCGACTTTCCGACAGTAAATCGGGGGTATAAGATACCTGATAAGGGGAAAATGGTAAGGTTGATCAGAAAAAGTTTTGAGAACAGAGGGTTTTCCTGGGAGCCCGGATCTTTCAGAAGCCATTCTGATGCCAATATTTTGTGGGAGGCGGGAACAAAACCGGTCATCCTGGGTCCGGGACATCTGGCCAAGGCACATTCAAATAACGAGTCCGTGCCGCTTAAGCAGGTTTTTCTTGCCGCTGAGGTGTATTTAGAGATACTTGAGGCATTGTAGCCGAGCAGAACCAGACAAATGCGTTTCTCATCTCCATGAAAGACCTGCCTTTTAGGGGCAAAGAGCGGTATGGCTGCAAAAAATATCCCCAACATATTTTTAACTGCCCGGCATAAAATGAAGCGATCATCTTTATGTCCGGATTGTCGGGACGATATATGACAAAGTCAGCCGATTCAAAGAGGCCAGGGACACTGGGAAGATCTTTTAAACCTTCGGAAAAAAGTCAATGAATGTGAAGGTGGAGCCATAAGTTGATACACGTTAACATCACAGTTAAGTAAGGATGGTGTTTTATGCGGAAGGTCTTATGGCCTATCGTGGTAGTTGTCGGGATTTTGTTTTCCATAGAAGCGGGCGCGAGAACGGACTTCCAATACTGGAATATCAACGAAATCGAATGGAAAGCCAGAGAAAATTGGAGTTTGTCAGTTTCCGAGGAGCTGAGGTTTGGTGGAAATGTTTCCAGGTTATATTCACATCGTACAGATATCGGGCTTAAGTATTCCGGGATAACCGATTGGCTTGACATTAAAGCGGGTTATCGTCAAGTATTCGACAGGGTAGGAAATCGGTGGAAGTATGAGAATGTTCCCCATTTTGACGGCACATTAGGCATGGGGTTAGGCGGTTTTAAGTTCAGCACTAGAAACAGGATAGAGTATAGGAACAGAGAGGATAGGCGAAATGATTGGCGTTACAGGAATAGGTTGACCGCCAAAAGACCCTTTTTTTTCGGGACTTTCGAATTTGCCCCTTACATATCAGATGAGATATATCTGGATTGTTCCAAGGTAGGTAGGATCTTGCGCAACAGGTTGTCCGCTGGTACCGAGGTCAAGTTATTAAGATATTTGGTTTGTGATGTTTACTATATGCGCCAAAGTACAAGGGGCAGGTCGGGCTGGGTTGATATAAATGTGATAGGGACAAAGCTTAAACTTGCTTTTTGAGTTTTGGTCTTCCAACCAACTTTTAAAAATATCACAAACATATTCTTGACTACCCCGGGATAAAGTGGGACAATCGTCCTGACGGATCGGGAATAATAAGTCCCTATGAAGAGGGACGTTCCGGGTGTTATAGTGTTGATAATCCGAATAATGACGAGAAACTATGTGCGGATCTGAAGTGATAGCGCGATAGATGTGGGATATTTTATCCGCTGCTCTTGACCGGACCTAAAAGAAGTGAATATAGATGAGGATAGGTTTTGATGCCAGGATGATCACTCATCCCGGTATCGGTAGGTATATTAAGAGCCTTCTGCCCGAAATGATAAAAATGTCCCCTAAGGATGAGTTTGTCCTTTTTGGGGATGTTCAGGCATTGGCCAAAGCTTTTCCTAAGGATGGTGTAAGTACCGTCGATTGGCGTGCTCCGGTATATTCCTTAACTGAGCAGATTCTCCCGCCGTACGGAGATGCCGGTATTGATGTTCTGCATGTGCCGCATTTCAATATTCCGTTGGGGTATAAGGGGAAGATGGTCGTGACTATACATGACCTGCTATATCTTCTTTTTCCAGGATCCGTCCCTTATCCAATAGCCCGTAAATATGCCTCTTTCATGATAAAACGTGCCCTTAAGAGGTCGTCCCGGGTAATATCAGTTTCAGAACATACGAAGTCGGATCTCTTGCGTATATTCGGCGGGGAGTACTCGTCCAAGCTGGAGGTGGTTTCTGAGGCGGGAGGTAAGGATTTTCACCATATAGACGATAAGACCCGTATAGCCGATGTCAGGAGCAGGTATCGTCTTGACAGGAATATAATACTCTATGTCGGGAGTGTGAAACCCCATAAGAACGTAGGAACGTTACTTAAAGTGTTCGAACTCCTGCGTTCTTGGGACGTACCTCATCAACTTGTTGTGTGCGGGAGATGGGATAAAAAAGAAGACGAACTTAAAGAAATGCTGAGGGGACGATATGTAAGATATCTCGGAGAAGTTCCGTCACGGGATCTTGCTGTGCTTTACAGCATGGCAAGCGCTCTTGTTCATCTTTCTTTATACGAGGGTTTTGGTCTGACCGTTCTGGAAGCGATGCAATGCGGGACCCCGGTGGTTTGTTCCAATAGTTCATCTTTACCGGAAGTGGTGGGGGACGCCGCGTTTATGGTGCCTCCCCGTGATGTCAGAAAAGCGGCGGATATAATCTATAACATACTTCTCAATAAGGAGCTTGCCGAGGGCCTGATAGATAAAGGTATAGAGCGGTCACGGGAATTTTCATGGACTAAGGCGGCGAGGGAGACACTGGAAGTCTACCATAGCATCGTGTGTGATCGTGGGCTTTGAACGATCATCTGATGAGGGATACCAAAATTTGTAAATGTTGGGTATTTTCACAAATGCGCTTTTGAAAATTGTATCTTTTCCCCAAAACATCTCTTTTGGCATATGAAGGCGCGGACAGACAACCTCTTATTTTATTGTGATGAGTTTTATTTTGTCAGGTAAGTAATGGATGTCAAAATCTCTTACAGCGCTAAAAGAAAAAAAACTGTCAGTGCTCGGCTCGAGGGTGATGTTCTGCATGTTTTGGCGCCATCGACCATAAACAAGCAGAGACTTGACAGTATGATCGAGGGGTTTAAGGAAAAGGTCTTGAGGAAAAAAATAAAAAAAGAACTTAACAGGCAAAATTCACTTGAAAAAATTGCCGCGAAGCTAAATTCCAGATATTTTGGAAATAGTCTTAATGTGGGAAGTGTGGAATATTCTACGTCTCAGAATAAAAGATATGGTTCATGTAATTGCCTCACCGGGGATATAAAAATATCCTCGCGTCTTAGAGATGTTCCCGAATGGGTGAGGGACTATGTTATCGTGCATGAGATGGCCCATATAATTGAGCCCAACCATGGGAAAAACTTTTACGAGTTAGTGAACAAATACAAACTTGCTGAAAGAGCGAGGGGATATTTGATGGCATTGGGGATGAATTCCGGGGAAAGATAAGAGGATAGCGAGGGGTGTTTTTTGGGTAACGCGCGAGATGGGCGCGTTTCTTTTTCGGTGTTAATTTTTAAAAAAACAAAAAAACATTGACAAAAAATCAAAAAATGTTAAAATGTCCGTGACGTGCAGTGAGGGGGGCAACGCAGGAGGGCGTCATGGATAGAACAAAACGGTTTAAGAGAACTTTAAAAACGGTCTCGGCATTGGTTGCCGGGATCTTCTTGTTTCAGGAGGTTGTATGGGGCGCTGAGGTGATGTCCATAATGCGTCATGTCGCGCAAACTTCTTCCTGCCGTTCTGACGCTGAGGCTTTTACCGAACGACATGATAGCGCTTCGTCTTTGGTCTCCGCGAAAAATGATATTGAGAGTTTCAGCTTAACAGCAAAGTCTCATTCTTGTTCCACTGTTACAGAGAATGGAACCGAATACGACCGGACGGATACAAGGGCGAACGGATGGACGTTCTTCTATCTTGAAAATGTGCTTAAAGAGCGAAGCCATGAAGACGGTCGGGCATATGTGTATACCCATGACAATAACGGAGATCTTGCGACCCTTACCTATTTTAAAGAAGGAAATGTTTACAGTTACGCTCAGGTGTATAACAGGAATGCGGAGGGGGTGCTCGAGAGTATAACCAGAAGCTATGCCAATGGTACGGTAAGGCGTTATGCCGGCGACTGGAAACTCGAACAAATAGAATATGCCGATGGGCGTTTACTTACCTATATTTATGACGCAGGACGCGTTCTTACCGGCCGGGTCATGTACACCGCCTCGGGAGAATTAAGTTATCAAGAGACTTTTTTCTACACAGAAAGCGGTACTCGCGAGAAGGTGATAAGAAGTTACGCCAGTGGCACGGTGCGGTACTATGCCGGTGACTGGAAACTCGAACAAATAGAATATGCCGACGGGCGTGTGCTTACCTATATTTATGACGCAGGCCGCGTTCTTACCGGCCGGGTCATGTACACCGCCTCGGGAGAATTAAGTTATCAAGAGACTTTTTTCTACGCGGAAAGCGGTACCCGCGAGAAGGTGATAAGAAGTTACGCCAGTGGCACGGTAAGGCTTTATGCCGGTGACTGGAAACTCGAACAAATAGAATATGGCGACGGACGTGTGCTTACCTATATTTATGACGCAGAACGAGTTCTTACCGGCCGGGTCATGTACACCGCCTCGGGAGAATTAAGTTATCAAGAGACTTTTTTCTACACAGAAAGCGGTACTCGCGAGAAGGTGATAAGAAGTTACGCGAGTGGCACGGTAAGGCGTTATGCCGGTGACTGGAAGCTCGAACAAATAGAATATGCCGACGGGCGTGTGCTTACCTATAGTTATGACGCAGGACGCGTTCTTACCGGCCGGGTCATGTACACCGCCTCGGGAGAATTAAGTTATCAAGAGACTTTTTTCTACACAGGAAGCGGTACCCGAGGTAGCGTTGTAAGAACTTATGCCAGTGGCACGGTGCGGCACTATGCCGGTGACTGGAAACTCGAACAAATAGAATATGCCGACGGACGTTTACTTACCTATATTTATGACGCAGGACGAATTCTTACCGGCCGGGTCATGTACACCGCCTCGGGAGATTTAAGTTATCAAGAGACTTTTTTCTACGCGGAAAGCGGTACCCGAGGTAGCGTTGTAAGAACTTACGCCAGTGGCACGGTAAGGCGTTATGCCGGTGACTGGAAACTCGAACAAATAGAATATGCTGACGGGCGTGTTCTTACCTACGAATACGACGATAAGCGGCATCTTACAGGTCGCGTTATGCGAGATGCGTCAGGAGAAACGATCTTTCGGGAAACCTACCTATACTGCATGGATGGAACACTTCAAAAGATAATACGGGATTATTCTGACGGCCGGTCGAACGAATATACATCCCAGTGGCAGCTGGAAAGGAGGACAACTCCCGACGGCGCGATATACACTTACCGGGTTCAAACGGGGCGTTTGTGGACCTTGGAAATGACCGACGGGACGGTTAAGGAATATTACGATGATGAGGCGAACAGATTGTGGAAAACGGTATCACCTTGGGGAGGTGTAGCGGAATATCAGTATTTTGATGATGGTGAAGTCGCGGAGAGAATACTATTTTACCTCCCGGATGGAAATATTTTCCGATCACAGGATCTTGATACTCGAGGAAACTTGTTAAGTGAGAGTTTTTACTATGATGATGGCGCTTTAAAAGAGATCAGGGGGTCTTGCGGGGCCTGGGAGAGCTATTCCCGGGAGGGACAACTTATTTTGACCGGCGAAATGAGAGGAGATATAGAGATTACGCGCTACCCGGACGGGAGACTCCGCTCGATCACTAAAGGCGCTTATACCGAAGAAAGGATATATTCGGAGTTTGAGGGAGAAGTGATTTACACCCTGGCTCTCCATAACGGTGTTGTCAGGCACGTGGAAGATGGGTTGTCGGAATATGCGGATTTTCTTGGCGGGGAACCCCGGAACCTTTCCGAAGGCGTAAGTGTTACTTACGGTGATGATGTCACCGCAGTATACAGCGGAGAAAACATCAAAGAACTTTCGGTCCGGGAAGGGTATGTTAATTTTTACGCGGAAAGTGACATGAAAAGCCAGAATAGTTACGACGGGACGCTTTACCTTTACACAGACGGCTACCTGTCGAGCGCGGCGACTCCCGGCGGAAATGTTTACACCTTCAGGACCGAAATCACTGAGACATCAATACTTGTCGAGCCGGTAAAGGCGCTTATAGGCGGTATTAAAGTCGAATTCGAGTCTTCTGGCCTCTCTCGTGTTACCTCGGGTGATATGGATATCGAGGTCTCGTTTTTAGAGGTTGCCTCTTCAGGTGAGATATTATCCCTGGAAATAAATACACCCGATGGTTCGGTCACAGAACAACCCGGGAGTGATCTTTCCGGACAACTTGAGGATATACTGCTCGAGCTGAAAGGCGATATAGCGAATTTGGAGTTTTTGTACGACGGTTCGGGCAGTATTGAAAGAATAAAGACCGCCTCTTTCAGCTATATTTATGTGGATCAGGGGCTTATATCCCGGGTGGAGTCTCCGGAAGGTATGGTCTCGGAGTATCTATATCTTTTAAGTGATGAAGGTGAGGTGACAGGACTGAGAGTAACTGAGCCTGGATCGGTCCGGGAATACGACGATAAGGGTAATATAATTTATGTCGCCCTGGGAGAAGGAGAAGATACGCGAGAGATACATTTTTCGGATAGTGGGATGTCCGGAATGTCTTCCTCGGATGGGTTGCTTGACAGGATAGTTTTCGATGAATACGGCGATGTCTTTTCGGCAAGGCTTGTGGGCGATGATGGGAGTCAGTTTTTTTTCTCGGGCGGATCGCTGGAAAATTTTGTAGATAGCGGTAACAACCTTTATGAAGTCGACGATGACGGGAACATAACAAAACTTACAAGGTTAAGTACCGGCGACATATTTGATGTGACCCGTCCGATATGCGGGGAGACCGGGATCGAAAGCACCGTTTTCACGGATCGTATTACGGGCACTCGCTACGTATATTCTTATTTTACCGATCAGGACAAGGAGCTTCTTCGTGAAATATTTGACCCCTCCGGGGTGACGGTAGTTTATGGATATGACCATCTTTCGCGTACGAGTTCCGTGGTAGTAAGTGTCAGTGGGAGAGATACGTCACGTTACGATTACGAGTACATAGAAGACGGAGTTATTATAACCGACGATATAGGCGCCAGAAGGTATTACGATGCCGACGGCCGCGCGGTCAAAATAGAAACGCCTTACGGTGAGACATATCATTATGATCACGTGGTGG
>SLID01000132.1 GCA_007135805.1 Candidatus Omnitrophota bacterium | reverse complement strand
TGATTCCGCTGAGTGCAAGGAACTTTTAAGCGTGGCTGATTATTTTATCGAAAGGTCTATATGGGGCCTCGGTGGTGACGGGTGGGCTTACGATATCGGATATGGAGGTCTTGACCATGTGCTGGCCTCCGGCCGCGACATAAACATGCTTGTGCTTGACACAGAAGTTTATTCCAATACCGGCGGTCAGGCGTCAAAATCCACTCCCATGGGAGCGGTAGCCAAGTTCGCGGCAAGCGGGAAACCTGTGGGCAAGAAGGACCTGGGACTTATGGCGATCAGTTACGGACACGTTTACGTGGCCAAGGTGGCAATGGGAGCCGATCCTATGCAGACGCTTAAAGCTTTTCTTGAAGCAGAGTCGTATAAAGGGCCTTCGATCATAATCGCCTATTCACACTGTATAGCGCACGGGTATGATATCGTTAAAGGGTGTGCCGCGCAGAAGAAGGCGGTAGATTCCGGACACTGGCCTCTTTTCAGGTACAATCCTGAGCTTTGTGACGCGGGGAAAAATCCTCTGGTTCTTGACAGTAAGGCTCCCAGCATAAAGCTGGAAGATTACATATACAACGAAAACCGTTATCTAGTCCTCAAGAAGTCAGACCCGGAAAGGGCTAAAAAACTCCTGGATAAAGCTCAGAGTCTGGTCACAGACCACTACGAGACATACAGGTATCTTGCTGAAAGAAAAATGTTCGCGCGCGGCGGATCTGAAAAAAATGAGAAGGCCTGATTGGATAAGGGCCACCGTGCGATCCGGGCCATGTGTCGACGGATTTAAAAGATTTCTTGAAACGGACCGCGTAAGAACTATCTGCCGTGAAGCCGACTGTCCAAATAAGTGGGAATGCTGGGATAGCGGTAACGCCACTTTTATTATCCTGGGTGATATATGTTCACGTGATTGCCTTTTTTGCAATGTCAAGAAAGGTGTTCCTTTTCTTCCTGACCCCGAGGAACCCCAAAGAGTGGCAGAAGCTGTGGCCAAGTTGGAAATAAAATACGCGGTAATAACTTCTGTTACCAGAGATGATCTTCCTGACGCCGGAGCCGGACATTTTAAAAATACTATCGAGGCCATAAAGCGGTCTTGTCCATGCGTCCCGGTTGAGGTTCTTATACCCGATCTCGCCCCTGTTGAGGGGGTTTCCCTGCCGGGCCTTCCTGGTGCCGCTCTCGAGGAGATCGTTTCTTCCTCTCCTGAGGTAGTGGGGCACAATGTTGAAATGCCTGAAAAACTGTATCCGTCCCTTAGAAAGAGTTCCTGTTATCAGGCATCGCTCAGGGTCTTGGAACTTTTAAGCGCTTTAAGGGAAGGAGGCGCGAAAATACTTGTAAAGTCTTCGATGATGCTGGGTCTTGGAGAGGCGCCAGAGGACATACTGAAAACCGTCAGGGACCTTAAAAGGGCGGGTACCGACATAGTATGTCTGGGGCAGTATCTAAGCCCATCAGTTGAACATTGGTCCGTTAAGAAGTATTATACCCCTGAAGAATTCTCGATGCTCCGACGGAGAGCTTTGGATATGGGGATCCGGGAGGTAGTTTCAGGCCCAATGGTACGAAGCTCTTACCGCGCGCACGAAACTTACCGGTCTCTTTCACTTCCGGCCGTATGATGGGCCAAGGCGTCTTGACAATATCGGGGTTTGTCCTATAATACCTAATTGTAGTGACTGGCGTAAGGATCCTTGAAACTCTTTCCAATGCGGGTTTTTTCATAAAACCCCGGGGGATCCGGTGGATAACCACATGGAAGCTGTCGGACAGAAACCGAACGCCTGGGTTTTTGCCTTTCCAGAAAAACGTTACGGGTTTGAAACTTAACGGAGCCGGGAAGTTTTGAAAAAAACCCCCTTACATCAGAAACATATCTCTTGCGATGCCAAAATGTCCGCTTTTGCCGGCTGGGATATGCCGATGTATTACACCGGTATAGTTGAAGAACATCTTCATACCAGGTCCGCTGTCTCGC
This sequence comes from Candidatus Omnitrophota bacterium, assembly GCA_007135805.1. Classification (GTDB taxonomy): domain Bacteria; phylum Omnitrophota; class Gorgyraeia; order Tantalellales; family Tantalellaceae; genus SLID01. The sequence goes on along the minus strand of SLID01000132.1, from coordinate 3,566 downwards.
TTTTTGACGTCTCTCATATGGGAGAGTTTTTTCTGCGAGGCAAAGGCGCGTCGGCTGACCTTGAGCGCCTTATGACTTGCCGTATCGACGGCATGCTGCCGGGGAGATGCAGGTATGGATTTTTTCTCTCGGAGGAAGGTGGCATAGTAGACGACCTGATAGTTTTTAAAATTTCCGACGAAGAATTTATGTTGGTGGTGAATGCCGGGACAACTGAAAAAGACCGGAACTGGGTGCTTTCCAACAAATCCCATGACGTATCTTTTACCGACGTGTCCGGAGATATCGCCAAGCTTGATGTGCAGGGTCCCGCGTCTTTAAGTGTTCTTGAAGGGCTTGCGGGAAAGAGCGCTATAGAAGGGCTTGGCAGGTTTTGTTTTACTAAGGTCAATATGAGCGGTACGGAAGTTATACTGAGCCGGACCGGCTATACCGGTGAGACGGGCTATGAGATATTTATTCCATGGGGAAAAGCCCCGGAGTTGTGGGATATTATAATTTCCCGCGATGATGTAAAACCCGCGGGTCTGGGCGCCAGGGATACTTTGAGACTTGAAATGGGATACCCCCTTTACGGGAACGATATAGACGAAGAAGTGACACCTTTCGAAGCCGGTCTCGCCAGATTCGTGGACATGGACAAGGATTTCATAGGGAAAAGATCGCTCAATCCGGTTTCGGGGGCGATTCCCGGGAAGATCCTATCAGGTTTTGTGTCAGAAGGCCGGCGTGCCGCCCGGAAAGGGTTCAGTGTGGAGATATCGGGAGAAAAAGCGGGAGTTGTCACCAGCGGCGCTTTCAGTCCTTCTTTAAAAAGGGCTGTAGGGCTTTGTTATGTCGATAAACGTTACTCGGCGGAAGGTACCCGTATAGCCCTCACAGACGGCCGAGTGACTGTCGACGCTAAACTCGCGAAACTTCCTTTGTTACGGAAGTAGCGGACCGTTCTAAAGACGAGGAGGAGGAAAAATGATACCTGAAGGACTCAAATACACCAAAGAGCACGAATGGATAAAGATGGCCGGGGACGAGGCCACCATAGGAATAACCGCGCATGCCCAATCGGAGTTGGGAGACATAACTTTCGTGGATCTTCCTGAGATGGGAGCTGTAGCCGAAAGAGGAGGCATTGTAGCGACTATTGAGTCGGTAAAGGCCGCCAGTGAGGTTTACTCACCCCTAGCCGGTAAAGTCACGGAAGTTAACGAATTGCTCAACGAAGCTCCGGAGAAGATAAACAGCTCGCCTTACGATAAAGGCTGGATATGCAAAATAACTGTCTCGGATGATGAAGGCATGGATAAATTGATGGATAAGGCAGAGTACGAGGATTTTCTGAAAAAGAGCTGAGAAGACAGCTCCGGAGGGACCGGGGCTTAACATTAGAAACAGTGTTTGGAGGTAACTAAATGGGATATATCCCTCATTCCAAAGAGGACCGCGTCGGAATGCTTAAGGAAATAGGTATTTTGTCCGGAGATATAGACGAGCTTTTTAAAGGTATCCCCCATGAACTGAGAGCCCGGTCATTTAACATCTCCGAAGGGATATCAGAGTACGAGGTGGATAAGTACCTGAGAAGTCTTGCCCGTAAGAACGCGGTGGGTCTGGTTTCTTTTGTAGGCGGAGGTTTTTACGATCATTATACCCCCGCGGCTATAGACGCTGTGGTGTCGCGTTCCGAATTTTATACCGCTTACACTCCATATCAGCCCGAGGCGTCACAGGGAACATTACAGGCGATATACGAGTATCAGAGCTGTATATGCCGGCTCACTGAGATGGAGGTTTCAAACGCCTCGTTGTATGACGGCGGTACGGCCCTTTACGAAGCGGCAATGATGGCTTCGCGTATAACCGGCAGGAACAAGATAATCATGGATGGCGGGGTAAATCCCATATACCGAAAAATGATGTATTCATATACCAGTAACCTGTCAATGGAGTTCGTGGAAGTGGATGTATGCCACGGCCAGGCCGACAGGGAGAAGATACGCGGCCATGTTGACGACAAAACGGCCGCCGTCATACTTCAGAACCCCAATTTTTTCGGCGCGATAGACGACCATAGTGATATTTCAGACATGTGCCACGAAAAGGGCGCTCTTGTAATAGAAAGTGTATATCCTGTGTCTTTGGGGATTTTAAAGACACCCGGAGAAATGGGGGCCGATATAGCTACCGGCGAAGGGCAAAGTCTGGGTATACCGCTGTCCTTTGGCGGCCCTTACCTGGGTTTTATGGCTACGAAGCGGAAATACGCGCGAAAGATGCCCGGAAGGATAGTGGGAGCCACTGTTGACACCGCCGGTAAGAGGGCTTTTGTCCTTACTCTGCAGACAAGGGAGCAACACATAAGGCGGGACAAAGCTACATCCAACATATGTTCTAACGAGGCGTTATGCGCCTTGAGGGCACTTGTTTACATGTGCTTGACCGGCCGCGGGGGATTAAAGAAGGTGGCGAGACTTTGTATGGAAAAGACAGAATACGCCAAAAAGCGTCTCGGGGATGTAAAAGGGGTCGAAGTGAAGACAAGTTCTCCGACGTTTAACGAGTTTGTTATAAAACTTCCAGTCGATCCCAATGATGTCATAGGCAAACTCATAGATAAAGGTATCGCGGCGGGATTTCCCCTTGGCCGTTATTACGAAGACCTTGAAAACTATCTTCTTGTGGCTGTTACGGAAAAGAGGACAAAGGAAGAAATAGATATGTACGCCCGAGAACTGGAGGCGGCTTTATGGAGCTGATATTCGAGAAGTCACGAAAAGGCAAGATAGGAGGTACTCTTCCTGGTCGGGACACCGGAATGAAGGTGGAGATAGACCAGCGATACGCCAGGTCAAGAGACGCCGAACTCCCTTGTGTTTCGGAACCCGAGGTGGTGAGGCATTTTACCCGTCTTTCGCGTATGAATTTCGGGGTGGATTCGCATTTTTACCCGCTGGGATCCTGTACCATGAAATACAACCCCAAGTTCACTGAAAAGATCGCCTCGCTTGAGGAATTTACCTCTCTTCATCCGCTGCAACCTCAGCTTGTGAAGGGGGAAAAGCTTACCCAGGGCGCTCTTGAGATAATATACAACCTGGAACAGGTGTTGTCTGAGATAACCGGTATGGCGGAGTTCACCACACAGCCGATGGCCGGCGCTCACGGAGAGCTTACCGGGGTAATGCTTATAGCCGCGTACCACAAGAAAATGGGCAACCGGAAAAAGTATGTGCTTATCCCCGATTCGGGCCATGGCACAAATCCGGCCTCAGCGGCGATAGCGGGATACGAGGTGATATCAGTACCTTCGGACGAAAACGGTGTCATGGACATGGGAAAGTTCCGGGAGAATATCAGTGAAGAGGTAGCGGGCGTGATGCTTACGTGTCCTAACACCCTTGGAATATTCAATCCGCATATAAAGGAAATATCTGATATAGCGCATGAGGCCGGTGCCATCATGTATTACGACGGAGCTAACCTTAACGCGATAATGGGTAAGGCGCGTCCGGGTGACCTTGGTTTTGACGTGGTTCATCTTAATCTTCACAAAACTTTCGCTACCCCGC
>SLID01000072.1 GCA_007135805.1 Candidatus Omnitrophota bacterium | reverse complement strand
TTGTAATCAGCGTCGACGACATCCTCTTCTTTTTTGCTTTCTCCGGCTTGTCCGGAGTCTGCGCCCTCGGCCGAAGCTCCACCCCCAGCCTGCGCCTTTGCCTGGGCCTCCTTGTACATCTCTTCCGAAAGTTTATGACTGGCTTTCTGAAGATCTTCCTGGGCTTTCTTCAATTCATCAACGTCCTCGGAAGAAAGTTTTTTCCTGGCTTCTTCCAGGGCATCAGAAACATTCTTTTTTTCATCTTCGGATACCTTGTCGCCGTGATCTTTTAGCGCTTTTTCCGTGGCGTAGATCAGTGTATCCAGCTGGTTCTTGTTCTCGACAAGCTCTTTTTTCTTTTTGTCCTCACTTTCGTGGGCTTTCGCGTCGGATTTCATTTTCTCTATCTCTTCCTTGGAAAGTCCGCTTGAGGACTCTATCCGTATAGACTGCTCTTTGCCCGTGGCCTTATCCTTAGCGGAAACGTGGACTATACCGTTAGCGTCAATATCGAAAGTAACCTCTATCTGCGGCATTCCGCGAGGGGCCGGAGGTATGCCAACCAGATCGAAACGCCCCAGTACGCGGTTATCACTCGACATCTCCCTCTCCCCCTGAAGCACCAATATCGAAACGGCAGTCTGATTATCGGCGGCCGTCGAGAATACCTGGCTTTTCTTGGTAGGGATTGTCGTGTTGCGTTCTATGAGCTTTGTCATGACACCGCCAAGAGTTTCTATCCCCAGGGAAAGAGGGGTAACGTCCAGGAGCACAACATCCGAAAGCCCCTCGTCACCGCTGAGGACACCGCCCTGAATAGCGGCACCTATGGCTACCACCTCGTCGGGATTCACGCCTTTGTGCGGTTCCTTGCCGAAGATCTCTTTGACGACTTCCTGCACCTTAGGCATACGTGTCTGTCCGCCCACGAGTATGACCTCGTCTATGTCTGACGGTGAATACCCGGAATCCTTGAGGGCTCTGTAACAGGGTTCTTTTGTCCTCTCCACCAGGTCGTCCACAAGCTGTTCAAGCTTTGACCTCGAAAGGGACATCGTGAGATGTTTCGGCCCCGAAGCGTCCGCCGTTATGAACGGCAGGTTTATTTCGGTCTCAAGGTTTGACGAAAGTTCACACTTAGCTTTCTCAGCCGCTTCCTTAAGACGCTGAAGGGCCATCTTGTCGTTCCTGAGGTCTATACCATTCTCTTTCTTGAACTCTTCAGCTATCCAGTTCATCACGTTCTGGTCAAAATTGTCCCCGCCGAGATGAGTGTCACCGTTGGTCGCCTTTACCTCGAAAACGCCATCCCCGACATCAAGTATCGATATGTCGAAAGTTCCTCCGCCGAGGTCAAAGACCGCTATCTTCTCGTTCTTTTTCTTGTCCAGCCCGTACGCCAGACTCGCCGCGGTCGGCTCGTTTATTATGCGGAGCACTTTAAGGCCGGCTATCTCTCCAGCGTCCTTGGTGGCCTGGCGCTGAGAATCATTGAAATACGCGGGTACTGTTATGACGGCCTCCGTGACCTTTTCACCAAGATAATCTTCGGCGGTCTGCTTCATTTTCTGGAGCGTCATGGCCGATATCTCGGGCGGAGTGTAAGTCTTGCCGTGAGAGGTCACCACAACACTGCCTTTCGAGTCTTCATCCACCTTGTAAGGGACTAGTTTTTCTTCTTCCTGCACCTCCGAATGCTGGCGCCCCATAAACCTCTTCATGCTGAATATCGTATTGTCGGAGTTTGTCACAGCCTGCCTTTTTGCCGGCTGACCCACAAGTTTTTCCCCGCTTTTCGTAAAAGCCACAACGCTCGGCGTCGTCCTTGTGCCTTCCGCGTTGGGGATGACTTTTGGTTCCTTTCCTTCCATTACAGCTACACATGAATTAGTAGTCCCCAGGTCTATACCTATTATCTTTCCCATATCTCCCCTCCTTATTTTATGAAAACAACGTTCAATCTCCGGATGTGTTTTTAGCCACTTTAACCTGGGCGGCACGCAAGAGCCGACCGTTGAAAGTATATCCCGGTCTTACCTCCTCGACTATTTCATCGTCGGGAAACTCCCCGGTTTCAACGACCATCACCGCCTCATGAAAATTCGGGTCAAACTTTTTACCCAGGGTTTCTATCTTTTCCACTCCGGAATCCTCAAGAACCCTGTGGAACTCTTTCTGTATCATCTTTATGCCTTCCAATACCGCCACCTTATCCTCGGCCTTTTCCATGGCCGCAAAAGCCATATCAAAGTTATCCATTATAGGAAAAAGCCGCGATATTATGTCTTCGTTGGCGAATTTGATATGCTGGTATTTTTCTTTTTCAAGGCGCTTCTTGGTATTTTCATACTCGGCGTGAATATTCAGCCACTTATTGTAATACTCATCCCTTTCGGCCGCCTTTCTCCTGACCTCTTCAATATCTTCCCCGCTGATATCGTCGGTCGCGCCATCTACGCCCGAAACGATATCGTCAAGGACACCATCCATGTCCTCGTTACTCTTTTTTTTATTCTTGTCCTTACGCATGCTCCTCCGTCAGGATTTTTTTACCGCTCAACATCAAATTCATCGAGCTTGGCGCTGATAAGATCCGATAAACAGCTCACCGTTCTCAAAGCTCTATCATAATCCATCCTGGTAGGACCCACAACACCCATCCTCCCCACGGTCTTACCCCTGAAAAAATAGCCGCAGGTCACCATACTGCATCCTCTCATCATTTCTAATCCGCACTCCTCTCCCACATAGACTTTGATGTCACCCGAGGAAAGGTCCCTGGTGAGTATATCCGCAAGTTCCCGTTTTTTTTCCGAAAAGACCTGAAACAATCCGCGTATGAAGCTTATATCCGAAAATTCGGGCTCATCCATAAAATTGTCGATACCCTCCCAGTATATATCATTACTCAAACTCTCTTTTGACACATCGTCAAAGACCTTGATAGCCGTTCTGAGTATCTTGCCAGTTTCATCGGAAACTGCGTCCCCATCTAGCGTTTCTCTCATACTATCCGATATTCGAGCAATCGGACTGGCGGCATAGTTCTCATTAACATACCTTGCCACTTTTTCCAGTTCGGAAACGGCTATTCCGCTGTCAAGTTTTATAAGATAGTTCTTCACCGCGTTCGTCATGGTAACAAGCACGGCAAGTATCACCTCGGATCTCACTTTGACAAGCTCAAGATGCCTTAGATAAACATTGTCCATCCCCGGCCATATCATGACACCGGCATTATGCAGTTCTCTGCTTATAAGAAAAGTAGTCTTCTCTATTATCTCTTTTATCGTCTCTACCCTGAGAGTGTATTCACGAGCCAGCCTTTCGGCCTCTTTTTTTCTCTGTCTTACCTTATTGGTCCTCATCGAGACATAACGGCGGTATCCCTCGTTGGTCGGGATACGACCCGCCGAAGTATGCGGCTGTTCTATAAGCCCATGGTGTTCCAGTTCACTCATCACGTTACGAATAGTGGCGCTGGAAACATTACCTCCCATCCTCGCGGCGACCATCTTGGAACTTACGGGAGAGGCGGTCGCGACATGGGCCTCCACTATGTGCTCAAGTACAATGTCTTTTCTATGGTCTTTTCTTGAACTGTCCATATCCTTCACCTGAACAACGATTGCGGTTAGCGATATCCCGGGACTTTTTTAGCACTCGTTTCACCCGAGTGCCAAAATTATATCACTGTCATCATATTTGTCAAGAGGTTATGAGGGCACTTTTTGCGGCATCCGGGAATCGGTAGGTATCACCCTGCCTTAAGTGTCTTGAATATCTGATTTTTAACTTTCCGCGGAACACGGGCTTTGATGAAAAGTCCTTCATCCGTGTATTCTTCTGATACGACCGTTCCTCTTTCCCGGATAATGGCAGCGGCCGGATAGTGTTTGGGCGGGAGCATTATCTCCATATCTTCAACATCTTTACCCATGTAACGGATGATCATGTCATCTATCTGCCCAAGGCCTTTCTTCTCAAGCGCCGATACCGTCACCGCTTCTGGGAATTTACGCTTTATCCTTTCTCTCTGCCCCCCTTCGGGGACCGCGTCAGACTTATTCAGGACAGTAAAAATAGGTTTATCTGAGGAGGAAATATCGTTAAGCACCTGCATTACAGCGCCAGTTTTCTCATCTATAAGTTTGTCACTCATATCCACTACATGCAGAAGGATATCGGCATCCACCACCTCCTCAAGCGTAGCCTTGAAACTCTCTATCAGATGATGTGGAAGATCGTTAAGGAAACCTACGGTGTCCGAAAGGAGAATGATCTGGTTGTTGGACAAGTCCTTTTTCCTGACCGTCGGATCCAGAGTGCTGAAGAACTGGTCTTTTGTTTTTACCCGGGCCGAGGTAAGAGCGTTGAACAAAGTGGATTTTCCCGAATTGGTATACCCGACAAGAGCAACGGAAAGCATCGAGAATTTTTCCCGGCGGTTTCTTCTGAGGTCACGCTGGCCGGTTATCGAGGAAAGCTCTTTCTTAAGCCGCGATATGCGTTCCCGCACTTTTCTGCGGTCGACCTCAAGCTGCTGCTCTCCGGGGCCTCTGGTACCTATCCCACCGGCCTGTTTGGAAAAATGCGCCCATAATCGGCTGAGGCGAGGCAAAAGATAAATAAGTTGGGCCAACTCGACCTGTACCTTGCCTTCAGTAGATGTGGCTCTTCGCGCGAAAACGTCCAGTATAAGCTGGGTGCGGTCTATTACCCGGGCTTTAAACTTTTCCTCGAGATTTTTCTGCTGAGAGGGAGAAAGATCGTTGTTAAATATTACTAAATTGGCTTTAAGCTCCTGCAATTTCAGAAGGACCTCTTCCGCCTTACCTCCGCCTATGAAAAGATCAGCTCTTATTTTTTTTACCCTGCAGACCTCATGCCCCGCTATGACCGCCCCGCATGATGAAGCCAGTGTTTCAAACTCATCGAGCCGGCCTTCAAGATCCAGCACCTCTTTCCCGGGCCTTACTACCGTAACCAGGAACGCTCTTTCACGCTCTTTTGATACGGGTCTTATTTCATACATTGAAAAACACCTTCCAGCCGCATAAAAACTTTCAGCGGCCCGCTTTTTGAACTATCTCAAGAACGATCTCCGGTATAGGCCTGTCGGCATCCACCCACTCCACACGATCATCGCCCCTAAGCCATGTCATCTGCCTTTTGGCGTATTGCCGGGTCTTTATCTTTATCTGTTCTTTAATTTCCTCCAGCCGAGACTCGCCCGAGATCAAGAGCGTGACTTCAGCCAGGCCCAAAGCCTTGGAAGCGGTTAGACTTATTTCGCGTCCGCTGAGAGCAGATACTTCTTCAACCAAACCAGAACTAAACATATCATCTACCCTTTTCTCTATCCTCTTTACAAGACGTTCCCGGGAGACCTTGAGAGCGAAAAGTCTGGGGACATACTCTCCTGTTATACCCTTGGTCTCTGCCTTATGCGCCGAAAATGTTTTGCCGGTAAGCTCATAGACCTCAAGGGCTCTTATTATCCTTCTGAGGTCACCCGGTTCTATGGATGACGCCGATACCGGGTCTATCTCTTTGAGCCGTGAGTGAAGATATTCCCGG
>SLID01000081.1 GCA_007135805.1 Candidatus Omnitrophota bacterium | reverse complement strand
TGACCGCTAAAAAACGGGCACCGGAAAAGGCCACGCGAAAACAACAAACTTTAATTCTCTGCCGGAAAAAAAGAATGAGGCGCAGGTTTAGACCCGACAGCAGATGATTAGGACCGAAATAAAAAGTTTATCTTCTGCGCTAAAAACTAAAACAGCCAGAGCGACCCCCCGCCCCCCTCTGGCTCGCGATGTTATCAAGACCTTATCTCAGCGTCCCCGGGATTTCACTTCACGGATCACATCAAAGATCGCCGGGGCTTTGTAAACTACCCCTATATCCATCATCTGCTGTGTGCTGAGGAACGGAAAAAGCTCGCTTATCCCTTCTATCTCTACATGGCTTATCTGCTTCCTCATCGCGAGAGCGGATACCATGCCAAGAAAAACAACACGGTCCCCCACTCTTATGCGGCCATGCCTATCGGGATACATTCCCCGATTAACTATAAATACGGGACTACCGCTTGAACCAGGAAAAACGGACGCGTCTATAAGGAACTGGGGTCTCCCACCGTAGTCCACACTTAAAGGGGTAGCTGTTATCCCGCGGCGGGCGACCGGAATAAAATTCTTTGTATCGAATATGCCGCTGGGGTACCCGATAAGGACGATATCTTCAATAGCGTCAAAATCGTCGTACATGCCCGGCCTGAGGGACATTGCGGGAGAAACGCCTCTATAATACACCTGCCAGGACCTCTGGGACAATTCCTTGATGATCCCGGCAAGTGGCATAACGGCTATATCTATGGTGTCATCCCGGGACACAAGCCACTGGTTCCAGAAATCCTCGACGACAATGTTGTAGGTTTCCCCGAGAGAAGGTTTTCCATCCCGGGCGCGCATAAAGAAAAAACGGCCCCTGAAAGCTCCCTCAACGGAATGCCGGCTTGTTACCAGGAAATCCGACCTTTTCCCTTCGCCCAGATCATAGGAAACAATAAACCCCGTACTAACATCAATGAAAGGTTCACCGGCAGGGCTTATTTTTTCAGTCTCGATACGCACAGTGGCAAAAAAAAGCTGTTCCGAAATTGTCGTGACGTCCATAAGGACCGGGGAAGACGCCTCCGACCATGACTGACCGGCCGAAAATACAGTAATAATAAAAAATAATGCGGCAAGACTCATCCCCACTAACTTCATTTCTTTCTCCCCGGACGTTGTTTAGTCCTGAACATATCTAAAAACGCCCCTGTCGGACATAAAAAAGAACACCACGGCCTGAAAACAAAAAATGACAAAACTAAAGATACGGCGGCAAGTAAAATAACCGACATAGCCGCTGCCCAGGGAACAAACGCCGTAAACGGCTCGAAAAGCGTAAGGTCAAGCGCCGGAAAAAAGAACAACCCCGCCCATATCACTAATAGTAAAGCATACCTGATCTTCGACAAACAAACAAATATCCCTCGCGAAAGACAGACTTTTCCAGATGAAGCCCTGCCCGCGAATTCCTGCAGGGCGCCGAACGGACATATATATCCGCAATAAAGCCGGCCGCCGGTAACCAGAGAAAACCCGACAGACAGTAAAAAAATAACGAAAAGTCCCAGCGCGGCACCAGTCACAACCCCGGAAATTGCCCAATCCGCGATAACATCCATTGACAAAAGTTCGGCACGGGCAAAACCCAGCCATACCAGCGAAACCAAAAGTACTGATTTCCTGAAAGCTTTTTTATGCCGGAAATCTATAGTCGCGGCCATAAGAGCCATAACCCCGATGATAATCGTTATAACAAGATCCCATCTCTTACCGGCATCGACCCGGGCATCAAGGCGCGGCTCCATAAGCGAAAGTCGATGCCTCACAGTATTGATAATGGCTTTGGAGGTAGCGGTAGCGCCTGTAACCGCGTCCACGTCTTTTGTTATCGCCTCACGCCACTGGAGGCCGTCAAAACGGTCAAGAAGGTCAGATGAAACCACATTTTCGACAAAAGACGGTGTTTCGGTATTTTCTAAAAGCGCCAGGCCGGATATTCTGCCGGCAGGTGTTTTTGCTATAAGTACGGGCGTGGGGCCGGCGTAACCCCTGATATGATCGGAATATCCGGCAGAAGAGACCACATGACCCAAAAGATCACCAGTATCGCCAAAAACCGAGACCCTTCCGGGAACCTCTTCGTCCTCCTCAAGGAAGGACGCGCCGGGAAAAAGATCCTTGACCGGAGACTCTTCTTTAATTGAAAGAAGATGAGATTCCGGGTAAAAAGACAAACCCCCGGGCGCGAAAAAACGCAGTAATAGGATCGCCAAAATCGCTACAAGGACGCCGTAAAAACTACGCCCCGTCAGAAACTTCGCGGGACTTGATCCATCATTTCTTGTTTTCAGTGGCATATTCGGGCAATTCCTCCCGCTTGGCAACTCCGTCCGAGATAGCCGCTTCCGCCACGGCCAGGGATACACTCACCCTGAGGCGGGAATCGAACGGCGTGGGAATAAGATAGTCACGGCCGAACTCAAAATCACGGTTATAAGCTTTTCGAACGTCCACTGGCACATCCCCTTCCCTCGCGAGTTCGGCAAGAGCCCGGCTGGCGGCAACCTTCATACCCATGGTTATTCTTGTAGCCCGGACATCCAAAGCTCCCCGAAAAATAAAGGGAAAACCCAGGACGTTATTTATCTGATTCGGATAATCAGATCTGCCGGTCGCCATGACATAGCTTCGACCTTTCATGCATGAACTGACTTTCTCGGGAAGTATCTCGGGAACCGGATTGGCCATCGCGAATATGGCCGGATCACTTGCCATGGACATTACCATGGTTTCATCAAGACATCCTCCCACAGATACGCCGATAAAAACATCGGCGCCTTTTATCGCCTCGGCCAGCCCCATTGAGGGACCGCTTACAGCATGTCTGGCTTTGTATTTGTTGATATCATCGCGCGTATCGGTAAGAAGCCCCTTGGAATCGCATATCACGCAATTTTCAACCCCATCGGTTTTCAACATATCGGCTATCCTGAGTCCGGCGGCTCCCGCCCCGTTTATGAGTACCTTAATATTAGATAATTCTTTTCGGGTAATAAGGCAATAATTCTTGAGAGCGGCAAGGGTTATTATAGCGGTGCCCCACTGGTCATCGTGAAAAACCGGGATATCCAGGATGCTGTCAAGACGCTCTTCGATTTCAAAGCATGCCGGGGCGGCTATATCCTCAAGATTTATACCCCCGAACATACAGGAAACACGACGGACGGTCTCTATGAACTTCTCAACATCCGGGGTGCCGTCTTCCCCTGAAACATGTTCGATCGGCAAAGGCCATCCATCGACCCCGGCAAACGCTTTAAAAAGCACCGCTTTCCCCTCCATTACGGGGATAGATGCCCGCGGGCCGATATTTCCCAGTCCCAGAACGGCCGAACCATCCGTTATGACAGCCACAAGATTGGCCTTTGATGTCAGGATACGGTCTTTTTCAGGAGCATTCTTTATTGCTTCACAAACAAACGAAACACCCGGGGTATAGGCAATTGACAGATCTCGCTGGCCAAGGAGAGGTTTCGTGACATTAAGACCTATCTTCCCTCCCAGGTGATATTCAAGAACGTCTTTTTCCGTGAACATGATATTTGTATCTTTCAAACCTCGTTACCCCTACCTTTTCGCCGAATTATAAACCTTATAATCTTACTGCACGCTTTATCCTAAGGCGATTATACATGGTTTGAGACCGTTCGTAAATATTAGTTTGGGGAACCTTCAGCTTGGGGAGAAAAAACTCTTCAGGCCTAATGCCAGACCTCCAACAGGAACCCATAAATTTCAGAAAATTTTTAGCCAGGCAAAAAACCGCAAGAAACAACCTCATCTCCGGGACGAGTAAACATCAAAGAATGCCTTTACAACTTTAGGGTCAAAAAAACTGCCTGAATATTCCCTGATCACGGCGAGCGCGTCTTCCCGCGGAAGAGCTCTCCTGTAAGGCCTGTCTGAGGTCAAAGCCTGGAAAACATCCGCCAGGCTGACTATGCGCGCGCCTATGGGGATGGCATCGCCCCGCAACCCTTCCAGGTAACCGTTGCCGTCATACCTCTCATGGTGATGAAGGACTATGGGAACCACTCCGTTTAAGGGATGAACACTTCTTATTATCTCCGCCCCTATCCTGGGATGCTGTTTTATTGCTTCCCTTTCCTTTTCAGAGAGAACAGCAGGTTTTAGCAGTATGGCCTGATCGATGCCGATCTTACCGATATCATGCAATATCGACCCGAGCCGCACGTTGCGGATCGCGGCGCTATTAAGTCCCATGCGTCCGGCTATACAGACGGCGTATTCTGACATCACGGAGGAATGTTCCTGAGTATAATTGTCTTTTGTTTTGACCGCTCTCGCGAGAGCGTTAACAAACTCAACCGTATAGGGATACCCCCCCTTCATGATATTTTCAGATGAGATGCTGGCCGTCGAAAAAGAAGCATCCGGGGAACAGATAAGCACGGAAGAAGAGCCCATTAACCTCGCTTCGCCAAGTTTGTCCAGAACCCTGCCTATGAGCTGTTCAGGTGTTCTGGCGTCCTCGCAATGGGGATATCCACCAAGAGCCATGCGGGCTGAGAGGTTCACGCTGTGCCCTTTTCCATGGAAATTGAAATTATGCTCACATACAGCGGAAAACACCCCGCGGGATATTTTAAAAGCGGTCTTTATGTCGGTATCCGGCATGAGCAGAGCTATTTCGTTACCCCCGAAACGGGCAGTGAGGCATTTCTCACCGGCAAAACCCTTTACAAGACCGGCGAGTTCTTTAAGTATACGATCTCCATTCTCGTTTCCGTAAGCGGAGTTTACGGAATTAAAATAGTCGACATTAAGTATGGCGAGAGAAACAGCCCCGCCTTTTTCCATGGCGGAGTGAAAAGTCCTGGTAAGTTCCGACACAAACCATCTATAGTTAAAAATACCGGTCAAAGGGTCTATCCTGGCGTATTTTTTTAGACGTTTGGCAACTGTCTTTACATATTTAGACCTTTCGGTCAAAACTTCCTTCATTCCGTGTAGCTCGGTCTGATCTAAACCACTGAGTATTAGTGCCTTTTCCCCGGCAGGGCCGGTTCCCTCCGCAATACTCCCGGACCACTTTACATATTTAACCTGTCCTTTAGCTGACAAGATAGAGGTTTCCTTGTCTTCAAGGTTTATTTTCCCGGAAAAAATGTTGCCCAAGATTTTGAGAGCTTCGGGAGCCCCGGGATGGGGAATATTCGCAGATGAGAAAACAGGAAGTACAGCTCTAATCCCTAAATGAAAAGCATCCTTAAAGGAAAGACCAAGAACTTTTTCGGCGTGTTTGTTCCAGCGTACAATGCTCCCCTTCTCATCTATTCCTATGATGATCAGAGGTATTTCATCTATTAGCCCTGATCGGAGTATGTTAAGCACATACCGATTTTCCATTTACTGCCCCCATTCTTCCCCCATACATTATATTATAATGTGATTTACCTTCTAGGCAACTATTTATTATACTTACATTAGCGTCACTTTGGTGACACGCACTTCTTTTCAAGTTTTATTTTTGTTTTTCTAAGTTTCACTACGTTGCGGGACGCGGCGCTTTTTGGTGACACGCACCTTCGGT
>SLID01000046.1 GCA_007135805.1 Candidatus Omnitrophota bacterium | reverse complement strand
CCACAGAATTAACAAAAAGAAAAAGTAGCAAAAAGAAAAAAGCTACTACTGCTACTATTCTTTTCTTTCTCTATGGAAAAATCTCCGGCGTTAGCTATGGAATTTATTATGGCGTTGAGGCCTGTGGACCTCATTCAGAATATCCGGCACCCTTTGGACTTCATCCAGGATCACCCAATTTTTGTTGTTGCGCGGAATATACTTGTCGAGTCTCTGGGGGTTAGCCAACAGTTCATAATAGATCTCTGCCTCTAAAAGATCTATATAAACCGCGTCATTAAAGGTTTTTTTAACCCATGTAGTTTTCCCAGTCCCGCGGGGACCAAAAAGAAAAAAACTTTTCTCAGATGAAATTTTAAGTAATCTGGAATACATAACTCCATTTTACATATATTTTTGGAGTTGTAAAGGGCATTTTTAATATATTACAAATTCTTTTACCGTCTGGGTTTTTGATCCAAGCGAAGGCACGACCGTGCGGGATCGTTCTGGTCCCCAGGGGATTGTCTGATACGGTTCCTTTTATCCCTTTATTATGTTCACCTTCGTCCCGTTACCAAACCAAATAAAAAAACCACCCTCAAGGTGGCTTTTTTATTTGGCTGGGATGCCCCTTCGGATCCTCGTCTTTCTCGAATCCTCAGGATCAATTCCTCCTTATTGTCGGAATTGTCTGACTCGGCTCCTTTCATCCCTTTATTATGTTCACCTTCGTCCCGTTACCAAACCAAACAAAAAAACCACCCTCAAGGTGGCTTTTTTATTTGGCTGGGATGCCTGGACTCGAACCAGGAATGGCTGATCCAGAGTCAGCTGTGTTACCAATTACACCACATCCCAGCGGCGAGATTTATTATACATTACCGCCGGTATTTTGAAAGAACTTTTTCCCTCGGAGTTAATCTTCGACCGCGACCACTTCGACGTCAAACTCCAGGGTCTTTCCCGCGAGGGGATGGTTCATGTCGACGATTATGCTGGAGTCTTTCACTTCCGTGATCCGTAAAAGCTGCTGTTGGCCGTCAGGGGTGGTGGCCTGCAGAGTCATTCCGATCTCAGGTTCCATATCTTTGGGCAGACGGTCCTTTGGAACTTCCTGAAAAGCCTCGGCAGCTACCGCGCCGTAGCCATCTTCAGGACTTATTGACACGCTCTTTTTTTCTCCAGGGTGGAGTCCTTCCAGTTCCCGGCTCAGTCCGGGGATGATCTGCCCTTCTCCGTGTACGTATTTCAGGGGGTCTCTTTCCCGTGACGTGTCAACGAGTTCACCATCAACTTTGAGTGTGTAGTGGATAGATACATTTTTACCTTTCTGAACGGTCATTTTTCCTCCTTCGTGTTGCGCAAAACAAGTTGCGTCTGACAGTTAAGATCTGGAGCTTACATCCGGTGAAAAAACGGCGCGTCTTTAGCGGAACCGGAAAGTATTTCCCAATGACAAAAATGCTGATGGGGTCTTTGCCGGGCAGGAATATCCCGGACCCGGGTTTTTAAACGCTGTGCTTTTTCGCTTATGTTCTATTATCCAGCTTATGTGCTGTCTGTCAAACGCATTCGGGACGGAGTCGGCGGGATGTGGACAATAATCGAGAAAAGGAGCCCTCGGATAAAGACAGGCTTGCGGCAAACGAGAAGCATATGTACAATATCCGGGTAGCGGCCGTGAACAGGGAAGCATGGTAAAGCGCCACCTGTATCGGGACACTCGTCTGGCATCACAAAAGGAAAACATGTGAATACGCGAGGGAAGAAAAAAAGATCTGACAAAAAAAACATCTTATTCGTATCTTCGGAAGCGGTACCTTTCTCAAAAAGCGGGGGGCTCGCGGATGTCTGCGGGGCCTTGCCGGTAGCTCTCGCCGACAAAGGCCACAATGTAAAGCTTGTCATGCCCAGGTACTGGTGTGTAAACAAGTCCGGTAGGGACATGAAGGTTATTCTTGGGACAATGGGGGTCCCGATGGGACGTGAAACAGTATGGTGCCAGGTAATCGGCACAAGAAAAAAGGGAGTGGACTTTTGCTTTATAGATCATGAGGGTTTTTTCGGGAGAGCGGGCCTGTATGACGACGGCAAATGGGAGTATCATGATAATGCCGAAAGGTTCGGATTTTTGTCTAAAGCGGCGGTGCAATTATGTAAGGATCTGGGTTTTAAGCCCGATATCGCTCACTGCAACGACTGGCAGACGGCCATAGTTCCGGCGCATCTCAAGCTAAAAGAACTGAATAATCCTTTTTTCTCTGACACCGCTTCGGTCTTCACTATCCATAACATAGGGCATCAGGGGGTATTTCCCCGGGAGAAGTACGCGTTACTCGATTTTGGTGAGGAGAATTTCACTGAATCAAAATTTGAAAGTTGGGGAAAAGTGCATTTCATGAAGGGGGGAATATTTTACGCCGACGCGATAACTACCGTAAGCCCTTCTTACGCGGAAGAGATACTTGCCCCGTACGGCGGAGCGGGTCTGACCCCATACCTTGAAAGAAGATCTGGTGACATAACCGGAATACTTAATGGGGCCGATTACGAGAGCTGGGACCCGGCCAGGGATGAGTTTATACCGCGCAAGTATTCTGTCGAGGATATGTCGGGTAAAAGTTTCTGTAAACGTGTATTGCAGGAGCGATTCAAACTCGCCGTCGACACTGACATCCCGGTGATCGGTATGGTAACCCGTCTTGCTCATCAGAAAGGGCTTGATCTCCTCACTCCGGTTATAAAGGATATTGTCCGGGACATGAAAGTCCAATTCGTTATACTGGGGACGGGGGAGAAGCGCATGGAAAATTTTTTAAAAAAACTTCCGTCAGAATTTCCGGGTAGTATCGGGGTGTGGATAGGGTTTGACGAGCAAAGGGCGCATCTTATAGAGGCCGGGTCAGATCTTTTCCTTATGCCTTCTCTGTACGAACCCTGCGGGTTGAACCAGATATACAGCATGAAGTATGGAACGCTGCCTGTAGTCAGAGAGGTAGGCGGACTTAAGGATACTGTTGAGCAATATGACGAACGCCAAGGATCCGGGACGGGGTTTCGTTTCAACGATGCCGACCCGTGGGCGGTGTATTACACCGTAGGATGGGCGGTAAGCACTTATTATGACCGGCGCCATCATTTCGACGCCATGAAACGGCGAGCTATGAAGAAAGAGTTTTCCTGGGAAGACGCGGCCGCCGAATATGAACGGGTTTATGAAAAAGCCGTGAGGCGAAGATCTTCGTGGGAAAAAAACTCTTTCCAAAGAGGCCGGGGGAATACTATTTTTTAGCTTTCGCGAGCATGTCTTCCGCGTGATCCAGGGCTATAGTGCTTTCTTTTTCGCCGCTCATCATTTTAGCCAGTTCGTTAGTCCTTTCCGGACCTTCCAGTTTTTCGGCCGAAACGGAAGTTCTTCCCCCGCGAACTTTTTTCGAGACTTTGATGTGGATGTCCCCGAAAGAAGCTATCTGAGGAAGGTGGGTTATCAATAGTACCTGCCTGGCTCGTGAAAGCTGTTTTAGTTTCGATCCCGTCACCTGGCCCAGGCGGCCACCGATCTGCGCGTCTATTTCATCAAAGACCAGACAGGGGATGGGGTCAGCTGTGGTCAAAGCTTTTTTGAGGGCCAGCATAACCCTCGCGGCTTCCCCCGAAGAAACTATTTCCGCCAGGGGCCTGAGCGGTTCTCCGGCGTTAGGGCTGATGTGAAAAGAGACACTGTCTCTGCCGGATGCCGATAACTCGCCGCGTTCTACGGAACACGCGAACCTGATGTGGGGCATCCCAAGGTCTTTCAATTCTTTTTCAATAGTGGTTTTAAGTTCTTTGCCGGTTGTTTTTCTGATCCCACTGATTTTATCGGCGAGTTTTTCCAGTTTTTTCGCGGTAGAGGCGATACGCCCGGAAAGTTCAGTGGTGTTGTGTTCTACGTCCGAGAGAAGGTCCCGTTTTTCCACGCAAGACTCATAGAACCGGAGGCAGTCTTCCAGCGATGGCCCGTATTTCCGCAGCAGGTCGTAGTATATATCGTATTTGCGGCTTATTTCGGCCGCTTCCTCCGGACTGAAAGACAAAGCTTCAAGATAATTCGCTGTATCAGAAGTCAGCGCGTTACAATCTTCCTGTATGCGCTCTAGTGTCGCGGCGAGATGCTCGGCCGAAGGGTCCACATTTACAATGCCGCGTACCAGAGCAAAGGCCTTGCGGGCGGATTCGGATATTCCCGAATTTTCATCTCCGACAACAGCCATCAGCTCCGACGCATACCCGTGTAGTTTTTCGGCATTTGATACGCGGGAACTGTCTTCAAGGACAGCATTGTAGGACGATTCGTCCAGGGAGACTTGTTCAAGTTCTTTTATCTGGTGAGAAAGGGTCTCCATATCCCTTTCACGGGAACTCGCGAGTAAACGTATTTCAGTAAGCTGGTTTTCAAGAGAGCGATATTCTTTGAATACAACTGAGTATTGTTCTTTTTCGCGCTCGAGATCGGATAGCCTGTCCAATATTTCCAGGTGGGCGCTCTCAGAAAAAAGCATCTGATGGGCATGGGGACCATGGAGGTCCATAAGGCGGCTGCCCGCTTTTTTGAGCTGGGCCACGGTAACAGCGCGGCCGTTTATGGATGTTTTGGCGCGGCCGTCGGGGAAAAAAGAGCGCCTTACAATTAAAAGAGGTTCCTCCTCGTCAATGAATTCTGATATTTCCGGAAGTCCCAGCAGCTCTTTACTGTTCTTAAGATCGAAAACAGCTTCGATAGAGCAGGCGTTAGACGGTTCCCGGACAAGAGATGACGCCATCCTGTCTCCCAGTACGACCCGTATGGCATCGATGATTATGGACTTCCCGGCTCCGGTTTCGCCCGTCAGGACATTGAGCCCCTCTGAAAACTCCACGCTCAGCTCGTCTATTAAAGCGAAATTGGTTATTGTGACCTGGGAAAGCATATATTCCTCCTGAAACACCGAAAGGCATTGTAACAATTACATTTTAACACCACAGAAAAGATTTTCAACACAGAACTATTGAACTTAAAGTTTAACATTATCAGATCTGTCAGCTCGGGGATAGGCGGTAAGGCAAACGGCAAAAAAAGAAACCCCCGATCTTTATCGATACGGGGGTTATTTTAAAGCTCTATGCGGATCAGCTATATTTTCGTCACATTAGCGGCTTCCTGTCCCTTGGGGCCTTCCTGTATATCGAACTCGACCGCCTGACCTTCCTCAAGAGACTTGTAGCCTTCTCCGGATATGGCGCTGAAATGAACGAAAACGTCATTTCCTTCTTCGGGAGTGATGAAACCATAGCCTTTTTTGTTGTTGAACCATTTCACAGTGCCTTTTACCATCTTTCTGACCTCCTTTTGCGCGGAAAACGGTAAGGCCGTCAAAAAAAAACCGCAAGGCAATACAGAACTGCCCCACGGTAACGGCCGCTAATACATATCACCTCGATATTGTGTATATACGCTATTTCCGCAATAACTCATTGATAGAAAAAGTATACATTATGATAATGAGAAGTCAAGAAAATAAGAGATGTGCTGGGGTAGGTAAAAGAGGAGCCGGGGCTTAGGAGGATTAGTTGGAAAAAGTGGTGCGCGAGGCGAGATTTGAACTCGCACAGGGTTGCCCCCGCCAGCCCCTCAAGCTGGTGCGTCTGCCGTTCCGCCACTCGCGCACATATAAGAGATCGAAAAGACCATTATATCGTCCCCAAAGAACGGAACTTCACAATTATAAGCGAAACCTCCGCAAAACTCAACCATTTTTAAAAAAGAGGGCCAGCGACCGTTTTTTTGTGCCATGAACTGTTTGTTTTTGCCAAAGAAGTGTAGTTAGAAATGAGAAGCGCGAAAAGGTTTTTAGCAAGCCCCGGGAGGTAATTTGCTGGAGATCGCGTCAGGAATGGAAAGGAAAAGAGGAAAGCAAAAGACGGCCCTCTGTTATTATAATAAAAAGCTTGTTTCAGCAGAAAATGTGTTATAATCTCTAGTGATCATGGAGTTATTAAAATTTAACTATAATTGTAATAGTGTGAGGAAGATCGTGTCTATTGCCGTTGTTCTGGCAATGATAGTGTCGGATCTTTCTTTTGCCCGCGAGGTTACCAGGCAAACCCTTGCTCCGCCTCTCGCCACTTCCCCTATCGTCCAGGTTTCTGTTGACAGCGACGGCAGGCCTGTCATCAAAACACGTGAGGATGTCATAAGATACTGGGATGGACAGGAAAAGCAAACCATCCAGGAGGGAGATATATTAAGTCTTCCGTTTCGCAAAAGATGGGCTCTTCGAGATATAGGCTTGGTTATCGCTGAAGCCATGGCCCTCGGCTTCTCGAGCGCGACCACTATTTCGCTTCTGGAAGATCATCTCAAGGCCCGAAAGGGTGAGAAGGAAGTGATTTTGGAGGGCTTCAGAGTACGGGAACTGGAGCAGATCCCCGGCCGGGATGAAAAACCGGAAGGTTTTCAAATGCCTGTAGAACGAGACGGCCAGATCGCTTATTATCTTAGATTTTCTTTTACCGAAGAACATTTATCGTCACGTTTTACCATGGTCGAGGTTGATGGCAGGGATCGCAACGTCTTTATGTCGGTCGTTCCTTTAGAAGCGGAGCCAGCGGGTATTTCTCATGCTAAGACACCCTCGCCGCAGGAAACGCTTGCCGAAAAAGCCAGGAAAAAAGAGACAGCGGAGGCTGTTCTGGGGGCACTGGAACGGGTGTTCAAAAAGAGAGATCCAAAAGGCATGGTTACAGTACTGAATTTGCTGCCGGAACTCCGGCTCAGGGCGCTCCTGGAGGAAGCCGAAAAAAATACGGAAGGAGTGTACAGGAAACTTCTGGTTTTCCTGGATCAGGCCTATCTTGATATAAGCAGACATGGAGAGATAGATAAGCTCAATAACAAGGTGAGACAACTACTTGAAGAAAGCAGGGCAAGAAGAGATCGCGTTGTCGAAGTAAAGGCGCTACCCTCAAAAGCCGGGGATAAGGGGGAGAAAAATACCTGGCGGAGCGATGTTTTGGATCTAGTACGAAGAGACATGAAAGAAGCCATAAAGTGGGCTGTTCACTGGGGATATATCGGGGGTGTTGCCCGGTCCGAAGATCTGCAAATAGAGGATGTCAAGATATTCGCGAACAAGGCGCGTTCGATAGCCTCGGGGGAAGCCGATGTCGAGGAAGGCATAAAATACATAAAAGATATAGATATTTTCAGGTACGACGAGATGAGCCACGGGGACAGGCACAGGGGCAGCATCACGAATATTCTTTTGCTGGCATTGCTTGAAAAACAAAGATTCGACCTGGTCGCTAAAGTTGCCGATAAGTGTGGTATAGGACATTACGACAGCACTGTAACCCGCAAAGTACCCATATACGCTGAAATGCTTATGCGCGGAGCCGAGAGCTCCGAAACCGCGCCGCTTCCTGAACGCGTAGAAAGGCTAATAGAGCTTCCCCGTCCCGAGATGAGGGATCTCGAGGACTTGAGGCAAGCTGCCGGAGAAGAAAAGTTCACGGAACCTCTTCTTGAGGGATTTTTGGAGGAAAGATTGTCCCGGGCAGAGCTTGAAAAAGACTGGACACCTTTAAAGGAAATAAGTGACAGCGATATCCTTGTTACGGCAATGTGGGTCCTGGCAGGCCTCAGGGGACAGGATAGGAGGTTTTTTCATAAAGAGACGATACAGAACATGGTTTATGTAAGAAAAAAGGACAGGGCTCTGTTCGTTTCCAAGAAAAGAGAGCCGGAGGGGGAAAGATACGAGGGAATATCGTCACATCCCGACAGGAACAGTCCCGTGCGGGAATTATTTGCCGCGGCCGTGGGCAGAGCAATAGGGGCGAATGTCGCGGAAACCGTTGTTACCGGAACGAGGGTTTACTCAAAAATGGCTATTGGGATGGATCCGACAGAGCTTCCCGCCAAGACATTTATAGAGGCGAACTCTGCCGCGTTTGTACTCAATGTGCTATTGAGAAGGTGGGACGATTCCGTCGATATGGTACAAAGGTCAAGGGTGGGGAATACTTTTATCGGATTTGATTTTGACCGGGCTTTTCACCCGGATAACATCAAGATGACCAGGTTTCTTGCCGCGTACAATCTGCAAGCGGCTCTGAGCGGCCAGAGGTGGAAAGGGGAAGACATTGACGGCGATACGGTCAATGAGACCGTGGAAAAAGCGGAAAAGCTCGACATTGTTCAAGTGGCTCGGGCAATTTCACAGGATGAGATCTTCCGCGACAAAAAGAACCGGGAGGAACTTGAGGGGTACATCAGATATCTTGAAACAACAAAAGCTTCCATAAGAAGGGATGTAGCGAGAGCAAAAAAAGAGTTACCCATGCCTAAACGAAAGTACTTTAGACAAGCCCAAGAGTTTTTCGGCCATAGATATGGGGAGCCGGGTATATCTCCTGCCCCTGCCTTTGTTTTTTGGGAGTTGCCTCCCTTCCCCGGAGAGATATTTATAGCGGCTCTGGTTTATTTTTACCTTTCTTCGTGGAAGAAAGAAATTGTCGGATTTTTAAAAGAAAAAAGCCGTGACCAAAAATGGTATTCCGGTCCGGCCTTCCGGCTTGAAAAGTTTCTGGCATGGACTCTGGTAGACATGACTCGTTATTCTCTTACGATGCGTATTGCCGGTATGTTCAGAAAACCGCCCGGCCTTTCGATACGTTCAACATGTTCTTCGGTCGAAAACGAAACAGCGCGTGTAAAAAGAGCTGTTATAACCCCGCTCGAGAAAATCGATACCATAAACGCCGCCGCCAGGAATGATCTTGTGGAAGCTCTTTCATCGTTAGACAAGCTTTCCCAACCGGAACTGGCGGAGCTGAGAAACGAGGTGGAACGTGTCATGCGCGATGCTCTGAACGTTACGGCGGACGGGAGCGAGAACGAGGCGCTTAAATACCGCACCGTAAATCTTGCCATCATGGAGGCGCTCGGCAGGATCGCGGAATTGCCGGAGACACTGTATGTGCTGAGTTATATAGCTTTGAGGAGCAGGGTGGCGATGATCCGGGAAGGGGCTATTGATGCCATGGCTTCGCTGGCGAGGAGAGCTCCGCCGTCCATTACGCGGACAGATATCACCAACAGATTTCTGAGAGTCGCTGAAGCGGCAAAAGATCCTTATTTGTACGAAAAAGCTGTTGTCTGGATCTTGAATTTACATGATGACCTTACCCCAAACCGCTTAAGCAGAGTTGCCGAAAGCTCGAAAGATGCCCAAAAGCGGGAGTTCATTTCCGAAGCCGCGTCTTTCCTTGTGGAAGCAAAGGAGAAAGGGGATGAGGTGACGGGCTCATTTCAGGAGAAGGAGACCGCCGCGAAGGAAAAAGACAGCCGGGATAGAATGGCCGAGGGAATAGAACAGCAAACGCTCCTTGGAAGCTACGGGCAAATAGGCAGTCCGGAGGAAGTCTGCGAAGCGCTTTTCAACGATGAGGGAACCGCCCGCGATTTTTTTGATCTGGCCACAGAGTTGAGGGTGCGGTACCCTTACGATCTGTCCAACGACGATCCTCGGCCGCCCCTACGGTATGCCATGGAAGAGGGTCTTACCGTCAGGATAGGGGAAGATCTTTTCTTGACACCGGTAACGGAGTCTTTTCGTAGGTATCTTATCTTTGCTAAAAATGCGAAAGGCAAAGTGCGTTTTGCGTTCGAAGTTCTATTGCCCGGCCAGGAACCCTCCAGGCAAAATACATATGCCGAAAAGAGAGGTTTTATAGCCCGCAAGATCAACGTAGCTTTTCCAGGCAAAGGGTACAGTGTGGTGCCGATCTTTGAGAAAGAGTTCCCTGAAGGGACATATACGATGTATGGAAAAGAGTACGCTTTTGGACCAGATAGTCCCTTGAGGGTTATAGCTTTCGACTACAAGTATGATGGGAAACGTCTGGACATAAGGAAACCCGACGTGCTTAGAAGTATCTTTAAAGATGCCGGGATCTCACCTAAAAAGGCAAGACGCTCTATCCTGGAGCAGCTTGCGGAACAGGTAGCGGCCATACACAGCATCGGATACGCGGGCCATGGCGCCACTGAGGGAGAGGAATCCGACACGGACCTTCATCTGGGGAATTTCCGGATAGAGGCGAAAAAAAGAAGAGTAAAGATACGGCTTGTCGCGGATTTTGCCGAATTTAAAAAGCTCAGCGAATTTGCCGACCCCGAGAGAGCGATCGAAGTAGACTACAGGGACATTGCTGAATCGGCATATGCGATGCCGGGCGTGGCCGAACTTTTGGATATACCAGCCGGAGATGTCTATGAAGCGTTCCGCGAAGCGCGCAAAAATATACGAAGGACCGCAAATGTCTCAGAGCCTGTCGCAAGACGGGAAGTACCCGTTGAACCAAAAACCGCCGGGAAGCCGTCCGGGAGGAGAAGCCCCTCCGGTCCGAAGAAAAATCTCCACAGGATGCTGTATAACACGGGCGTTGTAGAGGAGGGGGAATGGAAAGTAGTTTCGTTACATGCGGAAGAATTATTCGATACTATCGAAAAGTCTGGCGAAATGCGTAAACTGACGGAGTTTTTCGGAACGATAGCCAGATGGAATATTCCGAGGATAGATATTGAAAAAGAAGCCATGGAAGAGCTTTTTGAAACGTGGCAATGGCTTAAAAGGTCCGAGCCCGAATCCCCTCTCAGGGTCATTGTGGATGAGATACGTCCTTATGTGGAAACCACCTTGCGCAAAATGGAAAGTCAGGTTGGGTTAGGCGATACAAGAAAATATCACGATGATGACTCGCTGCATGCCGCGATCCCTTTTGTTTTTGCCGCCTCGGGAACAGAGCCGCTCCTCCTGGTTTATCTTGGGTTTTTTACGTATTCGACGCTTTACCAGCGAAGAGAAAAGATCACAGCCTATATCCGCGCGAGAGGGTACCCACGCGCCGCGAAGCTGGCGGGGATATTGCTTCCCGATCTTTCAAAGAACCGGTTGACGAGACCGCTTCACGCCGTGTTGACCGACTTTTCTGTGGGCGCGGCCATAAAGGCCGTTGATAGAGATGTCCCGAAAAGAGTAAGAACGTGGATGAGAAGAAAAGGTAGACGCTCCCTCAGACCAGAGCGGGACCGCGAAAGCGTACCTTCAGCCGGAAGGCCTGTCAAGGAACCGCTCGACGCGACTCAGGATGTGGACGCGAAAAGGTTAAGTTTTACGGATGTTCTTGAGAAAAGGCTCAACTCGCTCTCGGCGGGAGAACGTGCCAGGGGAAGATCCGGAGTCATTCTGGAAACAAGCATAGTCCCGGTGACTTCCCATCATCTCGCGGCGATAGCGTCGGATTTCCCCTCTAAAGGATACTTTTTCAGCGAGACACGTATCGGCAACACGATCTCGCATGAATATCGGGTACTCTTCAATAAGATCGACCTGAGGGAGTTTCTTCGTGACGCGGCTGAAAACATGGAAGAGGCCCTTAAAACGGAAGACTTGAGAAAGGCGCCCGAATGGCAGGACCTTATGTACGATCTTGGTCTTGATCCGGAGACGCTCAAGAAGTATTCTCATGAAAAAACTCCCCAGATGGAGATAACAAAACGATATTCTGTTTTCAATTTACCCGAAAGCCTTTATATCGCGCCCCCCTCGGGGGCTATTATCTTTTCCACAACGGCGAACTTCGGGGAACCTGTATGGTTTTTCATAATGAGAGACATTGGAGACAAGATCGTGCATATCATGCTTAAGGAATTGGGGAGACTGAACCTTTCTGAGGTATCAGGTGTTCCGGCCCTTATCAGGTTCAGCAGATTTTTTCACCGGGGGAAATTGCGCGACGGGATAGAGGTTATCATGATGGACAGGGCCTTCGATCCTGTCTCGTTCATGTTGAGAGGGTATATAGACCCGAAACGGGGATTTCAGCGAGTTGTTCCAAGTGTAGAGGAAATACGCGGGATGAGGAACAGGCTGGACGATTACCGGACAGAGATAAAAGAGCTCAGGGCGCTTTCTGTTTTGAGAGCAATGCTGATAGAGCAAGATAAAAGAGCCCGAGTCGATGAAGCAAAAAACAACTTAAGGGCTCCCGGCGTCATACGAATGGATCTTTTCGGAATGGGATCGGCGTGGGATTTTTTAAGACAGACCTTATGGCCGGCTGTTCTCAGCGCCGGCTCCGCTATCAAAAATGCCGTTATGTACACGACGGTTTCGGAAAAGATTATTGAAAAAGGATCATTAGAAGCCCCGGGACATACCGTTTACGAGGTTGAGGTCCTAAAGGGGCGATTTTCAGGCGAAGTCCGCCGCGAAACAATTAAAGACTACCGCGTTTTTCACCAGGAAGGGAAAGCAATAACGCGTCTTCACTCGGTCCGGGTATACGGCCCCGGACGTAGTCTCATCGGTCTTAGATATTATGGAGAGGATGGGTCTCTCGAGCGTGTAACGGAAGATGAGGGGGGTATTTTTAGCGGTCAAAACGCTAAGTGGATGGATATGAACGCCCTTACCGGGCCGGATGTCCTTAAGGAGGCTCTGGAAGGTTTGCTTGTCGGGGGACTTTCAGCCGCCGAAAAAGAGGAGTTTGACAATTTCACAGGGGCGGTGTTCGATCCGGAAGTAGTGCGGTTCCTTCATACGGCGGCCGCGGAAGAAAGGCTGTATCCGGAAGCCGGCTCGCAGGGCGCGGCAAAAATATACGGGGCTCTGAAAGAAAACAAAGTCCCGGCAAGGATAGCGCGTTACGGGACTCGTGAGGTTGTGGAAGCCGAAGTGGTCGGCATAACCTTTGTTGTTGATATCCGGCCCGGACAGTTTTGGGAAACAGTTCCGGACAGTTCTGACGAAAGTATTGAAGAAGCGTTAGCGGCGGGAGAAACACCGCGGGGGAAAGGACTTATAATAATGCCCAAAACCGGACAGGCACATTTGCCGGTCGCTGATATCCGGTTCCGGGATGAGGCCGTGAAAACGCTTGTAAGACGTTTATATGATCCCGAGGGAGGACGGGAATTTATCTTTGATAGCGAGACACTGCTTGTCAGGGATAAAAAGAAAGGACAGTCTTTCGGTATTAGCGTTAACGCCGATCAGATATTCGGCGAGAAGAGTATGCCCAGACAGGAGACACTGCTTATCCTGGGGGATTTTTTCGATCTTACCGGGAATCAGGAGCTGGGGGCCTGGTACAGGCATAGCTCGGCGGCTGAGATGTTCGACTTGTCGAGGGTTACACCGGATAGTGTAAGTGTTTACGCGGAGACCTTCCTGCGAAACGATGATCTTGAAAAACTGCTTGCTTTGTCTGAAAAAGTCCCCGGCAGCGAAGAAGTTTCATCGGTGATAGACGCCATGCTGGAAAAACATTTTGAAGACATCTCGGAGATCTTTACGGCAAAACCGGGACTCAGTTATTTCAGGGAGTTTATGCTGTTTCTCTCTCACGGTCAGCTTCTGGGAGAGGACGCTCTGAAAACGGTTTTCCACCAAAACACCGAAAAATTCGCCAAAGCCCTGGCAAAGGTCATGAAAGAGGATATTGAAACGGCGGCGCGGGTAATTATATCTCTTGCGAAGGAAGATCTTTTCGGAAAAGAAAAAGTAAGGAAATGGTTTATCGCCGACCCGATAAGGTTTTTCGATCTCGTCGCGGGTATCGACAGCGCTAAATTCGAGGTTTTACGTGCGACAGCTGATAAATACCCTGAATTCGTTTCTTACGCCGGGATGGTTATGGAAAAGGATATGGGAGAATTTAAAAGAGCCGTTGATTACATATGCGGTATAAACGGGGAAGCGGACTGGTTCCTGGACAGTTTTTGCCGCTCGGTAGGTGAGGACAGGTTCTGGGCAGCCATGAAGCGGGACCCTTCAGCGTTTTCGGAAGTAGCCGGTAATATCATGGAAACGGGAGTGGAAAGTTTCTGGGCTGTTTACAAAGGTGTAGCCCGGGAGATAGGGGAAAACACAATGGCGCTGGCTTTTTTGAACAGCCCAACTGGTTTTACCCGCAGCATAGCGAATATAGACGAGATGAAACTGGAAAATTTCCTTGAATGGCTGAGTGATGAAAAAAAACAGGTGCTTAAACAGGCCGCGCGTGAAGGGGTGGCTTCGGAACTCGCCGTATCGTACGTGGAGCTTTCCGAAACCCAGAAAAACATTCTGCGCGGAGGTCTAATGCTTCCATCGTACGTCCTATACTACAAGGCCATAGCCGGTACTTTACCCGCAGAAAACAAGAGAGACAGTTGTCTGTACCTGGCTTCGGGTTCGGATTACGCGACCGCCTACATGGTCTCAGGCGGGGTACGGGAAATGATAATGGTCGACAGGAAACCTTTTGAGCCGACCGGCCGGTTTTCCGAAAGTGAGCTGGACGTTAAAAAGCGGGAATATTACCGAGCGCGCGCGGAACAAGGGTACATACCCTGGTACAAAATGGAGACCAAGCTCGGGCTTAAGCGGAATATACTTTGGGAACTGGAAGCCATGGGGGCGGAAATAAAAGGTGACCCGGGTTATGACAGCGCGTCAGGCGCTTACCGGGTGGATTTCAATTTGCCGGGAGAGGAAAAAGGCCGCAGCATTTTGTATTTTCAAGTTGACGACCTCGGCAGTCTGGAAACATATCCCCGTGGGCTTCTGGAGCGTATCAGCGCCGGGGGGGTGGATTCTTTGGTACTCAAAGCGGCGCAGGACCTGGTGCTGCCTTCGAAGTACACTACCCTCGCGGAAGACGAGGAAAGCCGGAAGGTAAATACCATTTCACGCGAATTTATAGAACTTATTATCGAGTCGGCGGGAGACGGTATGGTGGCTTTTCTGGACAAAAAAAGGTGGCACTCTTCAGGCGACGGATATTTCAAGCCGCTTGAGGCGGACAAGGCCCCGGGAAAAGACATATTCGACGAGATCGCTTTTTACCAGAACAAGGCGCGGATAAGGTTCGGTTACGATGGAGTTTCAGTAATGGAGCCGGTATTACCGCGGGACAAAGCCCTCCGGGGATCAGCGCTCGCGAAAGATGACGAACAGACTGTATTTAGTGAAGACCCTCTTCGTAAGGAGGCGGAACGGCTTGAAAGAAAGATACGTGAGGAGAAAGAGCATGCCGTCTCTCTCGCGGAACGTCTGGTATGGGCGCAGCGCTCAAAAGCGGGGAAGGTTGATTTCATAGCAGTTACCCGGGATTGGATAGACTCGCATGTGCAGGACCATCCGCAGGCGCAGGATCTTAATCTTCTCATGATAGCTATACGTCGGAAGTGCGAGGCGATGGGAATAGTTTTCATAGAGGGCGATCCAGAAAACGTCCGGGAAAGAGTAGAACAGCTGAAGAAAGAGAACAGGAACGCCAGAGGTGTGGTCGTAACGGGATTCGAGAGTATGGAAAGGTTCGAATCCTTATTAGCTGAACTTGGCCTTGACCGTGACAGTAATGTTGTACTGGCCGGGGTCAAGACCCACAATCTGGACAAAGGTTCTTATCTTAGATTGGTCGAAATACTCAAGATAGCCACGGTTCTATTGAGAACAGATATTGCCTCTCTTTCAGGGCCTGCTAAAGCGGACCTGGAATCTGACAACAAAAAGGTGGGGCTTAGGTTCACCGGCACGAACATGATCGTTTTTGATCTGCCGTCTTCTGAAGTCATGCCCTACGAAGAGCTGCGTCTCATATACAGGGCTCAGATATATGCCTGATCTAAAAGTGATACGGCATTTTCCCGGCCAAAGCGGGGGCAAAAGGTAGAGTCCCCGGATAACCCGCCGGAGTTGACAGGATCCCCTAAAAACAGTATTCTGAACTTAAGAACGCTTTCAACTATTTGGCTTGTATATAGCGCCTCAATATACGGATCAGCCGGATCCTTTCACAGGGGGAGTTTCGCGATGCCGCGTTTGTCCTGGAAAAAAAGGCCTGAAGAGGCGGGTTTAAGAAGACCCGGACTTATTCTCGCGTGGGGTCTTTACGACGTAGCCAACCAGTTTTTCGCCATAAACATAGTATCCTTGTATTTTATTCTGTGGGTAACCGTGGACCAGGCCACTCCTGAAAAGTATTACAGCATATTCTATGCGGCATCTCTGCTCCTTGTGGCGGTAACTGCGCCCATACTGGGAGCCATATCCGATATGACAGGGAAACGAAGGTCTTTTCTTATCGCCTTCACACTTCTGGCAATAATCTGCACGTTGTTTCTCGGAGGAGGCGGCAATGTGTTTCTGGGACTTGTTTTTTTCGCCATAGCGAATTTTGGCGTGCAGGGAGCCATAATTTTTTACAATTCCATGCTGACCAGGGTGGCTCCGCCTGGCCGCGTGGCCCTGGTATCGGGGTTCGGAAGGATGCTCGGATATTCCGGTGCTATAATGGCGCTTCATCTTGCCAAGCCGATAGTCGCTGAAAAAGGATACCAGGCGGTATTTGTGCCGACAGGAGTATTGTTTTTTCTTTTCGCTCTTCCATGCATGATATTTGTCAGAGACGCGTCTTTCCGGTCCGGCCCGGGGATTGCCTCTTATTTTAAGAGAGGAATAGTGGCCGATACTTTCAAACGGTTGAAAGGCGCCGTGTGCGGGGCATCCGGACTTACGGGACTTTCCAGTTTTTTAAAAGCCGGATTTTTCGGGTTGTGCGCGGTCCAGGTAATAATAGTGTTTATGGGCGTTTACGCTAAAAAGGTGCTTGATCTGGACGAAACGCAAATAGCCAATCTTATAATGTTCTCCACGCTGTTCGCCATGGCCGGTAGTATAGTGTGGGGCTATCTTGGCGACCGTATAGGGGTTTTGCGCAGCTTCAGGGCGGTATTCATAGGATGGGGCATAGCTTTTGCCATGGCGGCTTTTCTCAGGGATGACAGGTTTTACTGGTTGATAGGAGCTCTCATTGGTACGTTTCTGGGATCCACATGGGTTCTCGCGCGCGCTGTGGTGGTAAAACTTGTACCCGAAGAAAAAATGGCGGAACTTTTCGCTCTTTTCCACATCATGGGATACCTGGCCGGGGGAGCGGGAACATTGTACTGGGGTCTGGCGGTATGGCTCCTTTCGCCTTTGGGCGAGACGGGGTATCGCGTAGCCCTTTTCAGTTTGAACATTTTCGTAGCGGTAGCGTTCTTTTTTATAAGGCGTGTTGAGAAGGAGGTGGGGAATGGCTGAACAACTTATATTGAAACTGCGGGAGACCTCCGCGAAGTATCCTGAGAGAGATATCATAAGGCACAAGGAGCATGATTCCTGGAAAGGCCTGACTTACAAAGAGCTGGACAGAAAGATAACCGCTTTATCAAGTTTCCTGAGCCGGGAGGGAGTGAAAAAGGGTGATAATGTCGCTATTATCCTTGCTAATTCGCCCGCATGGCCGATCGTTTTCTTTTCCACGGTCTCTCTGGGAGCGGTAACCATACCGATAAACTTCCAGGCACCCGGAAACGAGGTGCAGGCTATCCTCGAGGATTCGCGTCCGGTTATGGTATTCGCTGATAAAGCGGCGCTTTCCACCCACGGGGAAAAAAGTTTTAAGCGGGATTTCATTAGGAAGGTCATAAATGTTGAAGGAGATGAGTTCGGTAAGATAACCGCGGATGCCGGACAAAACGGGAACAGCAGGGAAGAAAGCCAAGGCGTACAGGAAGATGATCCCGCGTGTATCCTTTACACATCCGGAACTACCGGCACGCCCAAAGGAGTTGTTCTTACGCATGGCAACCTGCTCGCAAACAGCGAGTCTCTCAATAAGCGAGGGATAATCAAGAGCGAAGACGGGGTAATCTCGATGCTGCCTCTTCACCACGCGTATCCCCTTACCGTGACAATGCTTCTCCCCCTTTTGTACGGGGCTCAGATAGTTTATCCGCAAGGCATGAAGGGTGAGGACATTTCAGAGGCGATAGCTCAGAACGAGCCCAGTGTTCTTGTAGCCGTACCTCAGTTCTATCACGCTCTACACAAGAAAATAACGGACGGCCTGAAAGATATACCATTCCCGGTAAGGGTGGTATTGAAGTTTCTTATACAGCTCCTGCATTTCGTAAGAAAGATAACCGGCATCAACGCTTCGCGGGCGGTCTTGAAAAGTGTGCATAAAAAGTTCGGCCCAAGGATGCGTCTTTTAGCAAGCGGTGGGGCAAAGCTCAACGAAAAGGTTATAGGGGACCTGTTGAAATTCGGCTTCACTTTGTCGGAAGGGTATGGCCTCAGCGAGACAGCGCCTGTACTTACCTTTAATCCTCCCGATAAACCGCGCATAGGTTCGGCCGGTGTGGCTATTCCCGATGTGGAACTCAAGATAGTGGATCCGGACAAAAATGGGGTGGGTGAAGTGGCCGCCCGCGGATCTAATGTAATGAAGGGATACTACAAGAGGGACGACTTGACAAAAGAGGTGATAAAGGACGGTTGGTTCCATACCGGCGACCTCGGCTATTTCGACAAAGATGGATATTTATTTCTTACCGGCAGAGCGAAAGACGTGATAGTGCTGAGTTCGGGGCTTAACATATTGCCTTCAGAGATCGAGGAAGCTTATGAGAAAGGAGCCCCGATAAAAGAGATCTGCGTTTTTGAAGCGCCCTCCCCCAAAGGGGTAAAAGCGGATTTTGTTCTCTGGGCTGTTGTAAGGCCCGATCTTGAAGTGTTCAAGACTCATGGAGAAGTAAATGTCAAAGAGGTAATAAGAGAACGGCTGAACGATGTCTCAAGGACATTACCCGCGTCGAGCCGCATAATGGGGTTTAGCCTTACCATGGAGGAACTTCCCCGGACGACGCTTGGGAAAATGAAAAGGTTCGAGATAAAGGACAGGTATGGGCCGGATAAAGAAGGTGATGACGCGCGGCTTCGCGAAAGGTCGGAAGCTACCGAAGAAGACCGGGAACTAATGGGGTCGGAAAACGCCCAAAAAATAATAGCCCAACTTAAAAAACACTTCGACATAAAGAAAGACATACATCCCGGGGATTCTTTGGAGCTGGACCTTGGAGTGGACTCTCTCGGCAGGATCGAGCTTATTTCGTGTCTTGAGAAGGCTTTCAGTGTGAGGTTAAGGGACGAGGTGGTAGGCGAAGCATTTTCCGTTAAGGATCTTGTAAGCAGGGTGGAGAATTTTCTAAAAAGTCCCGAAGCT
>SLID01000093.1 GCA_007135805.1 Candidatus Omnitrophota bacterium | reverse complement strand
GTAGAGTTCACAGGGCGCGGCCCCGGAAGAGAGAACAGTTGCAGCCTGCCCGGGAGGGACCTCCCGGCGAGGTTTATGCATCAGGGTAGTGTACCGGACCACAGAAGGCGTATATGAGTGATTATTACGAAGTGCTTGGTGTAGACAGAGGTGTTTCCGCTGACGAGTTGAAAAAGGCATATAGGAAGCTGGCGGTCAAGTACCATCCCGACAAAAATCCCGGCAGCAAAGAAGCTGAGGAAAAGTTCAAGGAATTGTCGCATGCCTACGAAGTTCTCAGCGATCCGGCGAAACGTGACAGGTATGATCGTTTCGGAGAAGCCGCTTTCCAGTCAGGATCTTCCGGAGGGTTCGGTTTCCACGATCCCGCCGATATTTTCAGGGAAGTTTTCGGCGGAGCTTTCGGAGGTATGTTCGATGGGATGTTCAATTTCGGGTCAAGAAGGTCCCACGCGGCAAGAAGAGGGGACGATCTGCAATATCCTATCACTTTAGATTTTCTTGAAGCTGTTAAGGGTACAACAAAAGAAATAAAGGTCCGCAAATATGACTTGTGTTCTTCCTGCAGCGGTACGGGCGCCGCTCCCGGAACAGGCAAGACCAGCTGTTCCCGGTGCGGAGGGTCGGGGCAGATATCCAGAACGGCGGGTTTTTTCAGCGTGGCCACCACGTGTGACATGTGCGGAGGACGGGGTGAGGTAATAAAAACGCCCTGCTCGGTATGTTCTGGAGAAGGAAGGCAGCAAGTTACCCGTAAGATAACGGTAACTATACCGCCGGGGGTCGACACGGGTATACGGCTCAGGGTTTCGGGAGAAGGTGATCCGGGTGTAAACGGTGGTCCCCCGGGAGACCTTTATGTGGTCATGCGCGTCCGGGAACACAAATATTTTTCACGAAGAGATCAGGATCTTCTCTATGCGGCTGACGTTCCTTTTTCAAAACTCGTCCTGGGAGGCGATATCGAGGTGCCGGGCATAGACGGAGAAGTTACTGTCGCTATCCCCGCAGGTACAGAATCAGGACATATATTCAGGGTCAGGGGAAAGGGTATAAAGCGTCTTGACGGACGAGGAACCGGAGACCAGCTTGTAAAGGTTAATGTAGTTATTCCTTCTAACCTGAATGCCAGGCAGAAACAACTGCTCGAGGATTTTGAGGAAAGTATGGGAGCTAAAAGTTCTGTAAAAAAAAAGAATATTGTCAGTAAGGTAAAGGAGATATTCTCATAGCTTGTCTTCCGTAGTTCTTGTCTTCGAATGACAAGAGCGGGGAGGGCAAATGATATCAGTGAAAAGGAGAGAAAATGCCTACTTATGAGTATAAGTGCCGTAAATGCTCCTATAAGTTTGAAAAATTTCAGAACATGACTGATCCTCCGGTCAAGAAATGTCCGGAATGTAAGGGCCCCGTCATGCGGATCATAAGCATGGGCGCGGGTGTGATCTTTAAAGGCAAAGGTTTTTATCAGACCGATTACAAGCCGTCCGCAGGTTCAGCAAAGACCTCAACTAAATCCGAAAAGGACAACAAGAAAAGTCCCGAGGTGACTCCATGTGGCAAAACCGGATCCTGCGCTTCCTGTCCCGAGTAAGTGGTACAAGATTTTGGAGATGGATAGCTAAAAACAGGGAATTTTCCGCCTGGATACCTGCCGCTTTTTGGGCTTTTACGGTTTTTGTATTGTCTGTTTCCCCAAAGGGGGTTACCCCTCCGGTCCAGATACATCACATTGACAAGGTTTTCCACTTCTCAGCTTACGCTTTTTTCGCTTTTCTTATGTTGTGCGGGGTAAAATGGTCCCTTCGCTGGCCTTTTATGAGATATATGGCATTTGCGTTGATATTCACTTCGGCTTATGGTATCTTAATGGAAATATTTCAAGGCTTTATTCCGAGCAGACATATGAGTGGGGTCGATGTTATCTTTAATACGCTCGGGGCTTTTGTGGGAACTGTTTTTGGAAGGCTGGTCTTATGGCGGATATAAAACCGTTCAGGGGTATGTTGTACAACACTGAGGCCGTAGGAGATTTATCGGCGGTATTGGCGCCTCCATACGACGTAATATCCAGTGAAATGAGGGAAAACCTTTATCTGAGGAGCGAGTTCAACTCGGTCAGACTCATACTGGGTAAAGATTTTCCGGGTGACGACGAGCATGATAACAAGTATGTGCGCGCCAGGAGATCCATGGATGAGTGGATCTCTCGTGGGATTCTGTTTACTGACCCGGAAGACTGTTTTTACGTTTACCGTCAGGAATATGAGGTCTATGGCGAGCCTCGCTCAAGAACAGGTTTTCTAGGTCTTATGAAGGTGGAGGGTCCCGATGTGGTGCTTCCGCATGAACATACACTTTCAAAACCAAAAGAAGACCGCATGAACCTTATAAGGCAGGTCGAAAGTAATTTAAGTCCCATTTTTGGCCTGTATTCCGGGGATGACAAAGTTATTACGAATATTTTGAACGGCATAGTAACGGACGGAGAGCCCGTGTTTGATACCAGTGTCGATGGTGTAAGGAACGTTCTCTGGCGCGTTTCGGGGAATGAGGAGATATCCCGTATAAGGCAGTCAATGCAAGAGAAGAAGATCTTCATAGCGGACGGACACCATAGGTACGCGGTGGCCAGGGCATACAGGGACTTGTGCCGGCAGGAAGAAGGTTACGATGGACGCGCTGACCATGTGATGACATACCTCGCTGACATTTCTTCTCCGGAAAACCTTACCGTTCTAGGAACTCACAGGGTGTTGAAAGATATCCCTGGTTTGGAAAGGCAGAACGTATCCGAGAGGCTAGGCGAATATTTCACCGTTACCCGAATGGGCGGTCTTGACGAGCTTGTAAAAGAGATGCGCTGCCGGGAACAAAAAAGTTGTATTTACGGTCTTTACAACGGAAAAGAATTTCTGTTATTAGAACCAGCCCACGAAGGAGTTCTCAAAAACCTGATACAAGATAAACCCCTCTGCTGGAAGGATCTAGACGTAAGTGTTCTCCACTCGGCCGTTTTTGAGAAAGTATTGTCCCTTGAGCCCAAAGAGGGCGACATAGTTTACGTAAAGGCGCCGGAAGACGCCAGGAGGCTTGTCGCGGAAGGTAAGGCGAAACTGGCCTTTTTACTTAATCCCACGAAGATAGGCCAACTTCGCGATGTCGCGGAGAGCGGCGAGATGATGCCGCAAAAATCAACGTATTTTTATCCTAAACTTCTTACTGGGATAGTAATGAACCGCTTTGGGGACCAGAAGCATAAAGTAGGGTAGTTTTTCCGGCTAAAACCTAAAAACAAAGGAATGTGATGTCTTTTTTTTCCAGGAAACCTATATTCCGCAAAAGTAAAAAGAAAGATATAGCCGCCGGGCTCTGGACAAAATGTTCCGGGTGCGGAGAGCTTATTTACAACAAAAAACTCAAGGAAGCGGGTAATGTGTGCCCCAAATGCGACTACCACTTCAGGATAGGGGCGTACGAGAGAATAGAAAGCATCGCCGATCCGGGGTCTTTTTACGAAATGTTCAAAGATATGGCGAGTAAGGACCCTCTCAAGTTCAAAGGCCCGACCGGGTATTCCGCGAAGGTGAAAAAAGACCAGAAGGCCACCGGGCTCAAGGAGGCCGCTGTTGTAGGAGAATGCTGCGTGGAGTCGAGAAAAATAGCGCTGGGAGCCACGGATTCCAGGTTTATCATGGGGTCCATGGGATCGGTGGTCGGCGAGAAAATAACACGTCTTATAGAGTTCGCTGACGCTGAAAAATTACCTCTTGTGATAGTCTCTGGTTCCGGAGGAGGGGCCAGGATGTACGAGGGGATGTACTCGCTCATGCAGATGGCAAAAACAAGCGCGGCGCTTGACAGGTTCAACAGAAACGGGGGATTTTTTATTTCGCTCCTCACAAATCCCACTATGGCCGGTGTTATGGCCAGTTTCGCGTCTCTGGGGGATATCATAATGGCGGAACCTAAAGCTCTGATAGGTTTTACCGGGCCCAGGGTCATAAAACAGACCATAAAACAGGATCTTCCCGAGGGGTTCCAGAGTTCGGAGTTCCTTTTAGAGCACGGTCTTATAGACATGATAGTCCAAAGGGACCAGATCAGAAAGACCATTGTTTCTCTGATAGAGTACACTTCCGGTAGCTGATATCCGGAAATGAAACGTACGAAAAAGGTGTAAGATGGCGCAGGTAAATTTGAGCAATGTCGTAAAAGAGTTCCCCGGAGGGGTAAGAGCGGTAGATGATGTTACCTTCGGGGTCAATAACAAGGAATTTCTGGTCCTGGTGGGTCCCTCCGGTTGCGGTAAATCCACTTCTTTACGTCTTATCGCCGGGCTTGAGACAGTTACTTCGGGAAATGTGTACATCGGGGACCGCAAGGTCAACAATGTACCGCCCAAAGACCGGGATATTGCTATGGTGTTCCAGAATTATGCCCTGTATCCTCACATGACGGTATACGAGAACATGGCCTTCGGGTTAAAACTTAAAAAATACCCAAAAGATGAAATAGACACAAGGGTAAAGGAAGCGGCCGGGATACTGGGCCTGGAGGGTCTTTTAAAGAGGAGACCCCGTGAACTTTCGGGTGGACAGCGCCAAAGAGTCGCTGTTGGAAGGGCCATAGTGCGTAAACCTCTGGTTTTCCTGTTCGACGAGCCGCTCAGTAATCTCGACGCTAAGCTGAGAGTGCAGATGCGTACGGAACTTCGCCGGCTTCATATACGTTTGCAGTCTACCATGATATACGTTACCCATGATCAGGTCGAGGCGATGACCCTGGGAGAACGGATCGCCGTAATGAAAGACGGTGTTATACATCAGATCGACACCCCGAAGAATGTTTATAACAGGCCCGTGAACAGGTTTGTGGCAAGCTTCATAGGTGTCCCTCCCATGAATTTCATGGAGGGTAAGATAATAAAGAAAGAAGGCAAACTTTATTTTGATGAAGGTAATTTCAGAGTGCTTATCATCGAGGGTATGTCGGATATCCTCGATGAATATGTTGAGAAACGTCTCCTTATGGGGATACGAAGCGAAGATATCCACGACAAACTTGCCGTGTCGGGATCATCCCCGGAAAATGTTGTTACCATGACCTGTGAGGTCGTCGAACACCTGGGGTCGGAGGTGTATTTGCACCTAAATACCGGGAAACACGTTCTGATCGCCAAAGCGTCAGGGGACGCGAACCCCCAGATAAACCTCGACATGGACGTTGTTTTTGATATGAGTAAGGTCCACTTTTTCGACAAGACTACCGAGAAAACCATAGTCTAGGCGTTTATGGCCAATCTGACAACTCCAACTTCTGTAAAAAATGCCCTTGTTTGTTTAGCCCTTCTGGTTTTTGGGGCGTTGCTCTGGAATATCAACCAGATAGGGCCTCTTTTGTCTGGAAAGGTACAGCACCTTGAGTTCATGATACTTTCCGCGGTCATATTTACGGGAAGCCTCATGATGTTCCTTTGGAGTTCCCTCGGCGTTATCGCGGGACTCTTATCTTTACTTGCCGCGATGATATTTCTCCATCGTCCTCTTATGGCCCTTTCTCCCCAGTATTATGTTGGGCTTCTCGCGGTCTTCTTTGTTTTTATATTCAGGGGATACCATCTCAACAAAAAAAACCAGAGGTCCGCGCAGAATCATAAGGTCCTTATGGAGAAGAT